>NZ_JBPTTK010000002.1:0-373930 GCF_053290175.1 Enterobacter sp. 186315 | reverse complement strand
AGGCTTTGTCGCCTTCTACGGTGATCAGCGACTGTTCAGCTTCAACTTTGTCGCCCACCTTCACCAGGATTTCAGTGACTTCAACTTCGTCACCGCCGATGTCAGGCACGTTCACTTCTTTCGCTGCCGCGGCAGCTGCTGGAGCAGCGGCGGCCGGAGCGGCTTCTTTCTTCTCTTCCTGCGCAGGTGCAGCAGCTGCTGCACCGTCGGCGGAATCGAAAATCATGATCAGTTTGCCGGTCTCGGTTTTATCGCCAACAGAGACTTTGATCTCTTTAACGATGCCAGCCTGAGGTGACGGAACTTCCATAGAGGCTTTGTCGCCTTCTACGGTGATCAGCGACTGTTCAGCTTCAACTTTGTCGCCAACTTTGACCAGGATCTCGGTGATTTCAACTTCATCAGCCCCGATGTCCGGTACATTGATTTCGATAGCCATTATTCTTTTACCTCTTACGCCAGACGCGGGTTAACTTTTTCTGCATCGATGTTGAATTTGGTAATTGCGTCTGCAACCACTTTCTTATCGATTTCGCCACGTTTAGCCAGTTCGCCCAGTGCTGCTACAACCACGTAAGAAGCATCAACTTCGAAGTGGTGACGCAGGTTTTCGCGGCTGTCAGAACGACCGAAGCCGTCAGTACCCAGAACGCGATAATCATCAGCTGGAACGTAAGTACGAACCTGCTCAGCGAACAGTTTCATATAGTCAGTCGACGCCACCGCTGGTGCATCGTTCATCACCTGAGCGATGTACGGAACGCGCGGGGTTTCCAGTGGGTGCAGCATGTTCCAGCGCTCACAATCCTGGCCATCACGCGCCAGTTCAGTGAAGGAAGTCACAGAGTACACGTCAGAACCTACGCCGTAGTCTTTCGCCAGGATCTGTGCTGCTTCACGTACGTGACGCAGGATAGAACCGGAGCCCAGCAGCTGAACTTTACCTTTGCTACCTTCGAGGGTTTCGAGTTTGTAGATACCTTTACGGATACCTTCCTCGGCGCCTTCCGGCATAGCCGGCATGTGGTAGTTTTCGTTCAGCGTGGTGATGTAGTAGTAAATGTTCTCTTGTGCTTCACCGTACATACGGGTCAGACCGTCGTGCATGATGACAGCCACTTCGTACGCGTAAGACGGGTCGTAAGAGATACAGTTAGGGATAGTCAGAGACTGAATATGGCTGTGACCATCTTCGTGCTGCAAACCTTCGCCGTTCAGCGTTGTACGACCGGAAGTACCACCGACCAGGAAGCCGCGAGCCTGTTGGTCGCCAGCCTGCCAGCACAGGTCACCGATACGCTGGAAACCGAACATCGAGTAGTAGATGTAGAACGGAATCATCGGCAGGTTGTTGGTGCTGTAAGAGGTCGCAGCGGCCAGCCAGGATGCGCCTGCGCCCAGCTCGTTGATACCTTCTTGCAGGATCTGACCTTTCTCGTCTTCTTTGTAATATGCAACCTGCTCACGGTCCTGCGGGGTGTACTGCTGACCGTTCGGGCTGTAGATACCAATCTGACGGAACAGACCTTCCATACCGAAGGTACGCGCTTCGTCAGCGATGATTGGAACCAGACGATCTTTGATCGACTTGTTCTTCAGCATCACGTTCAGGGCACGCACGAAGGCGATAGTGGTAGAGATCTCTTTGTTCTGCTCTTCCAGCAGCTGAGAGAAGTCTTCCAGCGCCGGCAGTTCCAGCTTCTCGGTGAAGTTAGGCTGACGAGCTGGCAGGTAGCCTTTCAGCGCCTGACGACGTTCGTGCAGGTACTTGTGCTCTTCAGACCCTTCCGGGAAGGTGATGTAAGACAGGTTTTCTACCTGCTCATCGGTCACTGGAACGTTGAAACGGTCGCGGATATAACGCACGCCGTCCATGTTCATTTTCTTAACCTGGTGAGCGATGTTTTTACCTTCTGCGGTATCACCCATGCCGTAACCTTTGATGGTGTGGGCCAGGATTACAGTCGCTTTACCTTTGGTTTCCTGCGCTTTTTTCAGTGCAGCGTAGACTTTCTTCGGATCGTGACCACCACGGTTCAGGGCCCAGATCTGCTCGTCAGTCCAGTCTGCAACCAGTGCTGCGGTTTCAGGATATTTGCCGAAGAAGTGCTCACGAACGTAGGCACCGTCTTTGGATTTGAAGGTCTGGTAGTCGCCGTCAACGGTTTCGTTCATCAGCTGGATCAGTTTACCGCTGGTGTCTTTACGCAGCAGCTCATCCCAACGACCGCCCCACATCACTTTAATCACGTTCCAGCCAGCACCCGCGAAGATGCCTTCCAGTTCGTTGATGATCTTGCCGTTGCCGGTTACCGGACCATCCAGACGTTGCAGGTTACAGTTGATGATGAAGCACAGGTTGTCCAGCTTCTCACGGGTCGCGATGGTGATCGCACCTTTAGATTCTGGCTCATCCATTTCGCCGTCGCCCAGGAAGGCGTATACGGTTTGCTCAGAGGTATCTTTCAGGCCGCGGTGTTCCAGATATTTCAGGAATTTAGCCTGGTAGATCGCACCGATTGGGCCCAGACCCATAGATACGGTCGGGAACTGCCAGAATTCTGGCATCAGTTTCGGGTGCGGGTAAGAAGACAGACCTTTACCGTGAACTTCCTGACGGAAGTTGTTCATCTGCTCTTCAGTCAGACGACCTTCCAGGAATGCACGTGCGTAGATGCCCGGAGAGATGTGGCCCTGGAAGTACACCAGATCGCCGCCGTCTTTCTCGTTAGCTGCACGGAAGAAGTGGTTGAAGCACACTTCGTAAACGGTTGCAGAAGACT
Source organism: Enterobacter sp. 186315 (assembly GCF_053290175.1). NCBI lineage: Bacteria > Pseudomonadati > Pseudomonadota > Gammaproteobacteria > Enterobacterales > Enterobacteriaceae > Enterobacter > Enterobacter sp. 186315. The sequence goes on along the minus strand of NZ_JBPTTK010000002.1, from coordinate 371,147 downwards.
GGAAGGATGCCATGTGGCCGCCCAGTTCCAGGTCTTTCTTGGATGCGCGCAGAACGGTCATGATGGCGTTCCAGCGGATTGCAGAACGAATACGGCGTTCCAGATCCAGATTGCCCGGGTATTCCGGTTCGTCTTCGACGGCAATCGTGTTTACGTAGTTATTAGCCCCTGCACCTGAAGCAACTTTCACGCCGCCTTTACGGGCTTCTGAGAGCAGCTGATCAATCAGATACTGAGCGCGCTCAACACCTTCTTCACGGATGACCGATTCGATCGCCTGTAGCCAGTCGCGAGTTTCGATCGGATCCACGTCATTTTGGAGACGTTCTGACATGGGGGTATTCCTTATCTATCTAATACGTTGATTTGTCTGGAACCTGTCCCATTGTGCTTTCGCCAGAAAACACAATAAGACAGGTTCTGCGTTTAGTTGCCGCGCTCTAAAAATCCGGCGCTTAATCCTTTCGTTGCTGTATGCGGCGTAATGAACGTTCGCGACGCGATTGTTCACGGCTGCGGTCCAGCAAGATTTCCTCAATGAAGGCCAGATGGCGGTGCGACGCTTCGCGCGCCTGCTCCGGTTCCCCGGCCATTATCGCCTCGAATACTCGGGTGCGATGGTTGCTGACCAGCGGGAGCATGTCCCGACGGGCATACAACAATTCAAAATTCTGACGAACGTTCTGGGCCAGCATCGGCTCCATGCAGCGTAGCAAGTGTAGCAACACCACATTGTGTGCCGCCTCGGTGACGGCAATTTGATACTGGACGACGGCATTGGACTCGGCGTCTAAATCGCCGGACTGCTGTGCCCGTTCAATGGCCTGATGCAGCTCGCGGATACGCACGCGATCTTCATCAGTGCTGCGAAGGGCGGCGTAATAGGCCGCGATACCTTCAAGCGCGTGACGGGTCTCAAGCAGATCAAACTGGGATTCTGGGTGGTCAGAGAGAAGTTCTACCAGCGGGTCGCTGAAGCTCTGCCACAGGCTGTTTTGCACAAAGGTTCCGCCGCCCTGGCGACGAAGCAGCAAACCCTTCGCTTCGAGGCGCTGAATGGCCTCACGCAGAGAGGGGCGGGAAACGTCGAACTGTTTTGCCAGCTCACGTTCTGGCGGAAGTTTTTCACCGGGGCGCAATGTCCCTTCGAGGATCAAAAACTCCAGCTGCTGCTCAATCACATCGGATAATTTTGGTTGGCGAATTTTGCTGTAGGCCATATTCCCTGTCTTACGCCTTTTTGCCCGGAGTCAATTGGTCTTACCAATTTCAAGTTCGTATCGCTAAAGTAACAAAGTATTCACCTTCTGTCCATATTGGTTTTGATTGAAATCAGTAAACCCTGCACATTTTAACAACCTTACAGAAATGACGTTTCAGAAATGTAACTTTGCACAAATGAGTTGATTACTCCCTTCGAGGGAGATTTAACCTTATTGAAACGAGGGTTTTTGCAATCTGAAGCGATTCAACAGGGCAAATAATGAAAATTCGCCCGCTTATTGCGCATTTCTATTCTATAGCTTGGGTAGGAAGGGCTAACGGACCGATTTACAAATGCTTTCTTTTTATTCAACTCGTCATCGCCCCTTCATAAAGCAGGTGCATTCAAGCGCGCTTATCACTATTCTTGCGCTTACGGAAGTCATCTCCGATTTTTTCTGTACCGCTTACCGTAAAGAAATAAATACAGAAAATGGATATTCATAATTACACACGCGCAGCGTGAATATAACAACCACACACGAGGTTTCATGATGGAAGGTCAACAGCACGGCGATCAGCTGAAGCGCGGACTTAAAAACCGCCATATTCAGCTCATCGCGTTGGGTGGTGCTATCGGTACCGGCCTGTTTCTGGGAAGCGCATCCGTTATCCAGTCCGCCGGCCCTGGTATTATTTTGGGGTACGCTATCGCGGGGTTTATCGCCTTCCTGATTATGCGTCAGCTGGGTGAGATGGTGGTTGAGGAGCCGGTTGCAGGCTCGTTCAGCCATTTCGCCTATAAATACTGGGGAAGCTTCGCTGGCTTCGCGTCCGGCTGGAACTACTGGGTGCTGTACGTACTGGTTGCCATGGCCGAGCTGACGGCGGTCGGTAAATACATTCAGTTCTGGTATCCGGAGATCCCAACCTGGGCCTCCGCAGCGGCCTTCTTCGTCATCATCAACGCCATCAACCTGACCAACGTAAAAGTGTTTGGTGAGATGGAGTTCTGGTTTGCCATCATCAAAGTGATCGCCGTTGTGGCGATGATTATCTTCGGCGGCTGGCTGCTGTTCAGCGGCAACGGCGGCCCACAGGCGACGGTGCGTAACCTCTGGGAGCAGGGCGGATTCCTGCCGCACGGCATGACCGGGCTGGTGATGATGATGGCGATTATTATGTTCTCCTTCGGCGGCCTTGAGCTGGTGGGCATTACCGCCGCTGAAGCCGATAACCCGGAGCAGAGCATCCCGAAAGCCACTAACCAGGTTATCTACCGTATTCTGATCTTCTATGTGGGTTCGCTGGCGGTGCTGCTCTCCCTGCTGCCGTGGACGCGCGTAACCGCTGACACCAGCCCGTTCGTACTGATCTTCCACGAGCTGGGCGACACCTTCGTGGCTAATGCCCTGAACGTGGTAGTGCTGACCGCTGCCCTCTCCGTTTACAACAGCTGCGTTTACTGCAACAGTCGCATGCTGTTCGGTCTGGCACAGCAGGGGAACGCGCCGAAAGCGCTGCTCAACGTCGATAAACGCGGCGTGCCGGTAAACACCATTCTGGTCTCCGCTGTGGTCACCGCGCTCTGCGTACTGATCAACTACCTTGCGCCGGAGTCTGCCTTTGGCCTGCTGATGGCGCTGGTGGTTTCCGCTCTGGTGATCAACTGGGCGATGATTAGCCTGGCGCACATGAAGTTCCGCCGCGCGAAGCAGCAGCAGGGCGTAACTACCCGCTTCCCTGCCCTGCTCTATCCGCTGGGCAACTGGGTCTGCCTGCTGTTCATGGCGGCAGTGCTGGTCATTATGCTGATGACGCCGGGCATGGCGATTTCGGTCTACCTGATCCCGGTCTGGATTGCGGTCCTCGGCGTGGGCTATCTGGTTAAACAGAAAAACGCCCGCACGATGAAAGCGCACTAATCCCCTCTCCCTGTACCCGTATCGTGCGGGTACAGGGTGTTGTTACCTGCCTCACAGTTTCACGCCAACAGCAAAATAATCCATATCACTGACTTTATACTGCTACGCATATATTTGCGTGCCAGCCAATAATTCTCTCCATACCGTAACCCGGAGAGCAGTTCATGGATAACAATAAACTTTCAGTAAAAGAAAAGATCGGCTATGGAATGGGCGACGCGGGATGCAACATCATCTTCGGCGCCATCATGTTGTTTGTTAACTATTTTTACACGGACATTTTTGGTCTTGCCCCCGCGCTGGTCGGGGTTCTGCTGCTCTCGGTGCGCGTGATCGATGCGGTCACCGACCCGATTATGGGCGCCATCGCCGACCGCACCCGCAGCAAATATGGTCGTTTTCGTCCATGGCTGCTGTGGATTGCCTTCCCCTACGCGCTGTTCAGCATCCTGATGTTCACCACCCCGGAATGGACGTACAACAGCAAGGTTATCTATGCGTTCGTCACCTATTTCCTGCTGTCGCTGACCTACACGGCGATTAACATTCCTTACTGCTCGCTGGGCGGCGTGATCACTAACGATCCGAAAGAGCGCGTGGCCTGCCAGTCCTACCGTTTTGTGATGGTAGGTATCGCCACCCTGCTGCTCTCCCTCACGCTGCTGCCGATGGTCGACTGGTTCGGCGGCGACGACAAAGCCAAAGGCTACCAGATGGCGATGACCGTGCTGGCGCTTATTGGCACCTGCATGTTCCTGTTCTGCTTCTCCACCGTGCGCGAGCGCGTGCGCCCAGCGGTGCAAACCCACGACGAGCTGAAAAACGATCTTAAGGACGTGTGGAAGAACGACCAGTGGGTGCGTATTCTGCTGCTGACGCTGTGCAACGTTTGCCCGGGCTTTATCCGCATGGCGGCGACCATGTATTACGTCACCTGGGTGATGGGCCAATCTACCCACTTTGCCACCCTGTTTATCAGCCTGGGCGTGGTGGGCATGATGCTCGGCAGTATGCTGGCGAAGGTGCTGACCGACCGCTGGTGCAAGCTGAAGGTGTTCTTCTGGACCAACATCGTGCTGGCGATTTTCTCAACCGCGTTCTATTTCTTCGATCCGAAAGCCACCGTCACCATCGTGGTGCTCTACTTCCTGCTCAATATCCTGCACCAGATCCCGTCCCCGCTGCACTGGTCGCTGATGGCCGACGTCGATGATTACGGCGAATGGAAAACCGGCAAACGCATCACCGGGATCAGCTTCTCCGGCAACATCTTCTTCCTCAAGCTGGGGCTGGCGATCGCCGGGGCGATGGTCGGTTTCCTGCTCTCCTGGTACGGCTATGACGCAGGTGCGAAAGCGCAAAGCGCGGATGCCATCAACGGGATCGTGCTGCTGTTTACCGTGATCCCGGGCATCGGGTATCTGATTACCGCAGGCGTGGTGCGTCTGCTGAAAGTGGATCGTGACACCATGAAGCAGATCCAGTCGGACCTGGAGAAGCGCCGTAGCAACTATCGCGAGCTGAATGACTATCAGGAACTCAAAGCCGCTGAGACGAAATAAGGAAAGCCGAATGCAAACCTGGCCAAACCCGTTTATTGAACAACGCGCCGACCCGTATATTCTGCGCCATGACGGACAGTACTATTTTATTGCCTCCGTGCCGCAGTACGACAGGCTGGCCGTTCGCCGTGCCGACACGCTGGAAGGGCTACGCAGCGCCGACGAGGTGGTGGTGTGGCGCAAGCCCGAAACCGGCCCGATGAGCCAGCTGATCTGGGCGCCGGAGCTGCACCACATCGACGGCAAGTGGTACATCTATTTTGCCGCGACCCACACCCAGGCGCTCGACAAGCTCGGGATGTTCCAGCACCGCATGTTCGCCATTGAATGCGCCGACAGCGATCCGCTCACCGGCACCTGGGTTGAGAAAGGGCAAATCATCACCCCGTTCGACACCTTCGCGCTGGACGCCACCACTTTTGTCCATCAGGGCAAGCGCTGGTATCTGTGGGCGCAAAAGGCCCCGGATATCTCCGGCAACTCCAACCTCTACCTGTGTGAAATGGAAAATCCGTGGACGCTCAAGGGCGAGCCGGTGATGCTCAGCAAACCGGAGTACGACTGGGAGTGTCGGGGATTTTGGGTCAACGAAGGCCCGGCGGTGCTGGTTCACGACGACAAGCTGTTTATCAGCTATTCGGCGAGCGCCACGGACGAAAACTACTGCATGGGGCTGCTGTGGATAGACATGAACGCCGATCCGCAAGACCCGGCCAACTGGCAGAAATCACCGCGTCCGGTCTTCACCACCAGCTACGAAAATCGCCAGTATGGGCCAGGCCACAACAGCTTTACGCAAACGCCGGAAGGGGACGATGTGCTGGTCTATCACGCGCGGAACTACACCGAAATCGAGGGCGATCCGCTTTACGATCCGAATCGTCATACCCGCCTGAAGCGGGTTCGCTGGAATGAAAACGGGATGCCAGATTTTGGCATCCCGCCTGCGGATACGCTGTAACCGAAACGGCGCGCTGGCCTACACCAGCGTGCCGTAAATCGTCAGCAGCGCGACCACCACAACCACCACGAAAGAGGTTTTCTTCGCCATGGAAACCGCCGCTTTTGGCGTTTCCACCTTGTCGGTATGCGGTTCACGCGCCAGGGAGAACTGCGCCAGGCGCGTGAGCACCTGATACTGGGAAGTATGGCGATCGCCCAGAGAAGCAAACCAGGCCGGCAGCGCCTTTTCACCGTGCCCAATCAGCGCATACACCACGCCGACAAGGCGTACCGGCAGCCAGTCAAGCACGTGCAAAATGGCGTCGATCCCGGACAGCAAACGCTCGTGCGGCGTAAGGTAGCGGGCAAGCCAGGTCTGCCAGGCGCGTAAAAACGCATAGCCCATCAGCAGCACCGGCCCCCACGGGCCACCCACCACAAACCAGAACAGCGGTGCCAGGTAATAACGGAAGTTGATCCACAGCAGCGCGTTTTGCAGCTCGCGCAGGAATTCACGCTCGTCGCAATCCGGCGGAACGCCGTGGATCATGGTCAGCTCGCTGGCCATCGCCCCGCGCGCGTGGGCATCGTCACGGGATGCGGCTTTCAGATAGGCGTGATAATGCAGCCGCACTTTTCCCGCACCGATGCAGAGCACGCCGAGCAGGATCCACACCACCAGCAGCGGCACGTTGAAAAACAGGCCATACAGCGCACGCAGCAGCAGGAAGGTAATCAGCATCACGCCCGCCGTCATCAGCAGCGTACGCAGCATTGAAAAGTGTTTGATCTTACGGAATAAAACTTCGAGTCGATGGTCCAGTTGCCAGTGTTCGCCGAGCTTGAACAGGCGTTCAGCAATAATCACCAGCAGCATAGTAAACAACGTCATGTTATCTCCTTATCTGACGACGCGGTAAGCATGGCGTGAAAACGCGACCAGTCAAACGCCGGACCGGGATCGGTTTTTCTCACCGGGGCGATATCGCTGTGCCCCGTTATATTCTCTGCCATCGCGGGATATAACCCGATAAGGGTTCGCGCCACGGCGACCAGCTGCTGATATTGCGCATCGGTATAGGGAGTTGTCTCAGTGCCTTCCAGTTCGATACCAATCGAAAAGTCGTTGCAGCGTTCACGTCCCTGATACACCGACACGCCCGCGTGCCAGGCGCGCTTGTCAAAGGGAACATACTGGACAATTTCGCCGTCACGGCGGATCAGACAGTGGGCCGATACGCGCAGATGGGCGATTTCAGCAAAAAAAGGATGAGCGTCGGGATCAATCGTTCCCGTGAATAGTGCGTCGATCCACGGCCCGCCAAATTCGCCTGGCGGAAGACTAATATTATGAACCACCAGCAGTGTGGGCTGTTCATCCTCCGGGCGGCAATCGTGGTGCGGCGAGGGCACACGCCGCGCATCCACCAGCCATCCGTTTTCTAACAACATGCTGGAACTCCTTCTGTATGGTGCTATTACTCGGTTCAGAGTAGCATGTTTCAATATTATGATTCGTTACCAATTTGGAGTTTTATCATGCCGCCTCGCCGCTATAACCCCGACCACCGACGTGACGCGCTTCTGGAACGTATTAACATGGATATCCCGGCAAGCGTTGCCCATGCCCTGAAAGAAGATCTGGGCGGCGACGTCAATGCCGACAACGATATTACCGCGCAATTATTACCAAAAGAGACGCGCTCCCACGCCGTCGTGATTACCCGTGAAGACGGCGTATTCTGCGGTAAACGCTGGGTCGAAGAGGTCTTTACCCAGCTAGCCGGAGATGACGTTCAGGTCACCTGGCACGTGGAAGATGGCGACACGATTAGCGCAAATCAACCGCTCTTCGAGCTTGATGGCCCTTCCCACATCCTGCTGACCGGCGAGCGCACCGCCCTTAACTTCGTCCAGACGCTCTCAGGCGTCGCCAGCGAAGTTCGCCGCTATACCGACCTGCTGCAAGGCACCCGCACGCAGCTGCTCGACACCCGCAAAACCCTGCCAGGCCTGCGCACCGCGCTGAAATATGCGGTGCTGTGCGGCGGCGGCGCGAACCATCGTCTGGGGTTATCTGACGCCTTCCTGATCAAAGAGAACCACATTATTGCCTCCGGCTCCGTGCGTCAGGCGGTGGAAAAAGCCTTCTGGCTGCACCCGGACGTGCCGGTTGAGGTAGAAGTCGAAACGCTGGAAGAGCTGGATGAAGCCATCAAAGCCGGGGCCGATATCATCATGCTCGATAACTTCGAAACCGGGCAGATGCGCGAAGCGGTCAAGCGCACCAACGGCCAGGCGCAGCTTGAGGTTTCGGGCAACGTGACCTTCGACACCATCCGTGAGTTCGCTGAAACCGGGGTCGATTTCATCTCCGTCGGCGCGCTCACCAAGCACGTCCGCGCTCTCGACCTCTCGATGCGCTTCAAATAACGGCCGCGCTCCCCTCTCGCCCGGAGAGGGGAAATACGATCCTGCTCGCAAACCTGCCGTTCCTTTCTGCAACACCGCCAAAAACCGCTGAAAGCGCCTTCACGTTTCCCTTTTTGCCGCTCGTCTGAACATCCTCTCGCTGCCACAGTAGCGCCACGATTTCTAAGGAGCAGATATGAACAGACAACACGGATTCACGCTCATTGAGCTGATGGTGGTCATTGGCATTATTGCCATTCTGAGCGCGGCAGGCATTCCCGCTTACCAGAACTATCTTCGAAAAGCCGCATTAACCGATGTGCTGCAAACCGTCATCCCTTACCGCACCGCTATCGAACTCTGCTCCCTTGAGCGCGGCGGGATAGACAGCTGCAACGGCGGCAGTAACGGTATTCCGTCATCGGCCACATCCCGATACGTTTCTGCCTTGAGCGTGTCGAAAGGCGCTATTTCTCTGACCGGCCAGGAGAGTCTTAACGGACTGGAGGTGAGCCTCGCCCCGCAGTGGGAAAACGCCAACGGCGTCACCGGCTGGACGCGCACCTGCACCATCGCCAGCGACAGCGCGCTAAAACAGGCCTGCGAAGATATCTTCCGCTTCAACAATAAGTAGCAGGAGCCAATGATGAAACCAGAACAACTTATGGCGCTCTGCCAGCGCCACCAGGCCCAGCTGCTCGCCAGCGACACCAACCGGGTCAGCATTGCCGTGGTAGGCAGTCCGGACGCTGGGCTAATGGAGGCCCTGCGCTTCGCGACCCAAAAGCGCATTGATATTGAATGCTGGCCCCGCGAGCGCATGGAGAAACACCGTCAGCTCGCCGCCCAGTCCCATCTGCCCGCAGCCGCAACCACCGCCTCTGCGGTGGATGTCCTAAACCGAACGCTGTTACAGGCGTTAAGCCAGCGGGCGTCCGATATTCACATCGAGCCCACCGGGAGCGCATGTCACATCCGCCTGCGCATTGATGGCGTACTCAATCCGCAGACGCCCCTCTCGCCGGAGATAGCCACATCGCTGGCCGCACGGCTGAAGGTGCTGGGTAATCTCGACATTGCGGAGCGTCGCCTGCCGCAGGACGGACAGTTTACCGTTGAGCTGGCAAACGAACCGGTCTCTTTTCGTATCGCCACCCTGCCCTGTAACGGCGGTGAGAAAATTGTGCTGCGTCTTCTGCAACAGGTTAACCAGGCGCTGGATATCGGGCTGCTGGGCATGAATGCCGATCAGCAGACCCGCTTTACCCGCGCGCTCCACCAGCCGCAGGGACTGATCCTCGTGACCGGGCCAACGGGCAGCGGTAAAACCGTAACGCTCTACAGCGCCTTGCAGGCCCGAAACACGCCGGAGGTGAATATCTGTAGCGTCGAGGATCCCGTCGAGATCCCCCTTACCGGCCTGAACCAGACGCAGATAAACCCGCGCGCCGGCCTCACCTTTCAGAGCGTGCTGCGGGCGCTGTTACGTCAGGATCCGGACATCATTATGGTCGGTGAGATCCGCGATGGTGAAACGGCTGAAATAGCCATTAACGCCTCGCAGACCGGGCATCTGGTGCTCTCCACGCTGCATACCAACTCAACGGCTGAAACGCTTATTCGCCTGCAACAAATGGGCGTCGCCCGCTGGATGATTGCTTCGGCGCTCTCGCTGGTTATCTCGCAAAGGCTGGTTCGCCGCCTGTGTCCGCACTGCCGACAGGAGGGGCAAAGCCGGGTGGCCTTACCCAAAGCTATCTGCTCGCGCGAGCTTCCTCACTGGCAGCCAGTGGGGTGCGATCGCTGCTATCACGGCTTCTACGGCCGGGTCGCGCTGTTTGAGGTATTGAGCATTGATGACCCGCTTCGGCAGGCGATTTCCAGCGGTGCCGCGATTGACGTTATTAACTCAAGCGCCCGACAGACCGGAATGACGACCCTGTTTGAGCATGGCTGTATGGCGGTCGAGCAGGGCCTTACCACGCTTGAAGAGCTGATCCGCGTGCTGGGTATGCCCAATGGCGGCTAATCACCTCTGGCGCTGGCGGGCGCTGACCACCGAAGGGGAACGGCAAAGCGGCGCGCTGTGGGCAGCCAGTCGGGAAGCGGCATTCACGTTATTGATGCGCAAAGCGCTGCACCCGTTAACGCTGACCCGCAGCTCCCGTCGCCACCGGTGGCAGGCGCATCACTGCTACGATCTTTTTCGCCAGCTTGCGACCCTGCTCCATGCGGGCCTGACGCTGTCAGACAGCATGCACATGCTGGCCGAACAGCACCCGTTGACGCAGTGGCAGGCGCTTTTGCAAAGCCTGGCGGACGATCTCAGCGAAGGCTGTTCCTTTTCCGCCGCGCTGCAAAAATGGCCGGACGTGTTTAGCCCGCTGTACGTTGCGATGGTGAAAACGGGTGAGCAGACGGGGAAGCTTGAAACCTGCTGTCGGCAGCTTGCGCAGCAGCAAAAATCTCAGCAGCTGCTGAATGCCAAAGTGAAAAAAGCCCTGCGCTATCCACTGATTGTCCTGGCGCTTGCCGTGGTGCTTGTACTGGCGATGGTGACGCTGGTTTTGCCCGAATTTGCGGCTATCTACAGAACCTTCAATACGCCGCTTCCGCTGCTCACGCGGATGGTTATGGGGCTGGCACGCTTTATCGAGGAGTGGGCTCTGGCCATGAGCGGGCTGCTATTCATCCCTGTTGCAGCGATCTTTAGCCTTCAACGGCGTGCCGAATGGCAACGGCTAACGCAACGCGTTCTTTTGCAGCTCCCGGTGATGGGCGCGCTGGCACGAGGGCAAAAGCTGGGGCAGATCTTTACCGTCCTCTCGCTAACCCAGCAGGCGGGTATCGCCTTTCTGGAGGGGCTGGAAAGCGCGGAAGAGGCCGCCGTAAACCCGTACTGGCAAAGCGTAATCCGCAAGATGCGGGAAGAGGTGGAAAGGGGCATGCCCGTCTGGTCAGCATTCCAGAACGCGGCGGTATTTACCCCACTCTGCGTTCAGCTGGTGCGCACGGGCGAAGCGTCCGGCGCGCTTGATATCATGCTGGAGAATCTGGCGCATCACCACACCGAGCAAACCTTTCAGATGGCAGATAGTCTGGCGGCGCTGCTGGAGCCCGTATTGCTGCTGGTGACCGGAGTAATCATCGGCACGCTGGTGGTCGCGATGTACCTGCCGATTTTCAATCTGGGGGATGCCATGAGTGCGGGATAGCGCTGGCGCAGGAGGATGCGCCAGCGAAAGGACGTTACAGGCTGTTGAAAACGCGGTTTTCTTGTTCCTGAACGCGGATAAAGGTGGTGCGTTTGGTCAGCTCTTTCAGGCGAGATGCGCCCACGTAGGTACAGGCTGAACGCAGACCGCCGAGGATATCGAGCGCGGTATTTTCTACCGGGCCGCGCAGAGGCAGCTTAACGGTTTTGCCTTCCGCCGCGCGGTATTTTGCCACGCCGCCCACATGACGGTTCATCGCAGACTCAGAGCTCATACCGTAGAAGAGCATGAATTTTTCACCGTTCTCTTCGACCAGTGTACCGCCGCTCTCTTCGTGACCTGCCAGCATCCCGCCGAGCATGACGAAGTCAGCGCCGCCGCCGAAGGCTTTCGCCACGTCACCAGGCGTGGTACAGCCGCCGTCACTGATGATCTGCCCGCCCAGGCCGTGAGCGGCATCCGCGCACTCGATGACGGCAGACAGCTGCGGATAACCCACGCCGGTTTTCACACGCGTGGTACAGACTGAGCCAGGGCCAATGCCGACTTTCACGATATCCGCACCGGCGAGGATCAGCTCTTCACACATTTCGCCGGTCACCACGTTGCCCGCGATGATGGTTTTGGTCGGCCAGGCTTCACGCGCTTTGCTGACGAACTGCACGAAGTGTTCAGAGTAGCCATTCGCAACGTCGATGCAGACAAAGGTCAGCGCCGGGTTGGCCGCCAGGATCTGTTGCGTTTTTGCGAAATCAGCATCGGACGTGCCGGTGGAAACCACGGCGTGTTTAATCACATCGTCAGAAGCTGAAGCGACAAAGTCATTCCACTCTTCCGGGCTGTAGTGCTTATGCACAGCGGTGAGGATGTCGAACTTCGCCAGCGCGGCAGCCATTTCGAACGTGCCCACGGTGTCCATGTTAGCGGCAATAATCGGCACACCAGACCAGGTCTGACCGGAATGTTTAAAGGTGAATTGACGTTCGAGTTCAACGTCTGAGCGACTTTTCAGTGTAGAGCGTTTAGGGCGGATAAGAACGTCTTTGAAACCTAACTTCAGATCTTCTTCGATACGCATGTGCGGATTCCTGGGGTTAGAGGCAAAAAAGTAAAAGCACAACTCCAGTGACGCTATCATACGCACTAATACCTGCTCCGCAAGACTGCGAAAATCTCTTTTTTTACGCTACAATCCTATAAATTTACCTGACAAAAAGCGGGTAAAGAGAGGCAAACATTCACCGCTCCACGTTTAAAATTTAAGCAATTGATTTCAATAATGAATAATTCCCAGGATTTAATTTAATGGGGTACATCGTTGCATTAACCGGCGGTATCGGTAGTGGAAAAAGCACCGTCGCGGACGCATTTTCTCGTCTGGGTATCTCAATTATTGATGCCGATATTATTGCCCGTCAGGTGGTAGAGCCAAATACACCCGCGTTAAAAGCCATCGAAGCGCATTTTGGCAGCACCATCGTAAATAATGATGGCACGCTCAATCGCCGCCAGCTCAGGGAACAGATATTTTCTGATTCGTCAGAAAAAGTCTGGCTAAACGCCCTGCTCCACCCCATTATCCACCAGGAAACGCAGCGTCAGATGGCTGAAGCCACTTCGCCCTATGTGCTGTGGGTCGTGCCTCTGCTGGTCGAAAATCAGCTGCATAAAAAGGCCGACCGGGTTCTGGTTATCGATGTTTCCCCCGAAACGCAGATCGAACGAACAATGGCTCGCGACCATGTCTCGCGAGAACATGCCGAACAAATTCTTGCTGCGCAGGCAACGCGTGAAGCCCGCCTTGCTGTCGCGGATGATGTTATTGATAATAACGGCGCACCAGATGCTATCGCATCGGATGTTGCCCGTCTGCACGAGCTGTATCTGACGTTCGCCGCGCAGGCCGTTGCACAGGAAAAACCATAATGTCTACTCATATCCTTTTTGAGCACCCGCTTAACGAAAAAATGCGTACCTGGCTGCGCATCGAATTTTTAGTTCAACAGCTTTCCCGGCATCTGCCCGTTAACGACCACGCCACCGCGCTGCATTTTTTCCGCAACGTCGGCGACCTGCTGGACGTTGTTGAACGCGGCGACGTCCGCACTGAATTATTGAAAGAGCTGGAGCGCCAGCAGCGTAAGCTGCAAGCCTGGAACGAAGTCCCGGGTGTCGATCAGAGCCGCATTGACGCGCTTCGCCAGCAGCTAAAAGCCAGCAGTAATATTTTGATGGCCGCTCCGCGCGTCGGGCAATTCCTGCGCGAAGACCGTCTGATCGCACTGGTTCGTCAGCGTCTGAGCATTCCAGGCGGCTGCTGTAGCTTCGATCTGCCAACGCTCCACATGTGGCTGCATATGCCGCAAGCGCAGCGTGATGCACAGGTGAGCAGCTGGCTCGAAAGCCTTGATCCGATGAATCAGGCGCTCTCGCTGATCCTTGACCTGGTGCGCAATTCCGCGCCTTTCCGCAAGCAAACCAGCCTGAATGGTTTTTACCAGGATAACGGTGACGACGCCGATCTGCTGCGTCTGAATCTGTCACTTAGCGATCAGCTTTACCCGCAAATTTCCGGTCATAAGAGCCGTTTTGCGATTAGATTTATGCCTCTCGATAGCGAAAATGGCACCGTACCGGAACGCCTCGATTTCGAGCTGGCCTGCTGTTAAGGAGTTTTGATGTCTGAAGTCACAACCGTAAGTTGCCCAACCTGTGGCAAAACCGTGGTCTGGGGTGAAGTGAGCCCGTTTCGCCCGTTTTGCTGCAAGCGCTGCCAGTTAATCGATCTTGGCGAGTGGGCGGCAGAAGAGAAGCGCATTCCAAGCGAAGGCGATCTCTCTGACACCGATGACTGGAGTGAAAGCCAGCAGTAATCGGTAAAGCCTGCTGGCGCTTCGCTTAGCAGGCCTACTGCTGACCAACCAGCTTCAGGATCACAGGCTCATTGGCCGGCGGGAATTTTTCAGCGTCGGTGGCCTGAAGTTCAACCCAGTTACCCGGCTGCCCCTCTTTTCCCCAGGGTTCTCCCTGCCAGTTTTCTACCATCCAGAACCATAAGGTGATGTGGCGATCGGGAAACTGATACTCCAGTTTGTCAAAAAGCGTCGCGCCCACCGGAGTGATCCCCACCTCTTCTTCCAGTTCGCGAACCAGCGCCTGTTCCGGCGTTTCACCTGACTCAATTTTTCCGCCGGGGAACTCCCACTTATTTGCCATATGGGCATCGGCAGCGCGCTGGGTGATAAAGATTTGGTTTTGCGGATTGCGAATAATTCCGACGGCAATTTGCAGTGTTTTCATCGTATCTCTTCCATAAAAAAGGCGCAGATATCTGCGCCTTTTCTGTTTGTGATGCTGTTAGCTCAGACGGCCGTGGCACGCTTTGTATTTTTTACCGGAACCGCATGGGCACGGATCGTTACGTCCAACCTTACGCTCGCCGGTCTGCGCCGCGATGGCCTCAGCGGCTTCGCTTTCGTCTGTCTGGTGGCTCAGCTGCTGCATCTGCGCCAGACGTTCAGCCTCTTCACGACGCTGCTGCTCCATCGCTTCAACTTCTTCCGGCATGCGCACCTGAACCTTGCTCAGGGTGCTGATCACTTCATACTTCAGCGACTCCAGCATAGAAGCGAACATGGCGAAGGACTCACGCTTGTACTCCTGCTTAGGATCTTTCTGCGCGTAGCCGCGCAGGTGGATACCCTGACGCAGGTAGTCCATCGCCGCCAGGTGCTCTTTCCACAGGGAGTCCAGCGTTTGCAGCATCACGCCTTTTTCGAAGTGACGCATCATCTCTTCGCCAACCACTTCTTCTTTACGCTTGTACACTTCCAGCGCGGTTTCGAAGATACGTTCACGCAGGGTTTCTTCGTGCAGCTCCGGCTCTTTGTCCAGCCACTCTTTGATTGGCAGTTCAAGGTCGAAGTCGTTTTTCAGTCGCTCCTGAAGGCCTTCGATATCCCACATCTCTTCCAGAGACTGCGGTGGGATGTGACCATCGATGGTCGCTTTGAAGACATCTTCACGGATGCTGTTGATGGTTTCGCTCACGTCGGACACGTCGAGCAGCTCGTTACGCTGGGTGTAGATAGCGCGACGCTGGTCGTTCGCCACATCATCGTACTCAAGCAGCTGTTTACGAATATCAAAGTTGCGGCTTTCTACTTTACGCTGTGCGTTAGCAATAGCTTTGGTCACCCACGGGTGCTCAATCGCTTCGCCAGGCTTCATACCCAGTTTACGCATCATGCCGGACACGCGGTCAGAGGCGAAAATACGCATCAGCGCATCTTCCATAGACAGGTAGAAGCGGGAAGAACCGGCATCACCCTGACGACCCGCACGACCGCGCAGCTGGTTATCGATACGACGAGATTCGTGACGCTCGGTACCAATGATGTGCAGACCGCCGGACGCCAGAACCGCATCGTGACGAACCTGCCAGTCGGCTTTGATCTGGGCGATCTGTTCTGGGGTTGGGTCTTCCAGTTCAGCCACTTCTGCCTGCCAGCTACCGCCGAGCATAATGTCCGTACCACGACCCGCCATGTTGGTCGCGATGGTTACCGCACCCGGATAACCCGCCTGTGCAACGATATCCGCTTCTTTCGCGTGGAACTTGGCGTTCAGTACGTTGTGCTTAATACCCGCTTTGGTCAGCTCGTTGGATACCACTTCGGATTTCTCGATGGAGATAGTACCCACCAGCACCGGCTGGCCAGCAGCGGTACGGTCGCGAATATCTTCAATAATGGCCTGAATTTTTTCCGCTTCGGTCATGTAAACCAGATCCGGCATATCCTTACGGATCATCGGACGGTTAGTTGGAACCACCACGGTATCCAGTTTGTAGATGGAGCTAAATTCAAACGCTTCGGTATCTGCGGTACCGGTCATACCTGCCAGCTTCTCGTACAGACGGAAGTAGTTCTGGAAGGTGATGGATGCCAGCGTCTGGTTTTCGTTTTGAATATCAACGCCTTCTTTGGCTTCCACAGCCTGGTGCAGACCATCGGACCAGCGACGGCCCTGCATGGTACGGCCGGTGTGTTCATCAACGATGATGACTTCGCCGTCTTTAACGATGTAATCCACGTCGCGGGTAAACAGCGCGTGCGCGCGCAGTGCCGCCGTGACGTGGTGCATCAGCATGATGTTGGTCGGTGAGTACAGTGACTCGCCCTCTTCCATAATGCCCTGCTCAACCAGCAGCTCTTCAATTTGCACCAGACCGCGTTCGGTCAGGTTCACCTGGCGCGCTTTTTCATCTACGGAGAAGTGGCCTTCACCCTGGAAGGTGTCGGAGTCTTCTTTCTCCTGACGCAGCAGGTGCGGAATGATTTTGTCGACTTTACGGTACATCTCGGAGCTGTCTTCAGCCGGGCCGGAGATGATCAGCGGGGTACGCGCTTCATCGATCAGGATGGAGTCAACCTCATCCACCAGCGCATAGTGCAGTTTGCGCTGTACGCGCTCTTCAGGGCTGAACGCCATGTTGTCACGCAGGTAGTCAAAGCCGTATTCGTTGTTTGTACCGTAGGTGATGTCGGCGTTATACGCTTCGCGCTTAGCCGGCGCTGGCAGACCGGACATGTTGATACCGACGGTCAGCCCCAGGAATTCGAACAGCGGACGGTTGTTTTCGGCGTCACGCTGGGCCAGATAGTCGTTGACGGTAACTACGTGTACACCCTTGCCGGTCAGCGCGTTCAGATAGGCAGGCAGCGTTGCAGTCAGGGTTTTACCTTCACCAGTACGCATTTCTGCGATGCAACGTTCGTTCAGGACCATGCCGCCCAGCAGCTGAACGTCGAAGTGACGCATACCGAACACGCGCTTACTCGCTTCACGCACCACGGCAAAGGCTTCAGGGATCAGGCTTTCTAAGGTTTCGCCTTTTTCCAGACGTGCGCGGAACTCAACGGTTTTGGCTTTCAGCTCATCATCAGAGAGCTTTTCCATTGCAGGTTCCATGCCGTTGATCACAGCAACAGCCTTGCGCATACGGCGCAGAGTACGATCGTTACGACTACCGAAAACTTTGGTTAATAATTTGATTAGCATAATAAATTCTCAAACGTCCCAGACGGGCAGATAAATTAGAGTATTGAAAAAGCGTTAATTTAGCTGAGGCGTTGAGGCCCGGCACGGATGCCATGAACCTGGCTTAACCATGCGGATACGATAAAGGCATGAGGGGAAACAAAATCGGTTTTTGCCTGCTGGCGAACGACGACAGGCGGTTGCAAATCCTGCGTCAGCAGCGTGTTTAAGGTGTCCAGCAGCGCGAGATGATGTGCCTGAACCGGCAGCGTTTCTTCTGCAACAGGCATTGCCTGCGGTGCCATCGCAAAGGAGAGATGACGGATAACGGTGCGGATGGCGTGCTGGTGCCAGTAATCAACCGAGAAGTTTGGACGGCGGTTGGCTTCCAGCAGCGCGAGGTTAGTAAAATTAACCCGCGTAGAGAGATCGTGCTTTGTGGTGGTAGTCCTGGTCGGTGCAGCGGCTTCCGCGCTGTTGCTGAGCACAGGCAAGCCGAGACTTGCCGCGACCATCCCCAATAAGAGATGCGGCCAGAAGTAACGTCTGCCAAATTGTCGCCAGCGCGTCAGTATTCCGCTCACTTGCTCCACCCGATTAGCCAGCCATTGAGGCTGAGTTCAGTTATTTTTTTTAGCGCCCAAATATTACCACTAAAGCCCAAGTACAGCAGCAGGAATGACGTATTACAGCGGGGAAAAACGGTCAAGAATGCAGCGAACGCGCAGGTTTTCTACACCTGGCAAAAGGTACAAATAAAAACGACTGGCCTTCCTGGTCGGAGAGAGTACCAGGTTAACCAGTCGATTTTTTACGAAACGACGTTAGCCGTTACGCCAGAACCATATTTGGTGCTTTGAACGCCAGCGGCAGCTCTGCTTCGTCTTCGAAGGTCACATATTCCCAGGCTTCCTGTTTTGCCAGGACGGCCTGCAACAATTTGTTGTTCAGTGCATGACCGGATTTAAACGCGGTAAATGCACCAATGATGTTGTGACCACACATAAACAGGTCGCCGATTGCATCCAGCATTTTGTGACGAACGAATTCATCTTCAAAACGCAGGCCGTCTTCGTTCAGTACGCGATAATCGTCAACAACGATGGCACAATCGAAGCTACCGCCCAGGCACAGGCCACGGGACTGTAGATATTCGATATCACGCATGAAGCCGAAAGTACGGGCACGGCTGATCTGGCGCATGAACGCATCCGCAGAGAAGTTCATCGCGTAGCGCTGGGTGCTGGAATCAATCGCCGGATGGTTAAAGTCGATGGTAAAGTCCAGCGAGAAACCATTGTACGGTTTGAATTCAGCCCACTTGTCGCCATCTTCAACGCGAACCGTGTCTTTGATGCGAACAAATTTCTTCGCGCAGTTCAGCTCTTCGATGCCTGCGTCCAGCAGCAAATAGACGAACGGAGCAGCACTACCATCCATAATCGGGATTTCTGGCGCATCAACTTCAACAACGATGTTGTCGATACCCAGACCCGCGAGGGCAGCGTTCAGGTGCTCTACGGTAGAAATCCGCACGTCATGCTCGTTCACCAGACAAGTACAGAGCATAGTATCACGCACAGATTTGGCATCGGCCGGAAAATCTACCGGTGGATTCAAGTCGGTGCGACGATAGATGACCCCGGTATTGGCCGGCGCAGGGCGTAACGTCAGTGTGACTTTCTTGCCGGTATGTAAACCGACACCAGTCGCCTGAACGATACGTTTAAGTGTCCTTTGTTTGATCATCGTATAATCTCGCCAAATTAACTATCCAACCGAGAGTGTATATCACTAACGGTGGGCCAGTTTAGCACAAAGAGCGAAAATCCCCAACTTCCAGCCAATTCTTAATCAGCTTGCTTACGCAGGAACGCTGGAATATCCAGATAATCTGGCTCTTTCGCCGTTTGCGGAGTTGTATCGTTAACCACTTTCGCGGCAGGTTTCTGCTCTTGTGTCAGCGGAGACATACCGTGCTGCTGGTAACGATCCATAACCGGCTGCTGAGTCTGTTTGTTGGTCACCAGGGTGATCTCAGGACGTTTGTCCATGCCGATACCGGTCGCAACAACGGTCACACGCAGTTCGTCGTTCATTTCTGGGTCAAGGGAAGTACCGATTACCACAGTCGCGTTGTCAGAGGCGAACGCACGAATGGTGTTACCCACGGTTTCGAACTCATCCAGACGCAGGTCGAAGCCAGCGGTAATGTTGACCAGCACGCCGCGCGCACCAGACAGATCGATATCTTCCAGCAGTGGAGAAGAGATAGCCATTTCAGCCGCTTCTTCCGCACGGTCTTCACCGCTTGCCACGCCAGAGCCCATCATCGCGTAGCCCATTTCGGACATCACGGTGCGCACGTCTGCAAAGTCGACGTTCATCAGGCCAGGACGGGTAATCAGCTCGGCGATACCCTGAACAGCACCTTTCAGCACGTCGTTTGCTGCGCCGAAGGCGTCCAGCAGGGAAATACCGCGACCCAGAACTTTCAACAGCTTGTCGTTCGGGATAGTGATCAGCGAATCCACATGTTTGGACAGCTCGGTGATACCCTGCTCCGCGAAAGCCATACGCTTTTTGCCTTCGAAATTGAAAGGCTTAGTCACGACGGCAACGGTCAGAATACCCAAATCTTTTGCGACTTCTGCAACAACAGGCGCTGCACCCGTACCGGTACCGCCACCCATACCTGCTGCGATAAACACCATGTCCGCACCTTCCAGTGCTGCACGCAGTGCTTCACGATCTTCTTCGGCTGCATTGCGGCCGACTTCCGGGTTTGCCCCTGCTCCCAGACCTTTGGTGATACCGCCACCGATCTGAATAGTCTGGCCGACTGCGGTTTTACGCAGGGCCTGTGCATCGGTGTTGACCGCGAAGAATTCAACGCCTTCGATACGCTCACGCACCATATGCTCTACGGCGTTACCGCCGCCGCCACCGACGCCGATGACTTTAATCACCGCGTCGTTGGTCAGTTCCATAGGTTCAAACATAATTTCTCTCTCCGTTGTGCCTGTCGCCCGAGACCGCTAATTCTCTCCGGTCTCTTAAAAAAATTAAAACTCTTTTCGCAACCAGGTGTTCAGTCGTTTGACCCACGACCCCACCGATACGCGTTTTTCCACTTCTGCTTCACCACTAAGATGGGACTCTTTCCCGTAATGCAGCAGGCCCACGGCCGTTGAATAATACGGCTCCTGAGCATAATCCGTTAAACCGGTAATATTCAGCGGTGCACCAATACGGACTTGCGTATGGAACACGCGCTGAGCGCAAGCAGCAAGACCTTCAATTTGCGCTGCGCCGCCGGTTAATACAATCCCCGCGGCAAGATGATGTTTCACACCCTGCTGGCGAAGCTGTTCTTGTAACTGCAAAATCTCTTCGTTGACCAGGTTGAGCAGCTCGGTATAGCGCGGCTCAATAACCTCTGCCAGCGTCTGGCGTTGCAGGCTGCGCGGCGGACGTCCGCCCACGCTCGGCACTTCAACGCTCTCATCTTTACCGACGATAGACCCCAGCGCACAGCCGTGGCGTACCTTGATGGCCTCTGCATCGCTCGGTGGCGTACCAAAGGCATAAGCGATATCGCTGGTCACGACGTTCCCTGCATAAGGGATCACTTTCGTGTGGCGCAGCGCACCGCCGGTATACACGGCCATGTCCATTGTACCACCACCGATATCGACCACACAGACGCCAAGTTCACGTTCATCTTCGGTCAGCACAGAATAGCTTGCGGCCAGACCGGCGAAAATGAGTTGGTCAACTTTCAGGCCACAACGTTCAACGGCTTTGACGATATTCTTCGCCATATCGTTGTGACATGTGATCAAGTGCACTTTTGCCTGCATACGCACGCCGGACAGACCGACCGGGTTTTTGATCCCTTCCTGATAGTCGATCGCATATTCCTGCGGAATAACGTGCAGAACACGATGCTCATCGCGCACACGTACGGACTTCGCCGTATGCACCACGTTTTCCACGTCTTCCTGCGTCACTTCTTCTTCTGAAATCGGCACCATACCGATTTCGTTCTGGCAGCTGATATGCTTGCCAGAAAGGGCCAGATAGACAGATGAAATCTGGCAATCTGCCATCAATTCAGCCTGATCGATGGCGCGCTGTACGCATTTCACCACCGACTCAAGGTCGTTTACCCCACCTTTATCCATACCACGGGACGGGCAACTGCCCACGCCAATGATATTGACCATACCGTCGGGCAGAACTTCCCCTACTAAAGCGGCAACCTTCGCGGTGCCAATCTCCAGTCCAACTACCAGTTTTCTGTCCGTCGCCTTGATCATTGTTGTTTTGCCTGTACCTGTGCCTGATTCTGTTGCTGATTAGGTTCCTCGGCCGGAGCCGGTTCCCAACCGACTGCTGCGCCTGAGTCATAACGCAAATCAACGTAGCTTATCCGTTTGCCGTCGGTCTGTGCCTGTTGCTGTAAAACTGGGTAAAGTTCTACAAAACGCGCCAGACGTTTCATCGTGTCGCCTCGGCCAAGGTTGAGCTTAATGCCGTTCGTTAAGGTCAGCTGCCATGAGCGGCGGGCCGTCATTGCTGCGTCTTTTAACGTGAACCTGTCCTTAGCCAGCACTTGCCCCATCTCGCGGAAGCCTTGCAAGACTTCGTTTTCGCTACCTTCCGGGCCGTACAACATCGGTAAATTTTGCTTGCTGACGCGATCGCTTGGGACGCTAAACGAATTTCCGTCTACGTCGACCATGTGCTGATCATTCCAACGCGCAATGGGCACATATTCAACCAGATGAATCTTCAATTCATCAGGCCATTGCTTTCTTACACTCGCCTGTTTTATCCACGGCAGACGTTCAATCTGACTTTGGATAATATTGACGTCCTGCGTCATAAAGGTTCCAGGTGACCCCAGAGCCAGAATCGACTGGCGAATATCATCATTTCGGGTGTAATGGCGCTCACCGGTTACCACCAGCTTTGAAAGCGGTAAACGTTGCGCATCTTCCATCCAGCCCAGCACCATCCAGCCGCTGATAAACACGGTAAACAGCACACCGAGCAGGAAAATAATCCCTGCAAGACGCGTTCCATTACTCCGTCGTGAAGAAGAATATTCTTCTTCTTCCTCGCGGTTGCGCGTGTTCAATGCAGCCTGAGACATATCAGCCCGCCTGGTCCAGAATACGTACGACTAATTGCGAGAAGCTCATTCCCGCCTGACGCGCAGCCATTGGCACAAGGCTGTGGCTGGTCATGCCCGGAGAAGTATTTGCTTCCAGCAGATAAAATTGCCCGTCAGCGTCGAGCATCACGTCAATGCGTCCCCAGCCGCGGCAGCCCAGAACATTCCATGCTTTAAGGACCAGAGACTGTAAATCTGCTTCGCGCTCTGCTTCAAGCCCGGCAGGGCAGAAATATTGCGTTTCATCAGAGAGATACTTCGCCTCATAATCATAGAAGGTTCCGGCGGGTTGGATACGAATAGACGGTAAAATTTCTTCACCAAGCATCGCGACGGTAAATTCCGGCCCGCTGAGCCATTTTTCAATCAGAACTTCTTCATCATGTTGAAATGCCAGCGCTAAAGCAGAGGCTAAATCCTGAGCTTCGTCGACCTTCGACATACCAACGCTCGACCCTTCACGGCTCGGTTTTACAATAACCGGTAACCCCAGTTCAGCAATGCGCGCATTAACGCTGTCTGACAGGCCTAAATCAAACTCGCGACGCGTTAGCGCGACCCATGGGGCAACGGGCAGACCCGCGCCTTGCCACAGCAGTTTGCTGCGCAGTTTGTCCATGGAGATCGCCGACGCCATCACGCCGCTGCCGGTGTAAGGCATGCCGATCAAATCCAGCAGCCCTTGCAGGGTGCCGTCTTCACCGCCACGACCATGCAGAGCGATAAACACTTTGTCGAAGCCCATCGCCTTAAGCTGGGTAATGTCGACCTCTTTCGGGTCGACCGGGTGCGCGTTCACACCGCCTTCGCGCAGGCCAGCCAGAACCGCTGCACCGGAATTTAGCGAAACGTCACGCTCGGCGGAGGTGCCGCCGAGAAGGACCGCAATCTTATCAGCCATGACGGTCTTCCTCCGGAGTTTGCGGCTTCAGTTTGATTTCAGCTAAGGTACGGGCGATTTTGCCGATATTTCCCGCACCCTGAATCAGAATCAAATCGTTGCCCGTCAGAACCGGAGCCAGAATGGCTGCTGCTTCAGCAGGATCCGACAGTAAAATTGGGTCAACTTTGCCGCGAGCACGAATGGTACGGCACAGCGAACGACTGTCTGCGCCAGGAATCGGCGCTTCGCCCGCCGCGTAAACGTCCAGCATCAGCAGGGTATCAACCTGAGACAGCACGTTAGCGAAATCGTCATACAGATCGCGGGTGCGCGTGAAACGGTGCGGCTGGAAGATCATCACCAGATTCTTCTCCGGCCAGCCCGCGCGCGCCGCTTTGATCGTTGCGTCAACTTCGGTCGGGTGGTGACCGTAGTCATCCACCAGCATCGCGGTGCCCGCTTTGCCATTCACCTCTTCCAGCGGGAACTCACCGAGGAAGTCAAAACGACGGCCTGTGCCCTGGAAGCTTTCCAGTGCGCGCAGAATAGCGACGTCTTCAATGCCCTCTTCGGTAGCAACCGCTACCGCTGCCGCCGCGTTCAGGGCGTTATGACGACCTGGCGCATTAAGCGTCACGTGCAGCAGCTCTTTATCCTGACGCGCCAGGGTGAAATGGCCCTGCGCACCGATCTGTTTGTACTCTTCCACGCGCACGTCAGCATCTTCGCTAAAGCCGTAGGTAGTAATCTGACGGCCCACTCGCGGCAGCAGCTCGCGGATCACCGGGTCGTCAACGCACATCACCGCGCGCCCGTAGAACGGCAGGTTGTGCAGGAAGTTAATAAAGGTCTGCTTTAAATTCTCGAAGTCGCCCTGGTAGGTATCCATATGGTCAGCTTCGATGTTGGTCACAATGGCAACCATCGGCTGCAAATGCAGGAACGACGCGTCGCTTTCGTCCGCTTCAGCAATCAGGTAGCGGCTGTGGCCCAGACGAGCGTGAACGCCCGCGGCTTTGACCAGACCGCCATTAACGAAGGTCGGATCAAGACCCGCTTCGGCATAGATGCTGGACACCATCGCCGTGGTAGTGGTTTTACCGTGCGTTCCGGCCACGGCAATGCCGTGACGAAAACGCATCAGCTCAGCCAGCATTTCCGCACGGCGGATCACCGGGATACGCGCTTCATGTGCGGCAACGATTTCCGGGTTATCGGCAGAAATGGCGCTGGAAACCACAACAACGCTCGCATCGAGCACGTTTTCCGGGCGATGGTTGAAATAAATAGTGACCCCAAGCGATGACAACTGTTGCGTAACAGGGTTTGGCGCCAGGTCAGAACCGCTGATCTGGTAACCCTCGTTCGCTAACACTTCGGCAATACCGCCCATGCCAGCACCACCGATGCCGACAAAGTGAATGTGCCGGACGCGACGCATCTCGGGCACGATAGAACGCAGTTTTGCCAGTTGTTGTGTATTCATTCTCTAAACGCCATCGACTACTTCAAAAAAATCGTGCAGCGCAACACGCGCTGCGAGGATCAAGCCTGGGCTGCCAGGCTCACTTCTTTTGCCACCCGCTCGGTTGCATCCGGGATGGCGGTCGCGCGCGCGCGTTGGGCCATCTCCAGCAATGCTTCTCTGTTCCAGCCCGCCAGGGTGGTGGCGACCGCATCGGCGGTAAACTGTGGCTGTTCGAATATTTTCGCGGCACCGGCTTTCTCAAGCGGCAACGCATTCCAGTACTGCTGCCTGTCTTTGTGCTGGAATGGCACAAACAGCGCTGGCAGGCCCGCCGCGGCGATTTCACTCACGGTTAGCGCGCCCGAGCGGCAAACCACGACGTCGGCCCATGCATAGGCGGTCGCCATGTCATCGATAAATTCGGTCACTTTATGCTGAGGCTGTCCGGCGTCGATATACGCCTGCTCAACCGTCTGCTGAGCGCCTTTACCGCTTTGATGCCAGATGGTCACGGCATCGCCCAGCTTCGCTGCAACCTGCGGCAGAGTCTGGTTCAGGATGCGGGCACCCTGCGAACCACCTACAACCAGCACGCGCACCGGGCCTTCACGCCCTGCAAGACGCGCGTCCGGCAGCGGCAGCGCCAGCACGTCAACGCGCACCGGGTTACCCACCACGTCCGCTTTCGGAAATGCGCCTGGGAAGGCCTGCATCACTTTGGTGGCGATTTTCGCCAGCCATTTGTTGGTCAGCCCGGCAATGCCGTTTTGCTCGTGCAGGACAACGGGAATACCCAGCGACCAGGCCGCCAGCCCACCCGGACCGGAAACATAGCCGCCCATGCCCAGCACAACGTCTGGCTTGAAGCGCTTCATAATGGTGCGCGCCTGACGCCAGGCGTTAAAAATACGCACCGGGGCAAGGAGCTGCGCCTTAATGCCTTTGCCACGTAAACCGGAAATGCGGATAAAGTCGATCTCAATACCGTGCTTCGGTACCAGATCGGCTTCCATGCGATCGGCGGTTCCAAGCCAGCGTACCTGCCAGCCCTGATCCATTAAATGGTGCGCAACTGCGAGCCCCGGGAACACATGTCCGCCGGTACCGCCTGCCATCACCATTAACCGCTTCGGTTGATTCATCGTGAACCTCGTGTAAACGCCTGAGCTTTCTCCAGACGCGTTTCATAATCTATACGTAACAACAACATGATGGCCGTCGACATGATTAACAGACTGGAACCACCATAACTGATTAACGGTAACGTCAGGCCCTTGGTTGGCAGCATACCCGCTGCGGCCCCGACGTTTACCAGTGCCTGGAAGCTGAACCAAATACCAATTGAGCAGGCTAAAAAACCTGAGAAGCGGTGATCGATTTCCAGCGCCTTCCGGCCAATCGACATAGCACGGAAAGCCACGAAGAATACCATTAAAAGTGCAAGTACCACACCGATATAACCCAGTTCTTCCCCAATAATGGAGAAGATGAAGTCGGTGTGCGCCTCAGGTAAATACTCCAGTTTTTGCACCGAGTTGCCGAGGCCCTGTCCCCAGACTTCACCGCGGCCAAACGCCATCAGCGACTGGGTCAGCTGATAGCCGCTGCCGAACGGATCTTCCCACGGGTTCCAGAATGAGGTAACGCGGCGAATACGGTATGGCTCGGCGAGGATCAGCAGCACCACCGCTGAAATCCCCATCCCGATGATGGCGATGAACTGCCACAGCTTTGCCCCCGCCAGGAAGAGCATCGCCAGCGTGGTGACAAACAGCACCACCACCGTCCCCAGGTCAGGCTGCGCCAGCAGCAGGACCGCGAGCACCAGGATCACGCCCATCGGTTTTAAGAAGCCGCGAAGGTTGTTACGCACCTCGTCGACCTTACGCACCAGATAGTTCGCCAGATAGCAGAACAGGGAAAGCTTGGTGAACTCCGCAGGCTGAATACGCAGCGGGCCAAACGCGATCCAGCGCGATGCCCCGTTAACGGAGCTACCGACGACCAGAACGATCAGCAGCATAATGATCGACGCGATCAGCATCGCCGTACTGTGTCGCTGCCAGAACGACATCGGCAGCCGCAGGGTAATCAGCGCCAGGCAAAACGCCAGAATAATGTACAGGCCGTCACGCTTGGCAAAGAGGAACGGATCGTTTGCCAGTCGCTGCCCGACGGGCATCGAGGCAGAGGTCACCATAATAAAACCGATCGCCGCTAGCCCCAGCGTCAGCCAGAACAGCATACGGTCGTACATGATCAGGCTGTCGGAATCTTTATCCCGCGAAGCCATCACCCAGCCTTTCAGTGCGGCAAACAGCCACACCAGAATGCCAAATCCTGGCAGTCGCGGCATTCTCAGGCGAGGGAGGGAAAAGCGCATCAGCCTAACTCCTTCGCCAGGCGGGTGAAGACATCACCACGCTGTTCGAAATTCTTAAACTGATCGAGGCTGGCGCAGGCCGGCGAGAGCAGCACCATATCGCCCGGCTTCACGCGCGGGGCAAGAAGCCGCATAGCCTGTTCCATTGTCTCGGTCTGTTCAGCGATATCAGGACGAAGCTGCGCCAGTTCACTGCCGTCGCGACCAAAGCAGTACAGGCGAATATTGTCGCCGTTAAGATACTGTTTCAGCGAGGAGAAATCGGCGGACTTGCCATCACCGCCCAGCAGCAGATGCAGCGTGCCATCAACGTGCAGGCCGTTAAGCGCCGCCTCGGTGCTTCCGACGTTAGTGGCTTTAGAATCGTTGATCCAGCGCACGCCGTTGTGCTCCAGCGCCAGCTGGAAACGGTGCGCCAGGCCGGTGAAGGTGGTCAGCGCTTTCAGGCTTGAAGAGCGAGGCAGACCTACCGCATCGGCTAACGCCAGCGCTGCCAGCGCGTTGGTGTAGTTGTGTTGCCCGGAGAGCTTCATCTCCTTCACGTTCAGCACTTTCTCACCCTTCACGCGCAGCCAGGTTTCGCCCTGCTGACGGTTCAGATGGTAGTCACCCATGGTGATACCAAAGCTGATGCAGCGATCGTCGGCACCGCGAACGGGCATGGTCAGCGCGTCGTCAGCGTTCACTACGCACACTTTGGCATTTTCATAAATGCGCAGCTTAGCTGCGCGATACTGTTGCAGACCAAACGGATAGCGATCCATGTGATCTTCGGTGACGTTGAGGATCGTCGCCGCCGCCGCATGAAGGCTTGAGGTGGTTTCCAGCTGGAAGCTGGACAGTTCCAGCACGTACAGCTCGCAGCCTTTATCCAGCAGCATCAGCGCGGGCAGGCCGATATTGCCGCCGACGCCCACGTTTTTACCCGCCGCCTTAGCCATCTCGCCCACCAGCGTGGTGACGGTGCTTTTGCCGTTAGAGCCGGTAATAGCAATGACGGGTGCCTGCGCTTCGCGGCAAAACAGCTCAATGTCCCCGGCGATTTCCACACCGGCGTCCGCCGCCGCGCTTAATGACGGGTGCGCCAGCGCCATGCCCGGGCTTGCGACAATCAAATCGGCCGTCAGCAGCCAGTCATCATTCAGACCACCAAGGTGGCGTTCAACCTGCTCCGGCAGCTTATCCAGACCCGGCGGAGAGACACGCGTATCCATCACGCGCGGCGTAACGCCACGCGCGAGGAAAAAGTCAACGCAGGAGAGGCCCGTCAGGCCTAACCCGATGATAACGACTTTTTTACCCTGGTAATCTGCCATGATTAACGTACCTTCAGCGTTGCCAGGCCAATCAGCACCAGCATCAGCGAAATAATCCAGAAGCGCACAATGACGCGCGGCTCCGGCCAGCCTTTTAGTTCATAGTGGTGGTGGATCGGTGCCATACGGAAGATGCGCTGACCGCGCAGCTTGAAGGAACCGACCTGCAAAATCACCGACAGGGTTTCAACCACAAATACCCCGCCCATGATCACCAGCAGGAACTCCTGACGCAGCAGCACGGCAATAATGCCCAGCGCGCCGCCCAGTGCCAGAGAACCCACATCACCCATGAAGACCTGAGCCGGATAGGTGTTGAACCACAGGAAGCCAAGCCCCGCCCCGACAATGGCCGTGCAGACGATCACCAGTTCACCCGCGTGACGCAGGTAAGGAATGTGCAGGTAGTTCGCAAAGTTCATGTTACCGGTCGCCCATGCCACCAGCGCAAAGCCCGCCGCCACAAACACGGTTGGCATAATCGCCAGGCCATCCAGACCGTCCGTCAGGTTGACGGCATTCCCGGTGCCAACAATAACGAAGTAGGCCAGCAGGATGTAGAACAGACCCAGCTGCGGCATGACGTCTTTAAAGAACGGCACCACCAGCTCGGTCGCTGGCGTGTCTTTTCCGGCAAGATACAGCGCGAAGGCCACGCCCAGCGCAATCACCGACATCCAGAAGTATTTCCAACGGGCAATCAGCCCTTTGGTGTCTTTACGCACCACTTTGCGGTAATCGTCGACAAACCCGATGATCCCGTACCCGACCAGCACGGTCAGCACGCACCAGACGTAAGGGTTAGACGGATAAGCCCACAGCAGAACGGAAACCACGATCGCGGTCAGGATCATGATCCCCCCCATCGTCGGCGTACCGCGCTTGCTGAAGTGCGACTCCGGGCCGTCGTTACGTACAACCTGGCCGAAAGAGAGTTTCTGTAAACGAGCAATCATGCGCGGGCCCATCCACAAGGAGATGAACAGCGCGGTCAGCAGGCTGACGATGGCGCGAAACGTCAGATAGGAAAAGACGTTAAAGCCTGAATAATATTTGACCAAGTGTTCGGCCAGCCAAACTAACATGTTCCGTTCTCCTGTAATGCGTGCACAACCTCTTCCATGGCAGCACTGCGTGAACCTTTAACCAGCACAGTCACAATTTGTTTTTCTGCAATCAATGACTTAAGACGTGCAATAAGTGACGCTTTATCGGCAAAATGTTCGCCAACGCCGCTAGCCTGGCTGATAGCCTGGCTCAGTTTTCCTGCACTCAATACGCAATCAAGACCCGCAGCCTTCGCCGCGTCGCCCACCTGGGTATGACAGGCTTCGCTTTCATCGCCCAGTTCGGCCATATCTCCAACAACCAGCACGCGATAGCCCGGCATTTCTGACAGCACCTGCACCGCCGCGGTCATGGAACCCACGTTGGCGTTATAGGAGTCGTCCAGCAGCAGCTTGTTCTCTGAAAGCGGGATCGGGAACAGACGCCCCGGAACGGCTTTCAGGTTTGCCAGACCGGTTTTGATCGCCTCGCGATCCGCTCCGACCGCCATAGAGAGCGCAGCGGCGGCAAGCGCGTTGGCGATGTTATGGCGCCCCGGCAGCGGCAACAGCACGTCAATGCCACCCGTAGGGGTGTTGAGCGTGAATTCCGTACCGTGCGAGGTCACATGAATGTTGGTCGCGGTAAAATCGCTGTTGGCCGCGTTCGGCGAGAAGCGCCAGGTCTTACGCGAGCCAATAATGCTCTGCCAGTTCAGCCAGTCGTTGTTGTCGGCGTTCAGAATCGCAATGCCGTTTTCAGGCAGGCCGGTATAGATCTCACCTTTCGCTTTCGCGACCCCTTCCAGCGAGCCGAAACCTTCCAGATGCGCCGCCGCCAGGTTATTCACCAGCGCGGCTTCCGGGCGGGTCAGGCTCACGGTCCAGGCGATTTCGCCCTGATGGTTAGCGCCTAACTCGATCACCGCAAACTCATGCTCTCTGGTCAGGCGAAGCAACGTCATCGGCACGCCAATGTCATTATTGAGATTGCCTGCGGTATAAAGCGTGTTTCCGCACTGGCTCAGAATGGCAGCGGTCATCTCTTTGACTGACGTTTTACCTGAGGAGCCGGTCAGCGCGACGACGCGGGTCGGCACCTGCTGGCGAACCCATGCCGCCAGTTCGCCAAACGCCAGACGCGTATCTTTCACCACGATTTGCGGCAGGTCGATATCGAGCTTGCGGCTAACCAGCAGCGCGCCTGCACCGTTCTCTTTGGCCTGATCGACAAAATCGTGGGCATCAAAACGTTCACCTTTGAGCGCCACAAACAGGCAGCCGGCGGTGATTTTACGGGTGTCGGTGGTCACGGCGTCGATGGTCAGATCCTGACCATGCAGGGTGCCCTGCAACGCCTGAGCGGCCTGGCCTAGCGTGATGCTAATCATGCAATCACCCCCAGCAGACGCGCTGCGGTTACGCGGTCGGAATAGTCCAGACGGCGGGTGCCAACAATTTGATAATCTTCATGCCCTTTACCGGCCAGCAGAACAACGTCGTTCTCCTGCGCCTGCATGATGGCGTTAGTCACGGCTTCCGCGCGACCTTCCACGACGCGAGCGCGGCCCGCATCGAGCATTCCCGCGAGAATGTCGTTGATAATGGCGCGCGGCTCTTCGGTACGCGGGTTATCGTCCGTCACAACCGGGATATCCGCGAACTGCTCAGCGATAGCGCCCATTAGCGGACGTTTGCCCTTGTCGCGATCGCCACCGCAGCCAAACACGCACCAGAGTTTACCGGCGCAGTGCAGACGTGCCGCTTCGAGCGCTTTTTCCAGCGCATCCGGCGTGTGGGCGTAATCAACCACCACGGTAGGCTTGCCCGGCGCGCTGAACACTTCCATACGGCCACAAACCGGTTGCAGACGATCGGCGGTTTTCAGCAGTGCGTCCATCGGATAACCCAGCGCCAGCAGCGTCGCCAGCGCCAGCAGCAGGTTACTCACGTTGAATGCGCCCATCAGGCGGCTTTCAATTTCACCGTCACCCCATGAAGAGGTAAAGCGAATGGTGGCACCGCTGTCGTGGTAGTTAACCTCAACCGCCTTCAGCCAGCGGCCGTGGCAGTTCGGGTTGATATGATCTTCAATAGATACCGCAACCGCGTCCGGCAGTTTTGCCAGCCAGCGGCGACCCACTTCGTCGTCGGCGTTGATGATCGCCTGACCGCAGTGGTGCGTGGAGTAAAGCAGCCATTTCGCCGCTTCGTAGTGCTCCATATCACCATGATAATCAAGGTGATCGCGGCTGAGATTGGTAAAGACGGACGCCGCGAATTTCAGCGCGGCCACACGATGCTGCACTAGCCCGTGTGAAGAGACTTCCATTGCGGCAAAGGTCGCGCCCTGCTCTGCCAGACCGGCCAGCACGTGCTGCACGTCAACCGCAGAGCCGGTGGTGTTTTCCGTCGGGTTCACTTTGCCCAGAAGGCCGTTACCCACGGTGCCCATCACCGCACCGGTTTCACCCAGCAGCTGCGCCCATTGCGCCATCAGCTGCGTGGTGGTGGTTTTACCGTTGGTTCCGGTTACGCCAATCAGACGTAACTGGTCAGAAGGTTCGTGATAAAAACGCCCCGCCAGCGCGGAAAGACGCTCACTCAACTGGCTGAGATAGATGACCGGCACACCGTGCATTTCACGGATTTCACCGTCGGTTGCCTCATCTTTTGCCTCAGCAATAATGGCAGCTACACCTTGCGCAATCGCCTGCGGGATATATCGACGCCCGTCCGCCTGATGACCGACCACCGCTACAAAAAGATCGCCAGAAGCAGCCACGCGGCTGTCCAGAACCATCTCTCGCAGTGCTCGCTCCGGTGCATTTGGCACCCACGGAGCGAGAAGGTCGCGCAAATTACGATCTGCCACCTGTACCCTCGCCTTGATTAATTACAAATTCACTTTTTTCGCCCGTCGCCAGCGCATCCGGTTCGATGTTCATGGTGCGCAACACGCCACCCATGATTGCCCCGAACACAGGCGCGGAAACGGCACCGCCGTAGTATTTACCCGCCTGTGGATCGTTTATCACGACCACCAGCGCAAAACGCGGATTGCTTGCAGGCGCAACGCCTGCGGTATAGGCAATGTATTTGTTGATGTAGCGGCCATCTGGCCCCACCTTTTTCGCCGTACCGGTTTTAATGGCGATGCGATAGCCTTTGATCGCCGCCTTCACGCCACCGCCGCCGGGCAGTGCCACGCTTTCCATCATATGAACAACGGTCCGAACGATAGATTCCGGGAAGATACGCTCCCCCGGAACCGGTGGATCAACTTTGGTAATCGACAGCGGGCGATAAACGCCATAGCTGCCAATCGTTGCGTAGACTCGCGCCAACTGTAACGGGGTTACCATTAGCCCGTAGCCGAAAGAGAAGGTGGCCCTCTCTATGTCAGACCACCGTTGTTTTTGAGGATATAAGCCACTGCGTTCTCCGACCAACCCCAAATTGGTCGCTTTTCCAAGCCCAAAACGTGAGTAAGTCTCTACTAACGCTGAGGACGGCATCGCTAACGCCAGCTTTGAAACACCGACGTTACTCGACTTCTGTAATACCCCGGTCAGGGTCAATTCGCTGTAACGCGCCACGTCTTTGATTTCGTGGCCGTTAATTCGGTATGGAATGGTATTCAGAACGGTACTTTCATTCACGATGCCGCGCTGGAGCGCAGTCATGACCACCATCGGCTTAACGGTCGAACCCGGTTCGAACACGTCGGTGATGGTGCGGTTACGCATAACATCCTTCTGCGTACCGGTAAGATTGTTGGGGTTGTAGGACGGGCTATTGGCCATCGCCAGCACTTCACCCGTGCTGACATCAACTAACACGGCGCTGCCCGATTCCGCCTTGTTAAAGGCCACGGCGTTGTTCAGCTCGCGGTAGACCAGCGCCTGTAAACGCTCGTCAATGCTCAGCGCCAGATTGTGCGCCGCCTGGCTGTCGGTGGAAGAGATATCCTCAATCACGCGACCGTAGCGGTCTTTACGCACGATGCGCTCGCCCGGCTGGCCGGTTAGCCACTTATCAAAGCTTTTCTCAACGCCTTCAATCCCCTGGCTGTCGACGTTCGTGAAGCCGATGAGGTGAGCGGTCACTTCGCCTGAAGGGTAGTAGCGACGAGACTCTTCCCGCAGATGTATACCGGGAAGTTTCAGTTTTTTAATGTAATCGGCCATGTCAGGGTTAACCTGACGGGCCAGATAGATAAAGCGCCCTTTCGGGTTGGCGTTAACGCGGGAAGAAAGCTGGTCCAGCGGCATCTTCAGTGCATCCGCCAGCGCTTTCCATCGGTTATCGAGCGTAATACCGCCCGCGTCATGCAGCTCTTTCGGGTCGGCCCAGATAGCTTTAACGGGCACGCTCACCGCCAGCGGGCGCCCGGAGCGGTCTGTGATCATGCCGCGAGAGGTGGAAACTTCCTGCACGCGCAGAGAACGCATATCACCCTGACGCACCAGCATGTCCGGCGCGATGATTTGCAGCCAGGCAACGCGACCCAGCAGGAAACCCAGCGCCAGTAAAATACAGCCGCACAGCAACGCAAAACGCCAACTAATAAAGTTGGCCTGCTCTTCCTGACGTTTCGGTTTTTGCGTTTTTGCCGCTGCTCTCATGCGTCGCGTTATCCCTTATTTTTGTACTACGATATTTTCCTGAGAAGGATCAACATGCTGCAATTGCAGCTTTTCCGTTGCGATCCGCTCAACCCGGCTGTGATCGCCGAGCGCGTTTTCTTCAAGGATCAGATTTCGCCATTCGATATCCAGCGCATCACGTTCCAGAACCATCTGTTCGCGTTGTGCGGTTAATAAACGAGTGTGGTGAGCCGTGGTCACCACGGTTACTGCCGTCACGATGATGCAAATGAACAAGCAGAGTGGCAGCTTCCCAAACCGCAAAAGATCGTCGCCGATCACGCCAGGCAAGGCATGGCGCTCGTTGCTTCCTAACGAATCCTTAACTTTGCTTAGGGTCTCTGTCACTCTGCCGATCATGCGTTCGTCCTTTCTGCTACTCGCAGCACTGAACTACGGGCGCGTGGATTCTCTGCCACCTCTTCTTCGCCCGGCATCAACTTGCCTAATGCTCGCAGCTGACGGCCTCCCAGTTTGCTGAGCTGTTCTTCCGTCATCGGCAGCCCCGCAGGAACTTGTGGACCGCGACTCTGCTCACGCATAAAGCGCTTCACAATGCGGTCTTCCAGCGAATGGAAGCTGATGATGGATAACCGCCCACCCGGGGCAAGCACGTCGAGCGAGCTTTTTAGCGCCAGCTCTATTTCCTCCAGTTCACTGTTCACCCAGATGCGCACCGCCTGGAAGGTACGGGTCGCGGGATGTTTGTGCTTATCTTTGACCGGCGTTGCCGCCGCGATGACCTCTGCCAGCTCTTTGGTGCGGGTCATCGGTTCAATTCGGTTACGCTCAACGATGGCGCGGGCGATACGTTTACCAAAACGCTCTTCACCAAAGGTTTTGATCACCCAGGCGATATCCGCTTCGTCGGCGGTTTGCAGCCATTCCGCGGCAGACTGGCCGCGCGTAGGATCCATACGCATGTCCAGCGGACCGTCACGCATAAAGGAGAAGCCGCGCTCGGCATCATCAAGTTGAGGTGAGGAAACGCCAAGATCGAGAAGGATTCCGTCGATCTTGCCCGTCAGGCCGCGCTCGGCGACGTAATCCGCCAGCGCAGAGAAAGGTCCATGCACGATGGAAAAGCGTGGGTCATCGATGGTTTGCGCAACGGCAATCGCCTGCGGATCGCGATCGATTGCCAGCAGTTGCCCTTCCGCTCCAAGTTGAGAGAGGATCAAGCGCGAGTGGCCACCGCGACCAAATGTGCCATCAATGTAGATGCCGTCTGGACGAATATTCAGGCCGTTAACGGCCTCATCCAGCAACACCGTTGTATGTTTATAATTTTCCATCATATTTATAGAGACAAGTCCTGCAATCTGTCCGACAACAATGCGGAATCAGATTGCTCAGCGTCGATATCTTCCTTGACCCGTTGATACCAGGTCGTTTCATCCCACAGTTCAAACTTGTTGAACTGGCCGACCAGCATCACTTCTTTCGTCAGACCGGCATGTTGCCGCAACACAGGCGCTATCAGTAATCGCCCGGCGGTATCCATCTGACATTCACTGGCATGTCCCAATAACAGCCGCTGCACGCGACGTTCCTGCGGGTTCATGCTCGACAGTCGCGACAGCTTTTGCTCGATAATTTCCCATTCAGGCAAGGGGTAAAGCAGCAGGCAGGGGTGGTGGATGTCAATGGTACATACCATTTGACCTGAAGCGTCCTCGATCAGCCGGTCGCGGTATCGGGTTGGAACCGATAAACGCCCTTTACTGTCGAGATTGACTAACGTTGCTCCACGGAACATGCCAGCCTCACCCCTCCTCACCACTTTAACCCACAAATTCCCACCTGAAGGAGTTTACGGAGCGAGGGAAAAGCTTGTCAAGCCAGGACTCTCTCCATACGAACGCGAAAGCCCGCTATTCGTGGATATATGCCGACCTGATTAATAACTAAACAACTGGCGAGGCAAAATTAACGTCATGAATATTTGTAAGAAAAAAACGAATATGCACACGGGCGTTAAAAATCACTCAATATCATCGAAGGGAAATATAAAGTGTCAGTTTGCGACGCGGGCGGCATTTTAAGACATATTCTCTGGGGATGACAGCGCCAGATTCATCCTGACGACATCAGAGCGTGCAGGCCTTTGCGCGGGGTGGCAGCTCAGCAAAAAAAACGTCTGATTATTCATCGACCGCACGGCCTTTGTAACAAAATAATTCTAAGAAGGGGTTTTAAAAGCGATTTGCGACGTTCTGAGAGCTATTTAAGCGCGAGAAGCAATTAAGATAAATAGCAGGCTCTGTTTCTTACGGAATTATCCTAATTTTTCTACGGGAATTAAATTTGTAATAATTTTCTGAAAATGGGCCGTTTCTACGACCCACGGCCTGATTTATTAATGACGGCTCAGAATTCCACGGCGATAGAGATTCCTTTTGATACGCGACAGGCCCGGTTTTGGCTTGCGTGGCTCATCAAGGCTTGCCAGGACAATCTCAAGCACGCGCTCGGCCACATCCCGGTGACGCTGGGCAACGGCCAGAACCGGACATTGCAGGAAGTCGAGAAGCTCGTTATCCCCGAAAGTGGCAATCGCCAGATCGGATGGCAGCTTGCCATCGCGGCGCAAGGTGACATCCATCACCCCCTGCAACAGGGCGAAAGAGGTGGTGAACAACGCCTGCGGCATCGGGTGCGTTTCCAGCCACTTCTCAAACAGCTGCGCCGCCGCTTCGCGCTCATAGCTGTTGGCATACAGATAATGCACCTCGCGCGGATCCTCTTTCCAGGCCGTGCGGAACCCCTGCTCGCGCAGGAAGCTGACGGAAAGCTCCGGCAGTGCGCCAAGATAGAGCACCGTTTCCGCCGGGAAGGTTCTTAACTCGGCCGCCAGCATTTCGGCGTCGTCCTGATCGGCACCCACTACGCTTGTGAAGTGCTCACGATCGAGCGCGCGGTCGAGGGCGACAATCGGGAAAGGATCGTTGGCCCAGCGCTGGTAGAAAGGATGCTCAGGAGGTAAAGAGGTTGAAACGATAATCGCATCCACCTGACGCTGGAGCAGATGCTCGATGCAGCGCATCTCGTTGTCGGGCTGATCTTCAGAACAGGCAATCAGCAGCTGATAACCGCGCTGGCGAGCCTGACGTTCGAGATAGTTAGCGATTCGGGTGTAGCTGGTGTTTTCCAGATCGGGGATCACCAGGCCTATTGAGCGGGTACGTCCGGCGCGTAAACCGGCTGCGACAGCATTCGGATGGTAATTATGCTCACGAACCACCGCCATGACTTTTTCAACGGTTTTATCGCTGACACGATACTGCTTTGCCTTACCGTTAATCACATAGCTCGCCGTAGTTCGTGACACGCCGGCGAGCCGGGCGATTTCATCCAGTTTCACAATTGCCCCTTAAAGAAAGAAATGAGTCCATGGCCCTGTCAAGGTTATGGTTAAATCTTTTAACATCTAAACGCAGAATAGGTTTCGCAGCAACCGCTTTTATCCGGGTTGGCGGTCGATTACGCAAAAAAAAGCCCGGCTTTGGTGACCGGGCAGAAAGAGGCGAACCTTTTAGACAGCTAGCGCATGATTTTATCGCCGCGGGAGAGCCCGACGACGCCCGAGCGCGCTACCTCAACAATTTTTGCGACATCGCGAATCGACGCCAGGAACGCATCCAGCTTGTCGCTGGTCCCTGCAAGCTGCACGGTATATATAGAAGGAGTAACGTCGATGATCTGCCCGCGGAAGATATCCGTACTGCGTTTAACTTCTTCGCGACCGTAGCCGCTGGCCTGAATTTTCACCAGCATCACTTCTCGCTCGACGTAAGCCCCCTGCCCTAACTCGCTCACGCGCAGAACGTCGACCAGCTTGTGCAGCTGCTTTTCGATCTGCTCCAGCACTTTAGCATCGCCCACGGTCTGGATGGTCATGCGTGAAAGCGTGGGATCGTCCGTCGGCGCAACGGTCAGGCTTTCGATGTTATAGCCGCGCTGCGCAAAGAGTCCGATGACGCGAGACAATGCGCCCGACTCGTTTTCCAGTAATACAGATAATATCCGGCGCATATCAGGTTCTCTCCGTTTTGCTTAACCACATTTCGTCCATACC
This sequence comes from Enterobacter sp. 186315, assembly GCF_053290175.1. Lineage (NCBI taxonomy): Bacteria > Pseudomonadati > Pseudomonadota > Gammaproteobacteria > Enterobacterales > Enterobacteriaceae > Enterobacter > Enterobacter sp. 186315. The sequence goes on along the minus strand of NZ_JBPTTK010000002.1, from coordinate 332,841 downwards.
GCCGCCGCGAATATGCATCGGGTAGACGTGCTCTGCGCCGTCAACGATGACATCCATAAAGACCAGGCGATTGTTTTTCACGTGCTCAAGCGCTTCGCCGAGTTTTGCTTCCAGCTCTGCCGGGTCGCTGACGCGGATCCCCACATGACCATAGGCTTCGGCCAGACGAACAAAGTCCGGAAGCGAGGTCATATAGGACTGGGAGTGGCGGCCAGAGTAAATCATATCCTGCCACTGCTTCACCATGCCGAGGTAGCCGTTGTTGAGATTGAGCACCAGCACCCGCAGCTCGTACTGCAACGCGGTGGACAGCTCCTGAATGTTCATCTGAATACTGCCATCGCCCGTCACGCACACGACGGTTTCGTTCGGCAGCGCCAGCTTGACGCCGAGCGCGGCAGGCAGGCCAAAGCCCATCGTGCCCAGACCACCGGAGTTGATCCAGCGGCGGGGTTTGTCGAACGGATAATAGAGGGCTGCAAACATCTGGTGCTGACCCACGTCAGAGGAGACATACGCCTCGCCTTTGGTCAGACGCCACAGCGTTTCAATCACCGCCTGCGGCTTGATGTGTTCGCTTTGCGTATCGTATTTCAGGCAGTGACGGCCGCGCCACTGTTCGATTTGCTGCCACCAGTCGCGAATATCGTCCAGGGGCTGCGCCGCCGTTTCCTGAGCCAGAAGTTCCAGCATCTGCTCCAGAACCTGACGCGCATCGCCAACGATAGGGACATCCGCAGCGACGGTTTTAGAGATGGAGGTTGGGTCGATATCAATGTGCAGCACGGTGGCATCGGGGCAGTACTTCGCCAGATTGTTGGTCGTACGATCGTCAAAGCGCACGCCCACGGCAAAGATCACGTCAGAATTATGCATCGTCATGTTGGCTTCATACGTGCCGTGCATTCCCAACATGCCGAGCGCCTGACGATGCGTGGCGGGGAACGCCCCCAGCCCCATCAGCGAGGAGGCCACGGGCAGATTTAACTTCTCAATCAGCGTGCGAAGCTGCTCTTCACAGGCTGACGCCACTGCGCCGCCACCGACGTAAACCACCGGTTTTTTGGCGGCCAGCAACGTCTGAAGAGCGCGTTTTATCTGGCCTTTATGTCCCTGCGTGGTGGGATTGTAAGAGCGCATACTGACCGAGTCCGGCCAGACGTAAGGCAACTTGTTCGCAGGATTAAGAATGTCTTTTGGCAGATCGACCACCACGGGGCCTGGACGGCCGCTGGCTGCCAGCCAGAACGCCTTTTTCAGCACGCCGGGAATGTCTTCAGTCTGCTTGACCAGGAAGCTGTGCTTCACCACGGGACGGGAAATCCCCACCATGTCGCACTCCTGGAAGGCGTCGTAGCCAATCAGCGAGGTCGCCACCTGCCCGGAGAGGATGACCAGCGGGATGGAGTCCATATAGGCGGTTGCGATACCGGTAATCGCGTTGGTTGCGCCCGGACCGGATGTGACCAGAACAACCCCAACTTCACCCGTTGCACGAGCCAGCCCGTCAGCCATGTGTACAGCGGCCTGTTCGTGACGAACCAGAACATGGTCAATGCCACCCACGGTATGTAGTGCATCATAGATATCGAGGACAGCGCCCCCGGGATAGCCAAATACTTGCTTCACGCCCTGATCGATAAGCGATCGAACGACCATTTCCGCGCCAGACAACATCTCCATGCTTTGCCTCCAGGCTTTTGTTATAGACAGTCCGCCGAATTCATTTCAGCGCCGTCTTCTGACCGGGCTAGCCAGTCTTATATTGTGCAGAGTGTCGTTTACCTTAACCGCTCGTTATAAGGCAGGCAATTAGCAAACCAGGGTCCGCTGAGGGAGATTAAAGCAGAAAAAGTAGGTATTACGAGGGGATATGGTGATTTCGTCTGGAATAAGAGGACGCGATAATAAATCATCGCTAAAAAGAGAGTGGAATCAGGAAATCATCTATTTTTAAGCGCGGAAATAGAATCAGAAAAAGGGCGAACAGAATAAAATCGCATTAAGTTAAAAAAATGCGGGATAAATCACACCTTTTATGGGGATCTATCCCGACAGAATTATCGACGGCAAACACTGATCAGCAACTCTTCCATCCACTGATGGCCTTTATCCCGGCCAGCGGCTTCGTGCCAGGAGAGATAGCAAGTACGGCTGTTAAGTTTCAGCGGTAATGGCAATACCTGGAGATCGAGTTGTTCTGAAAACTCCTCAGCTAACCAACGCGGTGCAATAGCCACCAGTTGCGTCTGAGAGACAATATTTAAAACGCTCACCATCGCCATTCCCTGATAGGCAACACACGCCTGCTTATCAGGTGTGTCGTACCACGGCTGGCTAAAGGAAGCATATCTGTCGAGAGAAACAACCGCGTGCTGCTCGTTATATACATCGCTTTCACGCAGCGGTGAATTCATTCGCGGATGTTTTTTACTGGCAACCAGCACCATTTCATCTTTGAAAAGAGGAACACAAGAGAATTCAGGACGACGGAATTCCTCATATCCCAGAACAAACTCAGTTTCCTGGTAACGAAGCTGATGCTCGGTGTTTTGATTTAAGGATGATTTAAAAGCAAGATGAATATTCGGAGCGATCTCTTCGACTTTCTTGTAAATCACCGACGTCAAATAATTATCTAGTGGACTGCATACGCAAAGATTAAAAACACGCTCACTGCTCAATGGCTCAAATCCAGAACCCGGGAGCTCATTCTGAACTAATTGCAACGCCTGGCGAATAGAACCAAACAGCTGATAAGCACGCGCCGTTGGCTGGATACCTCGTCCGTAACGAACAAATAATTCATCATTAAACATCACCTTCAGCCTGGAGACCGCGTTACTAACCGCAGGCTGCGACATACCAAGAGAGTGAGCCGCCCGAGTAATATTCTGTTCCTGCATAACCGCATCAAACACGGTTAACAGATTGAGATCTACTGTGCGTAACTGGGGTTTAACCCCATCATGAATTTGAGGTTGTTTAATATTATTTTTTGACATATTTAACTCGACTGTCACTCTAAACTCCCTTAACAAAGTGCTGCAAGAACATCGAAAAATATGATTTACCATGCAAATAGAAGCAGCGGAAGCGAAATATATAAAATTCAGAATACATAAAGAACGCTTATCCACAAATGAATGCGCTCAGATTCATATCCCGATGAGATAAAATGCAGTTTAAATGATACATCTGACATTAGTGTTTGAATGAAACCATAAAGCTGATAAATAAACAATCGTCTGTCTGGTTAATGATGACTTAAGTATTATTAAACTATTAACGCCAAATTGCTTAAAGTCATTAACAAACCGATATCATATTCTAAAAACCATTCCCCCCGCTATCATTCATGTTGCTTATAAATTAATGAATTAGAAAGGGTTTAATAATAAATTTTGTCAAACCAAAATATATGTTCAACTGATACGAAGTATTTGCAGGTTATTCTACACGTGAATAAATAGTCCAATAAAAGACAATTACGCTGCTGGCAAAACTAAAATCCAGCACAATAAGCTAAATCCCTCTCCCCCTTACAACCTTGAATTAGTCACCTTTTTAACGCCAGGGGTTGACATGAATCTTCGTATCCAGTACCACTAAAAGCATATCGCATTCATCTGGAGCACGATTCATGATCCGCAGCCATCGTTTCACCGGTCTACTACTACTAAACGCATCCTCTGTGCGCGGTAGACTGGCGGGCGACATTCAGCGTTGAATCGTCACCAGTAAGACTAAGAACCCGCGCCACTGCGCGGGTTTTTTTATGCTCGTAGCAAGGCGCCCTAAGACTGACAAGGACCTAACCCATGAGCCAGCAAGTCATTATTTTCGATACCACATTGCGTGACGGTGAACAGGCATTACAGGCAAGCCTGAGCGTTAAAGAAAAACTCCAGATCGCGCTGGCCCTCGAGCGTATGGGCGTTGACGTGATGGAAGTGGGTTTCCCGGTCTCTTCCCCGGGTGATTTTGAATCCGTACAAACTATCGCTCGCGCCGTCAAAAACAGCCGCGTGTGCGGCCTGGCGCGCTGTGTAGAGAAAGATATCGACGTTGCGGCAGAGTCGCTGAAAGTTGCCGAAGCATTCCGTATTCATACTTTTATTGCCACCTCACCGATGCACATCGCCACCAAGTTGCGCAGCACGCTGGACGAGGTGATCGAACGCGCGGTGTATATGGTGAAACGCGCCCGCAACTATACGGACGACGTGGAATTCTCCTGTGAAGATGCGGGCCGCACGCCAATCGAAGATTTAGCGCGCGTCGTCGAAGCGGCAATCAACGCCGGAGCCACAACGATCAATATCCCGGATACCGTTGGCTACACCATGCCGTTTGAGTTCTCCAACATCATTACCGGTCTGTACGACCGCGTCCCTAACATTGATAAAGCGATTATCTCCGTTCATACCCACGACGATTTAGGCCTCGCGGTCGGCAACGCTATCGCCGCCGTCCACGCCGGTGCTCGTCAGGTTGAAGGCGCGATGAACGGTATCGGCGAACGTGCGGGTAACTGTTCGCTGGAAGAGGTGATCATGGCGATCAAGGTGCGTAAAGACATCATGAACGTCAACACGCGCATTAATCACAACGAAATCTGGCGTACCAGCCAGACCGTCAGCCAGATCTGCAACATGCCGATCCCGGCGAACAAAGCGATTGTCGGCACCGGCGCGTTTGCCCACTCCTCCGGCATTCACCAGGACGGCGTGCTGAAGAATCGCGAAAACTACGAAATCATGACCCCGGAATCTATCGGTCTGAACCAGGTGCAGTTGAACCTGACCTCCCGTTCCGGCCGCGCGGCGGTAAAACATCGCATGGAAGAGATGGGCTACAAAGACAGCGACTACAACATGGATCAGCTGTACGACGCGTTCCTGAAGCTGGCCGATAAAAAAGGCCAGGTCTTCGACTACGACCTGGAAGCCCTGGCGTTCATCAACAAGCAGCAGGAAGAGCCAGAGCATTTCCGCCTGGATTACTTCAGCGTTCAGTCCGGCTCCAGCGATATCGCCACGGCGTCCGTCAAGCTGGTGTGTGGTGAAGAGGTGAAAGCCGAAGCCGCCAACGGTAACGGCCCGGTCGATGCCATTTATCAGGCCATTAATCGCGTGACCGATTACGACGTCGAGCTGATTAAGTATGACCTGACCGCCAAAGGCCAGGGCAAGAACGCGCTGGGTCAGGTGGATATCGTGGTCAATTACAACGGCCGCCGCTTCCACGGCGTGGGTCTGGCGACCGACATCGTCGAGTCCTCCGCAAAAGCGATGGTTCACGTGCTGAATAACATCTGGCGCGCCGCCGAAGTCGAAAAAGAGTTGCAACGCAAAGCTCAGAATAAAGAGAACAACAAGGAAACCGTGTAATGTCGAAGAATTACCATATTGCTGTGTTGCCGGGTGACGGAATTGGCCCGGAAGTGATGGCGCAGGCATTGAAAGTACTGGAAGCCGTTCGTACGCGTTTTGCGATGAAAATTACCACCAGCCACTACGACGTTGGCGGGGTCGCGATTGATAACCACGGCACGCCGCTGCCGAAAGCGACCGTTGAAGGCTGCGAAAATGCGGATGCGGTGCTGTTTGGCTCCGTGGGCGGCCCGAAATGGGAACATCTGCCACCGGCAGAGCAGCCAGAGCGCGGCGCGCTGCTGCCGCTGCGTAAGCACTTTAAGCTGTTCAGCAACCTGCGTCCGGCGAAGCTGTATCAGGGCCTGGAAGAGTTCTGCCCGCTGCGCGCCGATATCGCCGCTAACGGCTTCGACATTCTGTGCGTTCGCGAGCTGACCGGCGGCATCTACTTCGGTCAGCCGAAAGGCCGCGAAGGTAGCGGCCAGCATGAAAAAGCGTTTGATACCGAGGTTTATCACCGTTTTGAGATCGAACGCATTGCGCATATCGCCTTTGAGTCCGCGCGCAAACGCCGCCACAAGGTGACCTCGATCGATAAAGCGAACGTGTTGCAGTCCTCGATTTTGTGGCGCGAAATCGTTGGCGAAATCGCCAAACAGTACCCGGACGTAGAGCTGTCGCACATGTATATCGACAACGCGACCATGCAGCTGATTAAAGATCCGTCCCAGTTCGACGTGCTGCTGTGCTCCAACCTGTTCGGCGATATTTTGTCGGACGAGTGCGCGATGATCACCGGCTCCATGGGCATGTTGCCCTCGGCGAGCCTGAACGAAGAAGGCTTCGGTCTGTATGAACCGGCCGGCGGCTCCGCACCGGACATCGCAGGTAAAAACATCGCGAACCCGATTGCGCAGATCCTCTCCCTGGCTCTGCTGCTGCGTTACAGCCTGGATGCGGGCGATGCCGCAACGGCGATTGAAAACGCCATTAACCGTGCGTTAGAAGAAGGCATCCGTACCGGCGATTTAGCGCGCGGCACGGCGGCAGTCAGTACCGATGAAATGGGCGACATCATTGCCCGCTATGTCGCTGAAGGGGTGTAATCATGGCGAAGACGTTATACGAAAAGTTGTTTGATGCGCACGTGGTGTATGAAGCTGCCAATGAAACCCCGCTGCTCTATATCGACCGCCACCTGGTTCACGAAGTCACCTCTCCACAGGCGTTTGACGGCCTGCGCGCGCACAAGCGTCCGGTTCGTCAGCCGGGTAAAACCTTCGCGACCATGGATCACAACGTATCCACCCAAACCAAAGACATTAATGCGTCGGGTGAGATGGCGCGTATCCAGATGCAGGAACTCATCAAGAACTGCAACGAGTTCGGCGTTGAGCTGTATGACCTGAACCACCCGTATCAGGGCATTGTTCACGTCATGGGGCCTGAACAGGGCATTACCCTGCCGGGAATGACCATTGTCTGCGGCGACTCGCACACCGCAACCCACGGCGCATTTGGCGCACTGGCGTTTGGGATTGGCACCTCAGAAGTTGAACACGTTCTGGCTACGCAGACCCTGAAGCAGGGCCGTGCCAAAACCATGAAGATTGAAGTGAAGGGCAAAGCGGCCCCGGGCATTACGGCGAAAGATATCGTGCTGGCGATTATCGGCAAAACCGGTAGCGCGGGCGGTACCGGGCACGTCGTTGAGTTTTGCGGCGACGCGATCCGCGACCTGAGCATGGAAGGCCGTATGACCCTGTGCAACATGGCGATTGAGATGGGTGCAAAAGCGGGCCTGGTTGCGCCTGACGACACCACCTTCAACTACGTGAAGGGCCGTTTGCACGCGCCAAAAGGCCAGGATTTTGCCGATGCCGTCGCGTACTGGAAAACCCTGAGCACCGATGAAGGCGCCGCATTTGATACCGTCGTTACCTTGCAGGCAGAAGAGATCGCCCCGCAGGTGACCTGGGGCACGAACCCGGGTCAGGTCATTTCCGTTAACGACAGCATTCCCGATCCGGCCTCGTTCGCCGATCCGGTTGAACGCGCCAGCGCGGAAAAAGCCTTAGCCTACATGGGGCTGAAGCCGGGCGTGCCGTTGACCGATGTCGCGATTGATAAGGTCTTTATCGGCTCCTGCACTAACTCCCGCATTGAAGATCTGCGTGCCGCCGCGGAAATCGCCAAAGGCCGTAAAGTGGCTCCGGGCGTGCAGGCGCTGGTGGTACCTGGCTCCGGCCCGGTGAAAGCCCAGGCAGAAGCGGAAGGCCTGGATAAGATCTTTATCGAAGCCGGTTTCGAGTGGCGCTTGCCTGGCTGCTCCATGTGCCTGGCGATGAACAATGACCGCCTGAACCCGGGCGAGCGTTGCGCCTCCACCAGTAACCGTAACTTTGAAGGCCGTCAGGGCCGCGGTGGGCGTACCCACCTGGTCAGCCCGGCAATGGCCGCCGCTGCGGCAGTATCCGGCCATTTCGCCGACATTCGCAGCCTGAAATAAGGAGACAATCATGGCAGAGAAATTTACCCAACATACGGGCCTGGTTGTCCCTCTGGACGCGGCCAACGTCGATACCGACGCAATCATTCCTAAGCAGTTTTTACAGAAGGTAACCCGCACCGGTTTTGGCGCGCACCTGTTTAACGACTGGCGTTTTCTGGATGACAAAGGCGAGGTGCCTAATCCCGAGTTCGTGCTGAACTTCCCGGAATTTAAAGGCGCATCGATTCTGCTGGCGCGGGAAAACTTTGGCTGTGGTTCATCGCGTGAACACGCACCGTGGGCGTTGACCGACTACGGCTTTAAGGTGGTTATTGCACCGAGCTTTGCCGATATTTTCTATGGCAACAGCTTTAACAACCAGCTGCTGCCCGTCACGCTCAGTGATGAGCAGGTCGACGAACTGTTCGCCCTGGTTCAGGCCAATCCGGGCATTTCGTTTGAAGTGGATCTGGAAGCCGAAGTCGTCAAAGCCGGAGATAAAAGCTACAGCTTCAGCATTGATGCCTTCCGCCGCCACTGCATGTTGAACGGCCTGGACAGCATTGGCTTGACGTTGCAGCACGAAGAGGCGATTTCCGCCTACGAGAATAAACAGCCTGCGTTTATGGGCTAAATGAAACGGGCCCGCCTGCTGCGGGCCTTTTTTTTATCAGATATCTTTCACACGACACGTCAGCGCCAGCGTCACCAGCGAAATCGCCGCAATCACCCAGTAAACCGACGGGTGCCCGTAACTCTGCGCCAGCGCCCCCTGAATAACCCCCGCCAGAATCACGCCGGTGGAGATACTGTTGGTAAACAGCGTCGTGGCCGATCCGGCGCGTCCGGGCATCAGGTCCTGGAACCAGAGCATCCCGATCCCCGCGACAATCCCGATAAACACGGCATTAAACAGCTGCAACGCCAGCAGCGCCTCGCGTGTATGGAAGAAAATCAGCCCCAGATAGAACAACACTCCAGCCCCCACCGCGACGATCATCATCGCGCGCTTGCCGAAGCGCTTAACGTAATAGCCCGCCAGGATCATCGCCGGGATCTCAAGCCCTGCGGCGGTGCCCATTAAAATACCGGCCAGCTTATCCGGCAGGCCCAGCGTGCTGCTGATCCACAGCGGCATATCAATGATGTACATGGTGTTGCAGGTCCACATCAGCGTGGAGGCGATAAACAACATGCGGACGTTTTTGTCCTTCCAGCCGCTCACCTCGGTTAACGGCTTATCCGTCGTTTGCTCGACCCGCGCCACCGACGGCAGCGCAAACGCTATCAATGCCAGACTGATGACGAAGATCCCCGCCGCGATGCTGAACATCATCGTAAAGCCGTAATTCAGCGCCAGCATAAACGCCAGCGGCGGGCCAATCACCCACGCCAGCGAAAGCTGGGCACGCATCACCGAGCTGAACATCACCACTTCCCGCGCAGAGTTATCCGCGTATTCACGCGCCAGGGCGAAAAGCTGCGGCATGGCGGTATTCGCCAGCGATGCCAGCAGCACGCCGCAGGTAAGCAGCGTCATATAGTGGCGGTTGAAGGCGAATAACAGGGCGTTACCAATTGCCATCGCACAGCAAAAGAGGATCAGTTTGCGGCGATCGCCCTGGCTGTCGGAACGCTTTGCCAGCCACAGGCTAACCAGGATCCCGGCGATGGCGTTGACGGTATAAAACAGGCCGACCCAGAACGGCTGCGCGCCGACCTCACGGCTCAGAAACAGGCTCAGGGTGGGTGCCTGTAGCGCCCCGGCCACGCCCATCATAAAGGCCACCAGCATAAAAGCGGCGTACACGCCGTTCAGGCGGCGACCCATCGTCATCAACCAGAGCATACAAAATCCTTGTGAAAGCCGTTCGATATGGGCAGGAATACTAAACGAAAAAAGCCAGCAAAAACATTTTGCTGGCCGGTGATTAGCACCAATACTCAGTCACACATGATCGAGGCGAGTTAGCGAGAAGAGGTCGGATTCGTAACATCCCACTGCATCAGATCTTCCAGCATTTTCAGCCGCTGCTCAGCAGACTGGCGGGCCAGCCAGGACACTCCCTTTGTCGCTGAAAAATAGCGTTGGTAAAACTGACGTGCGGTTGACCTCTTCATAATTTACCTCCTCGCTTCATCGGGAAGAATTATTGGCCTAATATAGGGATTAATAAATTGCTGATTTTTTGTCAGGAGTTCCTCTTTTATGCCCTCTGGTCGTCTGCAACAACAATTTATCCGCCTCTGGCAGTGCTGCGAAGGGCAGTCGCAGGAAACCACGCTGAACGAGCTGGCCGAGCTGCTGAACTGCTCGCGCCGCCACATGCGCACCCTGCTCAACACCATGCAGCAGCAGGGCTGGCTAAGCTGGGAGGCGGAAGCAGGACGCGGCAAGCGCTCGCGTCTGACCTTCCTCTACACCGGGCTGGCGCTACAGCAGCAGCGGGCGGAAGATCTTCTTGAGCAGGATCGAATCGATCAGCTGGTTCAGCTTGTCGGCGATAAGGCCGCCGTTCGGCAGATGCTGGTGTCGCACCTCGGCAGAAGCTTCCGTCAGGGGCGGCACATCCTGCGGGTTGTCTATTACCGTCCGATGAAAAACCTGTTGCCCGGCAGCGCCTTACGCCGCTCTGAAACCCACATGGCGCGGCAGATCTTCAGCGGGCTGACGCGCATAAATGAGGAAAACGGGGAACTGGAAGCGGATATCGCCCACCACTGGCAGCAAATTTCCCCCCTGCACTGGCGCTTCTTCTTACGCCCCGGCATTCATTTCCATCACGGCCGCGAGCTGGAGATGAGCGACGCGATCGCCACTCTGGAGCGCGCCCGCAGGCTGCCGCTCTATTCGCATATCGTGCGTATCCACTCTCCCACCGCCTGGACGCTGGACATCGAACTGTCGCAGCCGGACAAATGGCTGCCGTGGCTGCTGGGATATGTCCCGTCAATGATTTTGCCTGCCGAATGGCACTCCATGGCCAACTTCGCCAGCGTGCCGATTGGCACCGGGCCCTATTCGGTGGCGCGCAATAACAATAATCAGCTTAAGATCCGCGCGTTCGACGACTACTTTGGTTATCGCGCCCTGATCGACGAAGTTAACGTCTGGGTTCTGCCGGATATCAACGAAGAGCTGAGCGTCGGACTGACGCTTGAAGGACCAACGCGCGGCGAAAAGGCGGTGGAGAGCCGTCTTGAAGAGGGCTGTTACTATCTGCTGTTTGACAGCCGCACCCATCGCGGGGCAAACAGGGAGGTGCGAAAGTGGATAAGCCACATTCTCGCACCGGCAAACCTGATTTATCACGCGGAAGAGCAGTACCAAACCTACTGGTTCCCGGCTTACGGCCTGCTGCCCCGCTGGCACCACGCCCATCCGCAGCAGTGCGAAAAGCCGGCCGGGCTGGAGTCCATCACCCTTAGCTACTACCGCGAACATGTCGAGCACCGTTTTATCGCCAGGATCATGTCCAGACTCCTCGCCGCGGTGGGGGTAACGCTGGAGATCCGGGAGATGGATTACGACGACTGGCACCGTGGCGACGAGGTCAGCGATATCTGGCTGAACAGTGCTAACTTTACCCTGCCGCTCGATTTCTCCCTGTTTTCGCACCTGTATGAAGTGCCGCTCATTCAGCACTGTATTGAACGGGACTGGCAGCAGGATGCCACGCAGTGGCGCGCGGGGGAGATGAACCTGGCCGTGTGGTGCCAGCAGCTGCTGGCGGAACAGTCAATTGTGCCGCTGATCCACCACTGGCTGATGATCCAGGGCCAGCGCAGTATGCGCGGCCTGCGGATGAATACCCTCGGCTGGTTTGATTTTAAATCCGCCTGGTTTGCGCCGCCGGAGCCATAATGCTTTCGCAATATTCACCAAATCATTACAATACTGTCGTTCTCAACGGGGTGCTGCATCACTGATGTGCGCTGAGATAATACCCGTCGAACCTGATCCGGATAACGCCGGCGAAGGGATTTGAGGCTGTCTCTCAAAATCCTTTGCCACTCAACTTTGAGGTGCAAAGTGTTAAAAATAGTTCTTCCCCTGCTGGCGCTGTTTGCGCTGCCTGCTTTTGCGAAACCCGTTCTGACGGTCTACACCTACGACTCCTTTTCTGCCGACTGGGGCCCTGGCCCGGTGGTGAAAAAAGCCTTTGAAGCCGACTGCAACTGCGAGCTGAAGTTCGTGGCGCTGGAAGACGGCGTTTCGCTGCTCAACCGTCTGCGCATGGAAGGCAAAAACAGCAAAGCCGACGTGGTGCTTGGTCTCGATAACAACCTGCTGGATGCGGCCTCGCAGACGAAACTGTTCGCTAAAAGCGGCGTCGCGGCGGATGCCGTTAAGGTGCCCGGCGGCTGGAAGAATGACACCTTCGTGCCGTTCGACTACGGCTACTTTGCGTTTGTTTATGACAAGAACAAGCTGAAAAACCCGCCAAAAAGCCTGAAAGAACTGGTCGAAGGCGAACAGAAGTGGCGCGTCATTTATGAAGATCCGCGCACCAGCACCCCGGGCCTCGGCCTGCTGCTGTGGATGCAAAAAGTGTACGGCGATAAAGCGCCGGAAGCCTGGCAGAAGCTGGCGGCGAAAACCGTCACCGTGACCAAAGGCTGGAGCGAAGCCTACGGCCTGTTCCTCAAAGGGGAGAGCGATCTGGTGCTGAGCTACACCACCTCCCCGGCCTACCACATTATTGCCGAGAAGAAAGATAACTACGCGGCGGCCAATTTCGCGGAAGGTCATTACCTTCAGGTGGAAGTCGCTGCGCGCACCGCCGCCAGCAAACAGCCTGAGCTGGCAGAGAAGTTCCTGAAGTTTATGGTCTCCCCGGCGTTCCAGAACGCTATCCCGACCGGCAACTGGATGTACCCGGTCACCGACGTTGCGCTGCCAGCAGGCTTTGAAAAGCTGACAAAACCGCAGACCTCGCTGGAGTTTACGCCGCAGCAGGTGGCCGCACAGCGCGCCGCATGGGTAAGTGAATGGCAACGCGCCGTCAGCCGCTGATCCCCGGCTGGCTGCTCCCCGGACTGCTCGCCGCCGTTCTGATGGTGGCGGTCAGCCTGGGGGCATTTCTGGCGCTGTGGCTTAACGCGCCGGATAGCGATCTGCTCGCGCTCTGGCACGACAGCTACCTGTGGCACGTGATCCGTTTCTCGTTCTGGCAGGCGTTTCTCTCGGCGCTGCTGTCGGTGGTGCCCGCCATCTTCCTCGCCCGCGCCCTTTACCGCAGACGCTTCCCCGGCAGACAGGCGTTACTGCGCCTGTGCGCCATGACGCTGATCCTCCCGGTGCTGGTGGCGGTGTTCGGTATTTTGAGCGTTTACGGGCGTCAGGGCTGGCTGGCCTCGCTCTTTGCCCTGCTCGGCCTGGAGTGGAATTTCTCTCCCTACGGGCTGAAAGGCATTCTGCTGGCACACGTCTTTTTCAATATGCCGATGGCGACGCGCCTCTTTTTACAGGCGCTGGAAAGCATTCCCGGCGAGCAGCGTCAGCTTGCCGCCCAGCTGGATATGCGCGGCTGGTCGTTCTTCCGCTTCGTTGAATGGCCGTGGCTGCGCCGACAAATTCCCCCGGTCGCCGCGCTGATCTTTATGCTCTGCTTTGCCAGCTTCGCCACCGTGCTCTCTCTCGGCGGCGGGCCGCAGGCGACCACCATCGAGCTGGCTATCTATCAGGCGCTGAGCTACGACTACGATCCGGGCCGCGCGGCGCTGCTGGCGATCGTGCAGATGATCTGCTGCCTGGGTCTGGTGCTGCTGAGCCAGCGCTTAAGCAAAGCGATTCCCGTGGGACATAACCACATTGCGGGCTGGCGCGATCCGCAGGACAGCCTGCACGGTCGGATAAGCGATATCGTTCTGATTACGCTGGCGCTCCTGCTTCTGCTGCCGCCGCTGCTGGCGGTGGTGGTGGATGGGGTGAATCTGAACATGCTTTCGGTGCTGCAACAGCCCGTGCTCTGGCAGGCGACCTTTACCTCGCTGCGCATCGCTCTCGGAGCCGGGGTATTGTGCGTGCTGCTGACCCTGATGCTGCTCTGGAGCAGCCGCGAGCTGTACGCCCGCGAGCAACGCAAAGCCGGGCAGGCTCTGGAACTGACGGGCATGCTGATTCTGGCGATGCCCGGCATCGTGCTGGCAACCGGCTTCTTTTTACTCTTCAACAGCACCGTCGGCCTGCCCGAGCGCGCCGATGGCATTGTGATTTTCACTAACGCCTTAATGGCTATTCCCTACGCGCTCAAGGTGCTCGAAAACCCGATGCGCGACGTGAACAGCCGCTACAGTTTACTGTGCCAGTCGCTGGGCATGCGCGGCTGGCAGCGGCTAAAGGTGGTGGAGCTACGCGCCCTGAAGCGCCCGATTGCGCAGGCGCTGGCCTTCGCCAGCGTGCTGTCGATTGGGGATTTCGGCGTGGTCGCGCTATTTGGCAACGAGGATTTCCGCACGCTGCCCTTCTGGCTTTATCAGCAAATCGGCTCATACCGCAGCCAGGACGGCGCGGTGACGGCCCTACTGCTGCTGCTGCTCTGCTTTGCCCTTTTTACCGTTATCGAAAAACTTCCGGGACGCGATGTTAAAACTGATTGATGTAACCTGGCTCTATCAGCATCTGCCGATGCGTTTCTCCCTTTCCGTGCGTCAGGGCGAAATGATTGCCGTGCTTGGCCCAAGCGGTGCCGGAAAGAGTACGTTGCTCAACCTGATTGCCGGTTTTCTGCAACCGGCGAGCGGCACCCTGACGATCGAGAACCGGGACCATACCCACACGCCGCCCGCGCGTCGCCCGGTGTCGATGCTGTTTCAGGAAAATAACCTGTTTACCCACCTGACCGTGCGGCAAAACATCGCGCTCGGTATGAATCCGGGGATGAAGCTGACCGAGGCCCAGCGCGCGAAGCTGGACACCATCGCGGTGCAGATGGGGTTAACCGACCTTCTCGACCGACTGCCGGGTGCGCTGTCAGGCGGCCAGCGTCAGCGCGTGGCGCTGGCGCGCTGTCTGGTGCGCGAACAGCCGGTGCTGCTGCTGGATGAGCCTTTCTCCGCGCTCGATCCGGCACTGCGTCAGGAGATGCTGGCGCTGGTGAAAGACGTCTGCGAGCGCCAGCGGCTGACCATGCTGATGGTGTCGCACAGCATTGAAGACGCGGCCCGTATCGCCCCGCGATCGGTGGTGATCGCAGAGGGACGTATTGTATGGGATGGGGAAACGGAGGCGCTGCTGAGTGGGAAAGCGGAGGCGTCTGCGCTGTTGGGGATCCGTGCGGGCTGATGCCCTCACCCTGGCCCTCTCCCACGGGGAGAGGGAACTGTTTCAGCGACTCCAGTGTCCGGGAGCCCCCTATCGGCTCACCACCTTCAATAAAATCTCCCCATACACCGGCATCAGCGGATGGCGAATCAGCGCCACCAGCGCCACCACCGCGACGCCCAGCGTCAGCGGGGCAAGCCACAGCAAACGCGCGCGCGGGAGAAAACGCGTCAGACGATCGACGGACGCTTTCGCGCTTCGCCATAGCCGCCAGCACAGCCATGCCGCTATCCACAGCAGTAGCGCGGTTGCCAGCAGCAGCCACTTAAACTCGCCGCTCTGCATTCCGGCAGGAATATCGATAGCCGCGCCCGCGAGGATCCCCGGCAGGAAGTAAAACGGCGGCCAGAAGACGCAGCCGATGATATTGGGAACCACGAATTTCGCGACGGGCAGATCCAGCATCCCCGCCACCATCGGCACCAGCGGACGGGTCGGGCCGACGAAACGCCCCACGAGGATGGTGAACATGCTGTGCTGATGCAGCGCGTGCTCGGTTTTATCCAGCAGCGCTTTGTTCTTTTTCATGAATGACCAGCGGTGCAGCGGCTTTTTAAAGCGCCAGCCCAGCCAGAAGGAGATCCAGTCGCCCAGCAGACAGCCGACGATACCCGCGAGCCACGCCTGCCAGAAATTGACCTCGCCGCTGCCGATCAGCGCGCCAAGCCCCGCCATCATCACGGTGCCGGGTAAAATCAGTCCGACAAGCGCCAGCGATTCAAGAAACGCCACCAGCGCCACGGCGATGAGCGAGTACATAACGGACTGGGTAATAAAGTGTTCCAGCAATGCCTGCATAACTATTCCGGTCAGAAAACGAAGCTGGGATTCTGCTAACAGGCCCTCACCGCGTCAAGGCAACAATTGTCTGAATAGTTTACTGGCAGTTATACGACTTCACCTGCCGGATCGTCTGATTTTACGTTTATTCACACCCGGCGCGGAATTCGCTCGGGCTGGCGCCGGTGCATTTCTTAAACACCCGCGAGAAATAGAGCTGATCTTCAAACCCCACGTTGCGCCCGACGGTGGCAATCGGCATTCGGGTGGTGCTGAGCAGCAGTTTTGCCTGGCTGATTCGTTGATCTTCGCGCCAGCTCAGCACGCTCACCCCCAGTTGCTGGCGGAACAGGTGCGACAGGCGGGACGGCGACAGGCACACGTGCTGGGCGACGCTGGCGATATCAAACTGGCTGTCCGCCAGATGATCGCTGATGTACTGGCAGGCGTCGCGCACGCGGTTGTCCAGCGGCGGGTTCAGCGATTCGTTGATCGCCTCCATGCGCCGCAGCAGCACCTGCTCGAGCAGATTGATGGCCAGGTGCTCGGCGTAGCGCCCTCCCGCCTGCCCCGCCTCGATAATCTGCGCAAAAAGCTCGCGAAACAGCGCCTGATGCCCGTCGTCAGGACGGTAAAAACCGGTATGGGCAAATATCGCGGGCCACGACAGCCACTCCTGCCAGTAGGCGCGCGGGCGGAAGTAGACCCACTGGTGATACCACTCTTTGGCATCCGGATGGCGGCCGTAGTGGTGAATTTCGCCCGGCGGGAACAGCAGCATGTCGCCGGGCCGGCAGATAAACTGCTGGTCACCGTTCTTGATTACCCCCTCGCCCCGCACGGTGAGGTTGAGAATAAACCCTTTCATTCCCAGCGGTCGGTCAACGTAAAAATCGAGATACCCCTCCGCCTCGATAGGGGTCAATCCCGCCACCAGATGGGCGTTAAACGAGTAGCCCGGCAGCAGGGGATCGCTTTGCGTTTCGGCCATAGATTCAGTACTCCCGGCAGTCTTAAAGGAAACCAATTGTCCATATCGATAAAAGCAGTATAAAAACGGGCTGCGAGAAGATCTAAAAAGCATCACGCCGCTTTTACGTCCGCTCAATTTCTGCTTTTGCCCCTGATTTCTCCGTCGACGCGCGCGGATAAGCAGTAACAAAAGTGTCTATAAGTGCGGCAGAAATGTCCACATTGAATATTTGCACGGCGTCACACTTTCAATCGCAACAGCAATTTAGTCCATAAGATTAGCGGATCCTGCCTGACGATTTTTTCCCTCACTCTCTAATGTTCTTCCATACCTGTTTTTTTGATGGAGCAATACCATGGCAATTGCGATTGGCCTCGATTTTGGCAGCGACTCGGTTCGCGCGCTGGCAGTGGACTGTACGACCGGCCAGGAGATAGCGACCAGCGTGGAGTACTATCCGCGCTGGCAGGAGGGGCGCTACTGCGATGCGCCAAACAACCAGTTCCGTCACCATCCGCGTGACTACATCGAATCCATGGAAGCGGCGATCAAAACCGTGCTTGCCGATCTGAGCGACGCCCAGCGCGCGCAGGTGGTGGGTATTGGCGTGGACAGCACCGGTTCAACCCCTGCCCCGGTGGATGCCGAAGGCCGCGTGCTGGCGCTGCGTCCTGAGTTTGCCGACAACCCGAACGCCATGTTCGTACTGTGGAAAGACCATACCGCCGTGGAAGAGGCCGAGGCCATCACCCGCTTGTGCCATGAGTCCGGCAAAACCGACTACTCGCGCTACATCGGCGGCATTTATTCCAGCGAATGGTTCTGGGCGAAAATTTTGCACGTCACCCGTGCCGATCGTGCCGTGGCGCAGGCGGCCGCTTCGTGGATTGAGCTGTGCGACTGGGTGCCCGCCCTGCTCTCCGGCACCACCCGTCCTCAAGATATCCGCCGTGGACGCTGTAGCGCCGGGCATAAATCCCTGTGGCATGAAAGCTGGGGCGGCCTGCCTCCGGCCGCGTTCTTTGACGAACTCGATCCCATCATCAATAAGAGCCTGAAATACCCGCTGTTTACCGACACCTTCACCGCCGATATTCCGGTGGGTACGCTCTGCGACGAGTGGGCGAAACGCCTCGGCCTGCCGCACAACGTGGCGATCTCCGGCGGCGCGTTTGACTGCCATATGGGCGCGGTGGGCGCCGGGGCGCAGCCCAACACGCTGGTGAAAGTCATCGGCACCTCGACCTGCGACATCCTGACGGCGGATAAAGCCAGCGTGGGCGACCGCGCGGTGAAAGGTATCTGCGGCCAGGTTGACGGCAGCGTGGTGCCGGAGTTTATCGGGCTGGAGGCCGGGCAATCGGCATTCGGCGATATCTATGCCTGGTTTGGTCGCGTGCTCGGCTGGCCGCTGGACCAGCTGGCGGCGGCGCATCCTGAACTGAAAACGCAGGTTGCTGAGAGCAAAAAGCAGCTGCTGCCGCAGCTTACCGAGGCCTGGGCAAAAAATCCGTCTCTCGATCACCTGCCGGTGGTGCTCGACTGGTTTAACGGTCGCCGCACGCCGTTCGCCAACCAGCGCCTGAAAGGGGTAATCACCGACCTCAACCTGGCGACCGACGCGCCCGCGCTGTTCGGCGGCCTGATTGCCGCCACCGCCTTTGGTGCGCGCGCCATTATGGAGTGCTTCACCGAACAGGGCATCGACGTTAACAACGTGATGGCGCTGGGCGGTATCGCCCGTAAAAATCCGGTGATCATGCAGGCCTGCTGTGACGTGCTGAACCGTCCGCTTCAGATTGTGGCCTCCGATCAGTGCTGTGCCCTGGGCGCGGCCATTTTCGCCGCCGTCGCCGCAGGCGTTCACGCGGATATCCCGACCGCACAGCAGCATATGGCGAGCGCCGTCGAAAGCACCCTTCAGCCTCGCGCCCAGCAGGCGCAACGCTTTGAACATCTCTATCAGCGCTACCAGCAATGGGCGAAAAGCGCCGAACTTCACTATCTCCCTGTCGCAGCCCCGGCTAAACACACCGCGGACACCACGGCAACCCTGACACATTAAGGACACGATAATGACCATTTTTAATAATTATGAAGTGTGGTTTGTCATTGGCAGCCAGCATCTGTACGGGCCGGAAGCCCTGCAACAGGTGACGAAACATGCTGAACACGTTGTTAATGCGCTGAATGCAGAAGCCAAACTGCCGTGCAAGCTGGTGCTGAAACCGCTCGGCACGACGCCGGATGAGATCACCCATATCTGCCGCGACGCGAACTACGACGACAAATGCGCCGGGCTGGTGGTGTGGCTGCATACCTTCTCGCCAGCCAAAATGTGGATCAACGGCCTGTCGATCCTCAACAAGCCGCTGCTCCAGTTCCACACCCAGTTCAACGCCTCCCTGCCGTGGGACAGCATCGATATGGACTTTATGAACCTGAACCAGACCGCGCACGGCGGCCGCGAGTTCGGCTTCATCGGCGCGCGTATGCGTCAGCAGCATGCGGTGGTGACCGGCCACTGGCAGGATCGACACGCGCAGGGCCGTATCGGCTCCTGGATGCGCCAGGCGGTCTCTAAACAGGATACCCGTCATCTGAAAGTGGTGCGTTTTGGCGACAACATGCGCGAAGTGGCGGTGACCGACGGCGATAAAGTCGCCGCGCAGATCAAGTTCGGCTTCTCGGTAAATACCTGGGCGGTGGGCGATCTGGTTCAGGTGGTCAACGAGATTAGCGACGGCGACGTGAGCGCGCTGGTAGATGAATACGAAAGCAGCTACCGCCTGACCGCAGCGGCGCAGATCCACGGCGATAAGCGCCAGAACGTGCTGGATGCCGCGCGCATCGAGCTTGGCATGAAACGCTTCCTGGAACAGGGCGGCTTCCACGCCTTCACCACCACCTTTGAAGATCTGCACGGCCTGAAGCAGCTGCCTGGCCTGGCAGTACAACGTCTGATGCAGCAAGGCTACGGCTTTGCGGGCGAAGGCGACTGGAAAACTGCCGCTCTGCTTCGCATCATGAAGGTGATGTCGACCGGTCTACAGGGCGGCACCTCCTTTATGGAGGACTACACCTACCACTTCGAGAATGGCAACGATCTGGTGCTCGGCTCGCACATGCTGGAAGTGTGTCCTTCTATTGCGGTGGAAGAGAAACCGATCCTCGACGTGCAGCACCTCGGCATTGGCGGCAAAGCGGATCCGGCGCGTCTGATCTTCAACACCCGCACCGGTCCGGCGATTAACGCCAGCCTGATCGACCTGGGCGATCGTTTCCGCCTGCTGGTGAACTGCGTGGATGCGGTAGAAACCCCGCACGACCTGCCAAATCTCCCGGTGGCCAACGCCCTGTGGAAAGCCCAGCCGGATCTGCCAACCGCCTCCGAAGCCTGGATCGTGGCCGGCGGCGCGCACCACACCGTCTTCAGCCACGCGCTGGATCTGAACGACATGCGTCAGTTCGCCGAGCTGCACGACATTGAGCTGACCGTCATCGATAACGACACCCGCCTGCCAGCCTTCAAAGACGCGCTGCGCTGGAACGAAGTCTATTACGGTTCAAAACGCTAAAGCACGGAATGCCCGGTGGCGCTGCGTTTACCGGGCCTACGGGTCTGTAGGCCTGCTAAGCAAGGTGCCATCCGGCATGGAGAGAACAATGTTAGAAGATCTCAAACGTCAGGTACTTGAAGCGAACCTGGCGCTGCCGAAACACAATCTTGTGACCCTCACCTGGGGCAACGTCAGCGCCGTTGACCGCGAAAAAGGCGTGTTCGTGATTAAGCCTTCCGGAGTGGATTACACGGTGATGACCGCCGAAGATATGGTGGTGGTGAGCATCGAAACCGGCGACGTGGTGGAAGGCACCAAAAAGCCCTCCTCCGATACGCCGACCCATCGCCTGCTCTACCGGTCATTCCCGTCCATCGGCGGCATCGTCCACACCCATTCGCGCCACGCCACCATCTGGGCGCAGGCGGGCCAGTCTATCCCGGCGACCGGCACCACCCATGCGGACTACTTTTACGGCACCATCCCCTGCACGCGCCTGATGACCGATGCGGAGATTAACGGCGAGTACGAATGGGAAACCGGAAACGTGATTGTCGAAACCTTCGAAAAACAGGGGATCGACGCGGCGCAAATGCCGGGCGTATTGGTTCACTCCCACGGCCCGTTTGCCTGGGGCAAAAACGCGGAAGACGCGGTGCATAACGCCATCGTGCTTGAGGAGGTCGCCTATATGGGGATCTTCTGCCGCCAGCTCGCGCCACAGCTGCCGGATATGCAGCAAACCCTGCTGGATAAGCATTATCTGCGCAAGCACGGGGCGAAGGCGTATTACGGGCAGTAAGATATCGCCCGGTGGCGCTACGCTTATGAGGCCTGCGAAACCTGTAGGCCGGATAAGCGCAGCGTCATCCGGCAAAAAAACACACCTGTATAAAAACCCAGCAAAATCCCCTTTACCAGGCTATAATTACGCCTGGTTTTTTATGACAGGTACACAGCGTGACGCAGGCGCAAGAAGGCTTTTTACTGACCCGGCACTGGCGGGACACTCCTCAGGGGACAGAAGTTGAGTTCTGGCTGGCGACCGACAACGGCCCGCTGAACGTCACGCTGCCGCCGCAGGAGTCCGTGGCCTTTATCCCGGAAACGCACGTCGAGAAGGTAAAACAGCTGCTGCGCGGCGAGAACGGCTGGCGCATTACGCCCCTTGAGCTGAAAGACTTCCACCGCCAGCCGGTTTACGGCCTGTACTGCCGCGCTCACCGCCAGCTGATGCGCTATGAAAAACTGCTGCGCGAAGCGGGCGTGACCTTATACGAAGCCGACGTTCGCCCGCCCGAACGTTTTCTGATGGAGCGTTTTATCACCGCGCCGGTCTGGGTTGATGGCACCGCGCAGGGCGACAGGCTGGTGAACGCGCGACTGAAACCCAATCCCCACTACCGTCCGCCGCTCAAATGGGTATCGCTGGATATCGAAACCACCCGCCACGGGGAGCTTTACTGCATCGGCCTTGAAGGCTGCGGGCAGCGGGTAGTCTATATGCTCGGGCCGCCAAACGGCGATGCGTCAACGCTCGATTTTCATCTGGAGTACGTTAACAGCCGCCCGCAGCTGCTGGAAAAGCTCAATCAGTGGTTTGCTGAACACGATCCCGATGTGCTGATCGGCTGGAACGTGGTGCAGTTTGACCTGCGCGTGCTGCAAAAACATGCCGAACGCTACCGCATTCCGCTGGTGCTCGGGCGCGGTAACGCTGAACTCGAATGGCGCGAGCACGGTTTTAAAAATGGCGTCTTCTTCGCGCAGGCCAACGGGCGGTTGATTATCGACGGCATCGAGGCGCTGAAATCGGCGTTCTGGAACTTTTCGTCCTTCTCGCTGGAGGCGGTCTCGCGAGAGCTGCTCGGCGAGGGCAAATCCATCGACAATCCGTGGGACAGGATGGACGAAATTGACCGCCGCTTTAACGAAGACAAACCGGCGCTGGCGACCTATAACCTGAAAGATTGCGAGCTGGTGACGCAGATTTTCCACAAAACCGACATCATGCCGTTTCTGCTGGAGCGCGCCACGGTAAACGGCCTGGCGGTTGACCGTCACGGCGGTTCGGTGGCGGCATTTAGCCATCTTTATTTTCCGCGTATGCACCGGGCGGGATACGTGGCGCCAAACCTCGGCGAAGTCCCGCCGCAGGCCAGCCCCGGCGGGTACGTGATGGATTCTCGCCCCGGTCTGTACGATTCCGTGCTGGTGCTGGACTACAAAAGCCTCTACCCGTCGATTATCCGCACCTTCCTGATCGACCCGGTGGGCCTGGTGGAAGGCATGGCGCAGCCGGACGATGCCCACAGCACCGAAGGGTTTCTCGGGGCGCGTTTCTCGCGTGAAAAGCACTGCCTGCCTGACATCGTCGGGCAGATCTGGCACGGGCGCGACGAGGCCAAGCGTCAGGGCAATAAGCCGCTCTCTCAGGCGCTGAAAATCATCATGAACGCCTTTTACGGCGTGCTCGGCACCAGCGCCTGCCGCTTCTTCGACCCGCGTCTGGCGTCATCTATTACCATGCGCGGACATGAGATCATGCGCCAGACCAAAGCGCTGATTGAGTCCCGGGGCTATGACGTCATTTATGGCGATACCGACTCTACCTTCGTGTGGCTCAAAGAGGCGCACAGCGAAGAGGACGCCGCCCGCATTGGCAGAGAGCTGGTTGTGTTTGTTAACGACTGGTGGCAAACCCATTTGCAAAATGAGCGCTTAACCAGCGCCCTGGAGCTGGAGTTTGAAACCCATTTTGCCCGCTTTTTGATGCCCACCATTCGCGGAACGGATCAGGGCAGCAAGAAGCGCTATGCAGGGTTGATTCAGGAAGGCGACGCCCAGCGCATGGTGTTCAAGGGCCTGGAAACGGTGCGCACCGACTGGACTCCGCTGGCGCAGCAGTTCCAGCAAACGCTCTATCTGCGGGTGTTTCGCAATGAGCCCTATCAGGACTACGTGCGCGAAACTATCGCGCAGCTGATGGCGGGCGAGCTGGACGATCAATTAGTCTACCGCAAGCGCCTGCGCCGCCCGCTGGCGGAGTATCAGCGCAACGTCCCGCCCCACGTGCGGGCAGCGCGTCTGGCGGACGAAGAGAACGTGCGACGAGGCCGCGCGCCGCAGTATCAAAATCGGGGCACCATTAAATATCTCTGGACCACTAACGGCCCGGAACCGCTGGATTATCGGCAATCGCCCCTTGACTATGACCATTATCTGACGCGTCAGCTTCAGCCCGTCGCGGATGGAATTTTGCCTTTCATTGACGACGACTTTGCTACACTAGTGACAGGGCAACTGGGGCTATTTTGACGCGTGACGAAACCGTTGCCATCCAGTACCATAGCGCCCTTTCCATTCCCGGACCCATTTTTCGATGGCCGTCATTTCTGACGGCGGTCGAACTATTGCCTGCAATTAAAGATTAGAGCCGAACATATATGCCTTTTACACTTGGTCAACGCTGGATCAGCGATACAGAAAGCGAACTTGGATTAGGAACTGTTGTAGCGCTGGATCCGCGCATGGTGACTCTTCTGTTCCCTGCTACCGGTGAAAACCGCCTGTACGCTCGCAATGACTCCCCTGTTACCCGCGTCATGTTTAACCCGGGCGACACCGTTACCAGCCACGACGGCTGGCAGCTGAAGGTTGAAGACGTAAAAGAAGAGAATGGACTGCTCGCCTACATTGGTACCCGTCTGGATACGGAAGAAACCAACGTCATCCTGCGTGAAGTGTTGCTCGACAGCAAACTGGTCTTCAGCAAGCCGCAGGACCGCCTGTTCGCCGGGCAAATCGACCGCATGGACCGCTTTTCACTGCGCTATCGCGCGCGTAAGTTCCAGAGTGAACAGTACCGTATGCCGTGGAGCGGCCTGCGCGGTCAGCGTACCAGCCTTATCCCGCACCAGCTGAATATCGCCCATGACGTGGGCCGTCGCCACGCGCCTCGCGTGCTGCTGGCAGACGAAGTGGGCCTGGGTAAAACCATCGAAGCGGGCATGATCCTGCATCAACAGCTGCTCTCCGGCGCTGCCGAGCGCGTGCTGATCGTCGTGCCTGAAACGCTGCAACACCAGTGGCTGGTCGAAATGCTGCGCCGCTTCAACCTGCGCTTCTCCCTGTTTGATGACGAGCGCTACGCCGAAGCCCAGCACGACGCCGATAACCCGTTCGAAACCGAACAGCTGGTGATCTGCTCGCTGGACTTCGTGCGCCGCAGCAAGCAGCGTCTTGAGCACCTGTGCGAAGCCGAGTGGGATCTGATGGTCGTCGATGAAGCGCACCATCTGGTGTGGAGCCTTGACGCCCCAAGCCGTGAATACATGGCGATCGAACAGCTTGCCGAACACGTGCCGGGCGTCCTGCTGCTGACCGCAACGCCGGAACAGCTCGGTCTGGAGAGCCACTTTGCGCGTCTGCGCCTGCTGGATCCAAACCGTTTCCACGACTTTGAACAGTTCGTGGAAGAGCAAAAAAATTACCGTCCGGTAGCGGACGCCGTGGCGCTACTGCTGGCGGGCAAACACCTGTCTAACGACGAGCTCAATACCCTGAGCGAGCTGATTGGCGAGCAGGATATCGAGCCGCTGCTTCAGGCCGCTAACAGCGACAGCGATAACGCAGGCTCCGCGCGTCAGGAGCTGATCGACATGCTGATGGATCGCCACGGCACCAGCCGCGTGCTGTTCCGCAACACCCGTAACGGCGTGAAAGGCTTCCCGAAACGCGAACTGCACACCATCAAGCTGCCGCTGCCGACCCAGTATCAAACGGCGATTAAAGTCTCCGGCATTATGGGTGCGCGTAAAACGGCGGAAGAGCGCGCGCGCGACATGCTCTACCCGGAGCAGATTTATCAGGAATTCGAAGGCGATACCGGCACATGGTGGAACTTCGATCCGCGCGTTGAGTGGCTGATGGGCTACCTGACCGCACACCGCTCCCAGAAAGTGCTGGTGATCTGCGCCAAAGCGGCCACCGCGCTCCAGCTGGAACAGGTGCTGCGCGAGCGTGAAGGTATTCGCGCGGCGGTGTTCCACGAAGGCATGTCCATCGTTGAGCGTGACCGCGCGGCGGCCTGGTTCGGGGAAGAGGACAGCGGCGCGCAGGTTCTGCTGTGTTCCGAAATCGGTTCTGAAGGCCGTAACTTCCAGTTTGCCAGCAACCTGGTGATGTTCGATCTGCCGTTTAACCCGGATCTGCTCGAGCAGCGTATCGGTCGTCTGGATCGTATCGGCCAGGCGCACGATATTCAGATCCACGTTCCGTTCCTGGAAAAAACCGCCCAGTCCGTGCTGGTTCGCTGGTATCACGAAGGTCTGGACGCGTTTGAACATACCTGCCCGACCGGTCGCACCATTTACGATCGGGTTCACGGCGAGCTGATTAACTATCTGGCGTCCCCGGAAGAGACCGACGGGTTTGACGATCTGATCAAAACCTGCCGCGAGCAGCACGACGCGCTGAAGGCACAGCTGGAGCAGGGCCGCGACCGTCTGCTGGAGATCCACTCCAACGGCGGCGAAAAAGCGCAGGCGCTGGCTGAAAGCATTGAAGAGCAGGACGACGATACCAGCCTGATCAGCTTCTCCATGAACCTGTTCGATATCGTCGGGATCAACCAGGACGATCGCGGTGAGAACATGATCGTCCTGACCCCGTCCGACCACATGCTGGTGCCGGACTTCCCTGGCCTGCCGGAAGACGGCTGCACCATCACCTTTGAGCGTGATGTGGCGCTCTCCCGCGAAGATGCGCAGTTCATCACCTGGGAACACCCGCTGATCCGCAACGGTCTGGATCTGATCCTCTCCGGCGATACCGGCAGCAGCACCATCTCCCTGTTGAAAAACAAGGCGCTGCCGGTGGGTACGCTGCTGGTTGAGCTGATCTACGTGGTGGAAGCCCAGGCACCGAAACAGCTTCAGCTGACCCGCTTCCTGCCGCCAACGCCCGTGCGTCTGCTGCTGGATAAAAACGGCACGAACCTTGCCGCCCAGGTTGAGTTTGAAAGCTTTAACCGTCAGCTGAGCGCGGTGAACCGCCACACGGGAAGCAAGCTGGTCAACGCCGTGCAGCAGGACGTTCACGCCATTCTGCAACTGGGCGAAGGCCAGATTGAGAAAGCGGCGCGCGCGCTGATTGACGCGGCGCGCAGCGAAGCGGACGAGAAACTCTCTGCCGAGCTCTCCCGTCTGGAAGCGCTGAAGGCGGTGAACCCGAACATTCGTGACGATGAACTTGCGGCGATTGAAAGCAACCGCCAGCAGGTGCTGGAGAGCCTGGATCAGGCCGGCTGGCGTCTGGATGCGCTGCGTCTTATCGTTGTGACCCATCAGTAAGCGGAGCGCAAGATGGTAATGGAGCCCTACAATCCACCGACGGATCCCTGGCTGGTCATTCTGTATCAGGATGAGCACATTATGGTGGTCAATAAGCCCAGCGGTTTGTTGTCCGTGCCGGGGCGTCTGGACGAGCACAAAGACAGCGTGATGACGCGCATTCAGCGTGATTTTCCGCAGGCCGAGTCGGTGCATCGTCTGGACATGGCCACCAGCGGCGTGATTGTGGTGGCGCTGAACAAAGAGGCGGAGCGCGAGCTAAAGCGGCAGTTCCGCGAGCGCGAGCCGAAAAAGCAGTACGTGGCTCGCGTCTGGGGGCACCCGGCGCAGGAGGAAGGGCTGGTGGATTTACCGCTGATTTGCGACTGGCCGAACCGGCCTAAGCAGAAGGTGTGCTATGAAACCGGCAAATCCGCGCAGACCGAGTATGAGGTGCTGGAGTATGCGCCGGATAACACCGCGCGCGTCTTGCTTAAGCCGATCACCGGGCGCTCGCACCAGCTGCGCGTGCATATGCTCGCCCTGGGCCACCCGATTCTGGGGGACAGGTTCTACGCCCCGCCAGAGGCGCTGGCGTTAGCGCCGCGTCTGCAACTTCATGCCCAGACGCTCACCATTACCCATCCGGTTTTTGGCAATGCCATGACGTTCAAAGCGCCGGTGGATTTCTGAAAAAAAAGGCCCGACATGTCGGGCCTTTTCTTATTTAAAACCTTTCTGCTCTTTTATCAGCTCGTAGGCTTTCTGAATTTCCTGGGCTTTCTGCTTCGCCATCTCCATCATCTCTGGCGGTAACCCTTTCGCCACCAGCTTGTCCGGGTGATGTTCGCTCATCTGCTTACGGTAGGCACGCTTGATGGTCGTGGCGTCGTCCGTCGGCTTCACGCCAAGAACGTTACAGGCATCTTCCAGAGTCGGGCCGCGCTGCGCCTGCTGCCAGCCACCGCCGGAGGAGTGCTGTTGCTGATAGCCGCCGCCAAACTGCGCGCCGCCCTGCATCATGCGCAGGAACTGGTCGAACTGCATTCGGGAGATGCCTAGCTCTTCGGCAATCACGTACAGCACGTCGCGCTCGTTGGGGTGCAGCGAGCCGTCGGCGAACGCTGCCTGGATCTGGATTTCCAGAAACATCCGAATTAAATCAAAACGTCCGAAGCAAATGCTGCGGAACTGGCGCATTTTTCCGCGCAGCGGATAGTTATCGGCTTTACCGATACGAAACGCATTTTGCGCCGCCAGTCGCGATTCACCGTGCAGATTCATTCTGTCCATGAATACGCTGGCGACCTGGATATCCGCTTCTGTCACACGCCCTTTTGACTTGGTTAAGTGCCCCATCACCTCAAACGTGGTGGAGAAAAAGAGTGACTGGCGCTCGCGCTGGTTGGCAAACCAGGCCATTTTACGGCTGCGCGCCTTATCAAACATGTGACCAATAATGAGGCCGAGAACAATCCCCCAGAACCCTGCGCCCATCATAATGGCGAACGCCACGCCGATTATTTTACCCCAATACTGCATATACTCCCCGAATGGTCATGTTCCTGGTTCGACGTAACGCCATCATTACAGTGGTCGAGCCACGGTCAATTGAGGGACATCGCCTATAATTTGCATTATCATACTCGTCATTCGATAGCGAGCCTAACACTCTGGCACGCAAACGGGCAGGATTAACGCTGGTACTGCGCTGATGAGTAAGTTAGTCTCTGAGCGTTTGTAAGCCGTAGCCACTGATGACGGAACAATAAATACAACGTATGAAAAAACGTATCCCCACCCTCCTGGCCACAATGATTGGCACCGCCCTGTATAGCCATCAGGGGCTGGCAGCCGATCTCGCCTCGCAGTGTATGCTTGGCGTCCCAAGCTACAATCGCCCGCTGGTAAAGGGTGATACAAATAGCTTGCCGGTAACCATTACCGCCGACAGTTCAAAAGGGACTTATCCAGAAAATGCCACCTTTACCGGCAATGTGGATATTAACCAGGGCAACAGCCGTTTGCAGGCCGACGAAGTGCAATTGCACCAGAAGCAGCCCGAAGGCGCGGCCGAGCCGGTACGAACGGTGGATGCACTGGGTAATGTGCACTACGACGACAATCAGGTCATCCTGAAAGGTCCGAAAGCCTGGTCAAACCTGAACACCAAAGATACGAACGTCTGGGAAGGTGATTACCAGATGGTCGGCCGTCAGGGGCGCGGTGATGCAGACCTGATGAAGCAGCGCGGCGAAAACCGCTATACCATTCTGGAAAACGGCTCTTTCACCTCCTGTCTGCCGGGTTCAAACACCTGGAGCGTGGTAGGTAGCGAAGTTATCCACGACCGCGAAGAGCAAGTGGCGGAGATCTGGAACGCGCGTTTCAAACTCGGCCCGGTGCCCGTTTTCTATAGCCCATACCTGCAATTACCGGTTGGCGACAAACGCCGCTCCGGCTTCCTGATCCCCAATGCCAAATACAGCACCACGAACTATTTCGAGTTCTACCTGCCGTATTACTGGAACATTGCGCCCAACATGGACGCCACGATCACGCCGCACTATATCCACAAGCGCGGCAACATCATGTGGGAAAACGAATTCCGCTACCTGACGCAGGCAGGTACGGGGCTGATGGAGTTCGACTATCTGCCATCGGATAACGTCTATAAAGACGATACTACCAACAACCCGTCGGGCGACGACCGTCACCGCTGGCTGTTCTACTGGCGTCACGCCGGGGTGATGGATCAGGTCTGGCGCTTTAACATTGACTACACCAAAGTCAGCGACTCGACCTACTTCAACGATTTCGATACCAAATACGGTTCAAGTACCGACGGCTACGCGACGCAGAAATTCAGCGCGGGCTACGCCATTGAGAACTTCAACGCCACGGTGTCGACCAAGCAGTTCCAGGTCTTCAGCAACCAGACCAGCAGCACCTACGGTGCCGAGCCGCAGCTCGACGTGAACTGGTACCAGAACGACGTAGGTCCGTTTGATACCCGCGTTTACGCGCAGGCGGTCCATTTCGTGAACACCAATTCCGATATGCCGGAAGCCACGCGTCTTCACATTGAGCCGACCATCAACCTGCCGTGGTCCAACGACTGGGCGAGTCTGAATACCGAAGCCAAGCTGATGGCCACCCACTATCAGCAGAAAAACATTGAGAGCTATAACGCGAACCCGAGCAATAAAACGGACCTGGAAGAGTCGGTAAGCCGCACGCTGCCACAGTTCAAAATGGACGGTAAGCTCATTTTCGAACGTGATATGGGCCTGCTGGCCGACGGCTATACCCAGACGCTCGAACCGCGTATGCAGTACCTGTACGTGCCGTATCGCGATCAAAGCAATATTAACAACTACGACTCTTCGCTGCTGCAATCTGACTACAGCGGCCTGTTCCGCGACCGCACATACGGCGGTCTTGACCGTATTGCCTCAGCGAACCAGCTCACCACCGGTGTGACCACGCGTGTTTATGATGACGCCGCCGTTGAACGTTTTAACGTTTCTGTTGGTCAAATCTACTATTTCACCGAATCACGCACGGGGGATGAGCAAAATATCCAATGGGAAGATAACGATAAGACAGGTTCCGTCGTCTGGGCCGGTGATACCTACTGGCGTATGACGGACCGCTGGGGTCTGCGCGGTGGCGTGCAGTACGACACTCGTCTGGACAACGTTGCGAACAGTAGCGCGACTATCGAATACCGTCGCGATGAAGACCGACTGCTTCAGCTGAACTATCGTTATGCCAGCCCGGAATACATTCAGGCGACGCTGCCGAAAAACAGCAGTGATACGACCTGGACCAGACCACAGTATAAAGATGGCATCTCGCAGGTGGGTGCAGTCGCAAGCTGGCCGATCGCCGATCGCTGGTCGATCGTCGGAGCGTACTACTTCGATACCAATGCGAATAAAGCGGCAGACCAGATGTTAGGGCTGCAATACAACTCCTGCTGTTACGCGCTGCGCGTCGGATACGAACGCAAGCTTAACGGCTGGGATACCAAAAATAATCAAAGCGAATACGATAACGTGATTGGCTTTAATATCGAGTTGCGCGGCCTGAGTTCCAACTACGGTCTGGGCACGCAGCAGATGCTGCGCTCGAACATTCTGCCGTACCGTAGCTCCTTGTAATGTGCTTGATTTACAACGTAATCCGCTCTGCGGTTAATTGAAATGGAAAAAGTATGAAGAACTGGAAAACGCTGCTTCTGGGTGTCGCTATGGTTGCGAATACCAGCTTCGCGGCCCCCCAGGTTGTCGATAAAGTCGCCGCTGTGGTTAACAACGGCGTAGTGCTTGAAAGTGACGTTGACGGTTTGATGAAATCCGTGAAGCTCAATTCAGGCCAGGCAGGTCAGCAGCTTCCTGATGACAACACGCTGCGCCACCAGATCCTGGAGCGTCTGATCATGGATCAGATCGTACTGCAAATGGGTCAAAAAATGGGCGTGAAGATCTCCGACGAGCAGCTCGATCAGGCCATCGCGAACATTGCGAAGCAGAACAACATGTCTCTGGATCAGATGCGCAGCCGTCTGGCCTATGACGGCATCAGCTACCCGACCTACCGCAACCAGATCCGCAAAGAGATGCTGATCTCGGAAGTGCGTAACAACGAAGTGCGTCGTCGCGTAACCATCCTGCCGCAGGAAGTGGATGCGCTGGCGAAGCAGGTGGGCAGTCAGAACGATGCCAGCACCGAGCTGAACCTGAGCCACATTCTGATCCCACTGCCGGAAAACCCAACGTCCGATCAGGCCGCGGAAGCGGAAAGCCAGGCGCGTTCTATCGTCGATCAGGCGCGTAACGGCGATGACTTCGGCAAGCTGGCGATTACCTACTCTGCTGACCAGCAGGCGCTGAAAGGCGGCCAGATGGGCTGGGGTCGTATCCAGGAGCTGCCGTCTATCTTTGCTCAGGCGCTGAGCACAGCGAAGAAAGGCGACATCATCGGGCCTATCCGTTCAGGCGTGGGCTTCCACATCCTGAAGGTGAACGATCTGCGTGGCCAGAGCCAGAACATCTCCGTCACGGAAGTTCATGCGCGCCACATTCTCCTGAAGCCGTCGCCAATCATGACCGACGATCAGGCTCGCGTGAAGCTGGAACAGATTGCGGCTGACATCAAGAGCGGTAAAACCACCTTCGACAAGGCGGCAAAAGAGTTCTCCCAGGATCCAGGCTCTGCTAACCAGGGTGGTGATTTGGGCTGGGCTGCGGCAGACATCTACGATCCTGCCTTCCGCGATGCGCTGATGCGTCTGAACAAAGGCCAGATGAGCGCGCCGGTACACTCTTCCTTCGGCTGGCACCTGATTCAGCTGATGGATACCCGCAACGTGGATAAAACCGACGCGGCGCAGAAAGACAGAGCCTACCGTATGCTGTTTAACCGTAAATTCTCTGAAGAAGCGGCAACCTGGATGCAGGAACAACGCGCCAGCGCTTACGTGAAAATACTGAGCAACTAATGAAACAACATCGTGTTGTTATCACTCCCGGCGAACCCGCCGGGATTGGTCCCGACCTCGTCGTCCAGCTCGCCCAGCGCAGCTGGCCGGTGGAGCTGGTCGTCTGCGCTGATGCAACACTGTTAACAGACCGGGCAAATTTGCTCGGTCTGCCTTTAACGCTACTCCCCTACGTTGAAGGCCAACAGCCCGCGCCGCAGCAGGCCGGTACGCTCACCCTTCTTTCTGTTCCCCTTCGTACGCCCGTTGTGCCGGGACAGCTCAGCACCGAAAACGGCCACTATGTTGTCGACACCCTTGCCCGCGCCTGTGACGGTTGTCTGAACGGCGAGTTCGCCGCGCTGATCACCGGGCCAGTACACAAAGGCGTGATCAACGAAGCCGGTATTCCCTTTACCGGACATACCGAGTTCTTTGAAGAGCGTTCGCACAGCCCTAAAGTGGTGATGATGCTGGCAACCGAGGCGATGCGCGTTGCGCTGGTGACCACGCATCTGCCGATCAGGGCCATTCCCGATGCCATCACGCCTGAGCTGCTTCGCGACATCATCGAGATTTTGCATCATGACCTGCAAACGAAGTTCGGCATTAAGCAGCCGCACGTTCTGGTTTGCGGCCTGAATCCGCACGCGGGTGAAGGCGGGCATATGGGCACGGAAGAGATCGACACCATCATTCCGGTGCTCAACGACATGCGGGCAAAGGGGATGAACCTCAGCGGGCCGCTGCCTGCGGATACCCTTTTCCAGCCCAAATACCTGGATAATGCCGACGCCGTGCTCGCGATGTACCACGATCAGGGTCTGCCCGTGCTAAAATACCAGGGCTTTGGCCGAGGCGTGAACATCACGCTCGGTTTACCCTTTATTCGAACGTCCGTTGACCACGGTACTGCGCTGGATCTGGCAGGCCAGGGGAAAGCGGATGTCGGCAGTTTTATTACGGCGCTTAATCTCGCCATCAAAATGATTGTTAATACTCAATGACTAATCGAGTCCATCAGGGCCACTTAGCCCGTAAACGTTTCGGGCAAAACTTCCTCAACGATCGGTTTGTGATCGACAGTATCGTTGCTGCCATTAATCCGCAGAAAGGCCAGGCGATGGTCGAAATCGGCCCGGGTCTTGCCGCGCTGACCGAGCCGGTCGGCGAGCGTCTTGACGAACTGACGGTCATCGAACTGGACCGCGATCTGGCCGCGCGCCTGCAAACGCACCCGTTCCTGGGGCCAAAGCTGACTATTTATCAGCAGGATGCCATGACCATGAACTTTGGCGAACTGTCAGAGAAAATGGGCCAGCCGCTGCGCGTGTTCGGCAACCTGCCGTATAACATCTCCACGCCGCTGATGTTCCACCTGTTTAGCTATACTGATGCCATTGCCGACATGCACTTCATGCTGCAAAAAGAGGTGGTTAACCGTCTGGTTGCAGGGCCGAACAGTAAAGCGTATGGTCGTTTAAGCGTGATGGCGCAATATTATTGCAACGTGATCCCGGTCCTTGAAGTGCCACCGACCGCGTTCACGCCACCGCCGAAAGTCGACTCTGCGGTTGTGCGTCTGGTGCCGCATAAAACGATGCCGCACACGGTCAAAGACCTGCGCGTGCTGAGCCGCATCACCACAGAAGCCTTTAACCAGCGTCGTAAAACGATCCGCAACAGCCTCAGTAACTCGTTTACCGTTGACGTGTTGGCAGAGCTGGGCATCGACCCGGCAATGCGCGCAGAAAACATTTCCGTTGAGCAGTACTGCAAGCTGGCTAATTACATTAGCGACAATGCGCCGCCGAAGGAGAGCTAAGCCATGATTGATTCGCCCCGCGTATGTGTTCAGGTACAAAGCGTCTATATCGAGTCTCAATCCACACCGGACGAAGAGCGCTATGTTTTTGCTTACACCGTGACCATTCGCAATCTGGGGCGGATGCCCGTTCAGCTGCTCGGGCGCTACTGGCTTATCACTAACGGCAATGGCCGCGAAATCGAAGTTCAGGGTGAAGGTGTTGTCGGCGAACAGCCGCACATCGCCCCTGGCGAAGAGTATCAATACACCAGCGGCGCGGTTATCGAAACGCCGATGGGAACGATGCAAGGCCATTATGAAATGGTCGACGCCGACGGCAATGCCTTCCGCATTGCTATTCCTGTGTTCCGTCTTGCCGTAACCACACTCATTCACTAATCCAATGTCAACATATCTGATTGGCGACGTTCACGGTTGCTACGATGAACTGATCGCATTGTTAAAGCAGGTCGACTTCACGCCAGGCCAGGATACCCTCTGGCTAACGGGCGATTTAGTGGCGCGCGGTCCTGGCTCGCTTGACGTGCTGCGCTTCGTCAAATCGCTGGGCGACAGCGTGCGCATGGTGCTGGGCAATCACGATCTGCATCTGCTGGCGGTGTTCGCCGGGATCAGCCGTAATAAGCCAAAAGATCGCCTCTCACCTCTGCTGGAAGCGCCGGACGCCGACGATCTTCTCAACTGGCTGCGTCGCCAGCCGCTGCTCCAGGTGGACGAAGAGAAAAAGCTGGTCATGGCCCACGCCGGGATCACCCCGCAGTGGGATCTCGACACGGCAAAAACCTGCGCGCGCGATGCAGAAGCGGTGCTGGCAAGCGACTCCTATCCCTTCTTCCTCGACGCAATGTACGGCGATATGCCGAACAACTGGAGTGAGGATCTCAGCGGTCTGGCGCGTCTGCGTTTTATCACGAACGCCTTCACGCGGATGCGCTACTGCTTCCCGAACGGGCAGCTGGATATGTACTGCAAAGACACGCCGGAAAACGCGCCCGCCCCGCTGAAACCCTGGTTTGCGATCCCCGGGCCTGTCACCCGCGAATACAGCGTGGTGTTTGGACACTGGGCGTCGCTGGAGGGCAAAGGCACGCCGGAAGGCATTTACGGTCTGGATACGGGATGCTGCTGGGGCGGGGATTTAACCTGCCTGCGCTGGGAAGATAAGACTTACTTTGTGCAGCCGTCTAATCGACAGCTTAACTTAGGGGGAGATGAGGCGGTCGCCTCCTGAATAATTTCCCCTCACCCTAACCCTCTCCCCAAAGGGGAGAGGGGACTTAATGCAGCCAGGGTGAGGGGTAAAACGTTTAGCGACGTTCCAGAATTTCGAAGCAGTAGCTGTGCGAGTTTTGCTCGTCAGCGTCGTGGAATTCGCTGAAAACGGATTCCCACTCGTCCGGATCGTAATCCGGGAAATGGGTATCTCCTTCCACTTCTGCATCAATGTGGGTCAGATACAGCTTCTGCGCTTTTGGCAGGAACTGCTCGTACACGCGGCCACCACCGATCACCATAATCTCTTCGGCATCACCGCAGGCGGCAATCGCCTCGTCCACCGACTTTACCCACTCGACGCGATCGTCAGTGCCCGGCTGGCTACTGATTACGATATTCTTACGGCCCGGCAATGGACGACCAATCGACTCCCAGGTCAGGCGGCCCATCACTACCGGCTTGTTTAACGTAGTACGTTTAAACCATGCGAGATCGGCAGGCAGGTTCCACGGCATGGCGTTTTCCATACCGATAACGCGATCTACCGCCAGCGCTGCAATCAGACTGATCATTGAAAAATTCCCGGATGCAAAAAATTGCCGCCACTATACGGAAAGCTTAATCTTTCGTCGACTGGCGGCAGGGTAAAGAAAGCGAAATTTTTTAATATTGCTGGCAACCCCACTTCACGCGGTGGGTTTACGCTCCGGCTCGTCCGCCGGGTCACCGGTATGCTTGCCCTCTTCCGTGCCTTGCCAGCCATGACGCTGCACCAGCGAAAGGTGGTTACGGTCTTCATTAATGATTTCCGTCAGCATGGTACTGGTCCGTTTAAAGACGGCGGCAAATTCTGAATCCGAGCTGCCCGCCATCGCCACCATCTCCTCCACCATATCGGTATTGAAGCGGCGGAACAGGTCAGCGCGCTCGCGAGCTTCATACGCACCCAGCCCCAGACTTTCCAGCGCCATTCGACCTGATTTAATCGCCCCTTCAAAGGTTTCACGCTCGGGCGCGACCACCCCGGCCTGGCGCAGCAGGATGTAATGATCCACATCGCGCGCGCGGGAGATGATCGTCAGATGCGGGAAGTGCTCTTTTGCCAGCTCCACCAGCTGCATACTCGCCTGCGGATCGTCGATGGCGTTAATCAACACTTCCGCTTTCGCCGCACCGGCAGACTCCAGCAGATCGACGCGGGTCGCATCGCCGTAGAAGACCTTCATGTCGAATTTACGCAGGGTATCAACGTGGTCAGGATCGTGATCGAGAATGACCATCTTCACGCCGCTGGAGAGCAGTAAACGGCCGGCGATCTGCCCGAAACGGCCAAACCCGGCGATGATCACCCTCGGCTGCTCTTCGTCGATTTCATCCGCTTCACGCTCTTGCCCGCTGCTGGATTTTTCCAGACGCGTCAGCAGAACCAGCAGGATCGGCGTCGCGGCCATCGACAGCGCCACCGCCAGAGTCAGGGCTTTCGCCCACTCCGGATCGAGCACGTTCGCCATCTGCGCGGCCCCGAAGACCACGAAGGCAAACTCACTTCCCTGCCCCAGCAGCGCCGCAAACCAGAATCGCTGCTTGTTCGGCACCTTCAGCGGACGCGCGATCAGCCACAGCATCGCCATTTTGATAACCAGGAAGCCCACCAGCAGAATGATGATGCGCAGCGGGTGCGTCACCAGCGTGCCGAAGTCGATAGACATCCCCACGCCGATGAAGAATAGCCCTAACAGCAGGCCTTTAAACGGCTCGATATCGCTTTCCAGGGCGTGGCGGTATTCGGAGCTTGCCAGCAGAACGCCCGCCAGAAATGCCCCCATCGCCATCGACAGCCCGGCCTCTTCCAGCAGCAGGCCGAAGCCAAACACCAGGAACAGGGCCACGGCGCTGAACACTTCGCGCAGCCCCGAGCGGGCAACAAAGCGCAGCAGCGGACGGGTAACGTAACGTCCCAGCAGGATCACCAGCGCCAGCGCGCCCGCCACCTTCAGCGCCGACAGGCCGAACGCGCCCAGCGTGGTTGAGGCACCGCTTGCCGCCAGCAGCGGGATCATCGCCACCAGCGGGATCGCCGCGATATCCTGGAACAGCAGCACCGAGAAGGCGCTGCGCCCCATCTGGGAAACCGTCAGATTGCGTTCATTCATCGCCTGCATGGCGATGGCGGTTGAGGAGAGCGCCAGCGTCATGCCGATCAGCTCCGCTACCTTCCACTCCATGCCCAGCAGGATACAGAACCCGCCCAGCAGCAGACCGCAGGCCGCCATTTGCAGCGCGCCGCCGCCAAAGACCGAGGCGCGCAACTTCCATAAACGCTGCGGATCCAGCTCCAGGCCAATAACAAACAGCATCAGCACCACGCCGATCTCCGCGAAGTGGAGGATAGACTCGGCGTCGGTCACCAGGCGGAAGCCCCACGGCCCGATCACGCACCCGGCAATCAGATAGCCAAGCACCGATCCCAGCCCGAGGCGAACCGCAACGGGAACGATCAGCGCCGCCGCGCCGAGGTAGATCAGCGCCTGTATTAGCGTATGGCTATCCATTGTGAGCCTCCTGCCACGCCAGCAGGCGTTGCTTATAGTGGCGCGCCTGCGCCTGTAAGGTTTCGTCGTCGCAGACAAAGGTGCAGTGCATCGCGAAAGGGGGAAGCCAGTTCAGCCCGCAGTAAATCGCGGTCGCCTGAAGCGGCTGGGCAAGCACGTCAAATCCGGGGAAGGCGCCGATATCAAAGTGGCTTTCACCGCCGCCGGTGGTCACGGCCCACATCAGGCTCTTGCCCTTCAGGGCGTTGCCGTTGTGACCGTAGGCCCAGCCGTGGGAAAAGACTTTGTCGATCCAGAGTTTGAGAAGCGGAGGCGTGCTGTACCACTGCATCGGATGTTGCCAGACGATCAGGTCGGCGCGCGAGATGGCCTCCTGCTCGGCAGCAATATCAATATTGAAATCGGGATAGAGTTGATAGAGGGAGCGAATCTCCACTCCGTCCAGCGTCCTTGCCTGTTCAAGCATCCGCTTATTCGCATGTGAATGATGCGGATAAGGATGCGCGTAAATGATTAAAATCATGAATTAGCCTGATGTTTTTCTGTCTACTTTTCTCAAAAGAGTGTAGTCAGTTATTCATCAGGCTAATAGCGAATATTATTGACAAGGCGGTATGGAAATTCTGAATTAGTTATCCAGCTCGCCCATCGATTTAACCTCATTACGGTTAATCTGCTCGGTTTTACCGGTTTCAGCGTTTTTGTATGACACCAGACCGGTATCGTCATCGACCTGCGGTTTCCCGTCGGTCACGATCGTTTTGCCATCGGTGGTTTTGACGGCCTGATTAGACGAACAGCCCGCCACGGTGAACATCGCTGTTGCAGCAAAAATGGAGGCGATCAGTAGTTTATTTTGCATGGTGTTTTCCCCTGCTCTCAGTTGAATTTGGTTAGTGACCTAACAATCTTAGGCTAACTCACTGAATGCGGTCGAAAAACCAGAAGGTTCCGAAGAGGGGGAGAATGCCCGGCAACCGAACGGCACCGGGCATACAAACTTACTTACTAATCTGCGCGTGCATTTCCTGCACCGAAATCACCTTCTCGGTAGCATCCGCGTTCAGCGCCATCGCCGTGGCGAAACCGCCGTTCAGGGTGGTGTCGTAGTGGACTTTGTACTGAAGCGCGCTGCGGCGAATCAGCTTGGAGTCCTCAATCGCCTGACGCCCTTCGGTGGTGTTGATGATGTAGGTGTATTCGCCATTCTTGATACGGTCCTGAATGTGCGGACGACCTTCATGCACCTTGTTCACCAGACGTGGATTGATTCCCGCTTCGCCGAGCACAATCGCCGTGCCGTGGGTCGCATCCAGCTCAAAGCCCTGTTTCAGCAGCTTGGCGGCCAGGTCAACCACGCGCTCTTTGTCGCCTTCGCGAACGGAGAGCAGCGCACGGCCCGATTTTTTCATGGTGGAGCTGCTGCCCAGCTGCGCCTTGGCGAACGCTTCTGCGAAGGTGCGGCCCACGCCCATCACTTCCCCGGTAGAGCGCATCTCTGGCCCTAACAGCGGGTCAACGCCCGGGAATTTGTTGAACGGCAGAACCACTTCTTTCACCGAGTAGTACGGTGGGATGATCTCTTTGGTAACGCCCTGCTGTGCCAGCGTCTGGCCCGCCATCACGCGCGCCGCCACTTTCGCCAGCGGGATGCCGGTCGCTTTGGAGACAAACGGCACGGTACGCGCCGCACGCGGGTTGACTTCAATCAGGTAGACTTCGTTGTCTTTCACCGCAAACTGCACGTTCATCAGACCGCGAACCTGCAACTCGAAGGCCAGCTTCTGCACCTGCTGGCGCATCACGTCCTGGATCTCCTGGCTCAGGGTGTACGCTGGCAGAGAACAGGCGGAGTCGCCGGAGTGAACGCCCGCCTGCTCGATGTGCTCCATAATGCCGCCAATCAGCACCATTTCGCCGTCGCAGATAGCGTCAACGTCCACTTCAACCGCATCGTCGAGGAAGCGGTCGAGCAGCACTGGCGCATCGTTAGAAACGCTTACCGCCGTCTGGAAGTAGCGACGCAGGTCGGCTTCGTCGTAGACGATTTCCATCGCGCGGCCGCCCAGCACGTAAGAAGGACGCACCACCAGCGGGTAGCCAATCTCTTTCGCCTTCTCAACCGCCTGTTCAATCGCGGTCACGGTGGCGTTAGCGGGCTGTTTCAGCTTCAGACGGTCAACCGCCTGCTGGAAACGCTCGCGGTCTTCTGCGCGGTCAATGGCATCCGGGCTGGTGCCGATAATCGGTACGCCTGCCGCTTCCAGCGCACGCGCCAGCTTCAGCGGGGTCTGGCCGCCGTACTGCACGATAACGCCTTTCGGCTTCTCGATGCGCACGATTTCCAGCACGTCTTCCAGGGTAACCGGCTCGAAGTACAGACGGTCGGAGGTGTCATAGTCGGTGGAAACGGTTTCCGGGTTACAGTTCACCATGATGGTTTCGTAACCGTCTTCGCGCAGCGCCAGCGAGGCGTGTACGCAGCAGTAGTCAAACTCAATGCCCTGGCCGATACGGTTTGGCCCGCCGCCCAGCACCATCACCTTGTCGCGGTCGACGGACGGATTCGCTTCGCACTCGTCTTCATAGGTCGAGTACATGTAGGCGGTGTCGGTGGAGAATTCCGCCGCACAGGTGTCCACGCGCTTGTAAACCGGATGCAGGTTGTACTGGTCACGCAGCTTGCGGATTTCCGCTTCGCGTACGCCCGCCAGTTTTGCCAGACGCGCGTCGGCGAAGCCTTTACGCTTAAGCATACGCAGGAAGTCAGCGTCCAGGCCGGTAATACCCAGCTCGGCCACTTTCTCTTCCAGACGCACCAGCTCTTCAATCTGTACCAGGAACCAGCGGTCGATGTTGGTCAGGTTGAACACGCCGTCCACGGACAGGCCCGCACGGAAGGCGTCAGCGATGTACCAGATGCGCTCTGCGCCCGCATCTTTCAGCTCGCGGCGGATTTTAGTCAGCGCTTCCGGATCGTCCAGGCTCACTTTCGGGTCAAAGCCGGTCGCGCCCACTTCCAGACCGCGCAGGGCTTTCTGCAAGGATTCCTGCTGGGTGCGGCCAATCGCCATCACTTCGCCGACGGATTTCATCTGGGTCGTCAGACGGTCGTTCGCACCGGCGAACTTCTCGAAGTTGAAGCGTGGAATTTTGGTCACAACGTAGTCGATAGACGGCTCGAAGGAGGCCGGCGTACGACCGCCGGTGATGTCGTTCATCAGCTCGTCGAGGGTGTAGCCCAC
The DNA here is from genome assembly GCF_053290175.1 of Enterobacter sp. 186315. NCBI lineage: Bacteria > Pseudomonadati > Pseudomonadota > Gammaproteobacteria > Enterobacterales > Enterobacteriaceae > Enterobacter > Enterobacter sp. 186315. The sequence continues at coordinate 291,675 of NZ_JBPTTK010000002.1, read as the reverse complement.
CGCCAGTTTCGCCGCCACTTTCGCAATCGGGAAGCCGGTGGCTTTCGAGGCCAGCGCGGAGGAGCGGGACACGCGCGGGTTCATTTCGATAACAATCAGACGGCCGGTTTTCGGGTTCACGGAGAACTGCACGTTAGAGCCGCCGGTTTCCACGCCGATTTCACGCAGTACCGCCATCGAGGCGTTACGCATGATTTGATACTCTTTATCGGTCAGCGTCTGGGCTGGCGCCACGGTGATGGAGTCGCCGGTGTGAATACCCATCGCATCGAAGTTTTCGATGGAGCAGACGATGATGCAGTTGTCGTTTTTATCACGCACCACTTCCATCTCGTACTCTTTCCAGCCAATCAGCGACTCATCAATCAGCAGCTCTTTGGTTGGGGAGAGATCCAGACCGCGCTCGCAAATCTCTTCGAACTCTTCGCGGTTGTAGGCGATACCGCCACCGGTGCCGCCCATGGTGAAGCTAGGACGGATGATGCACGGATAACCAACGTCAACGGCAACCGCCAGCGCCTCTTCCATATTGTGTGCGATACCGGAACGCGCGGTGTCGAGGCCGATTTTCTTCATTGCCACGTCGAAACGGCGGCGGTCTTCAGCTTTATCAATCGCGTCGGCGGTCGCACCAATCATGGTCACGCCGAACTCTTCGAGCACGCCCTGACGCTCCAGCTCCAGCGCGCAGTTCAGCGCCGTCTGGCCGCCCATCGTTGGCAGCACCGCATCCGGACGCTCTTTTTCGATGATTTTACGTACCACTTCCCAGTGAATCGGCTCGATGTAGGTGGCATCAGCCATTTCCGGGTCGGTCATGATGGTGGCCGGGTTAGAGTTCACCAGAATGACGCGGTAGCCCTCTTCACGCAGTGCTTTACACGCCTGCGCACCGGAGTAGTCGAATTCGCAGGCCTGGCCGATAACGATCGGGCCAGCGCCAAGGATCAGGATGCTTTTTATGTCTGTACGTTTTGGCATTGTCTTCTCGGCTCCTGATTATTTAGCGGTCTTACGGTATTGCTCGATAAGTTCGATAAAGTGATCGAACAGCGGCGCGGCGTCGTGCGGGCCCGGGCTGGCTTCCGGGTGGCCCTGGAAGCTGAACGCTGGCTTATCGGTGCGATGGATGCCCTGGAGGGTGTCATCGAACAGGGATTTGTGCGTCACGCGCAGGTTAGCGGGCATGGAAGCCTCATCCACCGCAAAGCCGTGGTTCTGCGCGGTAATCATGACGGTGTTGTTGTCGATATCTTTCACCGGGTGGTTACCACCGTGGTGGCCGAACTTCATCTTGATGGTGTTCGCACCGCTCGCCAGCGCCAGCAGCTGATGGCCAAGGCAGATGCCGAAGACCGGAATGTCGGTTTCCAGGAAAGATTTAATGGCGTCGATAGCGTAGTCGCACGGCGCCGGGTCGCCAGGACCGTTGGAGAGGAAGATCCCGTCCGGGTTCATCTTCAGCACCTCTTCAGCAGAGGTCTTCGCCGGAACGACCGTCAGGCGGCAGCCGCGGTCAACCAGCATGCGCAGGATGTTGCGCTTGGCACCAAAATCATATGCCACAACGTGGAACGGCAGCTCGCTTTCCGGTTTCGCTTCCGGCAGGTCGCCTTCCAGCGTCCAGCTCCCCTGCGTCCAGCTGTAGGCTTCGCTAGTGGTCACTTCTTTCGCCAGATCCATCCCGTTCAGACCCGGGAAAGCTTTCGCTTTTTCCAGCGCCAGGGCCGCATCGAGGTTATCACCCGCGATGATGCAGCCGTTCTGAGCGCCCTTCTCGCGCAGCAGACGGGTTAACTTACGGGTATCAATATCGGCAATCGCCACGATGTTATGGCGTTTCAGGTAGGAAGAGAGGTCTTCGGTATTGCGGAAGTTGCTCGCAATCAGCGGCAGGTCGCGAATGACCAGGCCCTGCGCATGTACCTGAGAAGATTCTTCGTCAGCAGCATTGGTGCCGACATTGCCAATATGAGGATAAGTAAGAGTAACGATTTGGCGAGAATAGGAAGGATCAGTGAGGATTTCTTGATAACCGGTCATTGAAGTATTGAAAACGACTTCCCCAACCGCCGAACCCGTTGCCCCTATGGCCCGACCGATAAACTGGGTTCCGTCTTCCAGAACCAATAGCGCTGACTTAATCAAAACACCCTCCAGAGAATATTCACTCACTTTATTTGCATATTAATTCACAACCACGTTATGACGCAATGCAAATTTGTTGCCAGCGGATTTTTGGCAAACGGCGGCATTCTGGGTATTCAGAGGGTAAAAGTCAACTTAAAAGCGGATATTTTGTTTATTCTTTTGCGGCCCTGGCGGCGGGAATGAGGTTTAAGCGACAAAATGATCGGGTAAATCACCGTGGAAATCGCTTGCGCAGCGAGTTTAATGAAAATTTATGTCGCAAGACAGTAAAAAGTAGACCAGATGGTCAAAATTTACATTACCGCAACAGAAAACGGGTGCATATGATCGATTTTTCGATGGTTTATATATAATTTGCGATGAAAACTTCAAAATAAAAGGGCAATAAAATATTGCCCTATGCAATCAAGGCATTACGACTGCAATAACCACATCACGATGGGTAATAACGTTTATAAATTGTTGAGATCGAGCACATCTCGCATATCAAAAAGACCGTTATCCTTACTTTTCAGCCACAGTGCGGAGCGCACGGCGCCGTTTGCAAAGGTCATGCGGCTCGACGCCTTATGCGTAATCTCCACGCGTTCGCCAATATCGGCGAACATCGCCGTATGTTCGCCGACGATGTCACCCGCACGGACGGTGGCAAAGCCGATCGTGCCCGGAACGCGCTCGCCCGTATGCCCTTCACGAGAGTAGACCGCGACGTCTTTTAAATCCTTATCCATTGCATAAGCAATCGCTTCACCCATCGCCAGCGCCGTGCCCGACGGAGCATCAACTTTATAGCGGTGGTGCGCTTCGATAATCTCAATGTCGGTGTAGTCGCCCATCACCTTCGCCGCCTTCTCCAGCAGCTTGAGCATGACGTTCACGCCAACGCTAAAGTTTGCCGCGAAGACGATAGCAATCTCTTTTGCCGCATCCTGAATGGCCTGTTTACCAAGGTCGTCGAATCCGGTTGTGCCGATAACCATCCCTTTACCGTGCTGACGGCAAAACGCCAGATGGTTCAGCGTCCCTTCCGGACGGGTAAAGTCGATAAAAACGTCGAAGTCATCTTTCACCGCGTCGAGACTGCTTTGTACGGTCACGCCGGTTTTTACCGCGCCCGCCAGCTCGCCTGCGTCTGCGCCCAGAAGCGATGAACCTTCACGCTCCAGCGCCGCGCCAAGCGCCACGCCATCCATCTGTAGCGCCGCCTGAATCAGCTGGCGGCCCATACGTCCACCCGCGCCCGCAATGGCGACACGGATCTGTGCATCATGCATAGTTATTCTCTTACGTTAAAATGATGTAAACCGTTTTCAGATTAACCAGCCTTCGCAACGGCTGCCAACTGAAAACACCGATAATTAGAATTTAACGTGAAACAGACTTAAATATCAGTAAAAGACATGATTTCGTCAGCACGATAAATCATTGGCAAAAAAAAAGGCCAGCACAGGAGGTGCTGGCCTTTCATCAGAAAAGGGATTATTCCACTTCGCGAGCGTCGATACGCAACTCTTTTGGCACTTCGAAAACGATGTTCTCTTCGCGGCCTTCGAGCGGTATTGCGTCACCGCCGCCCAGCTCCTGCAAGCGAGCAATCACGTTTTGCACCAGAATATCCGGCGCGGAAGCGCCCGCCGTGACGCCAACACAGGCCGCGTTTTTCACCCACGTTTCCTGAATGTCGGTGGCATCGTCAATCAGAAACGCCGCTTTCCCCATACGCTGAGCCAGCTCGGCCAGACGGTTGGAGTTAGAGGAGTTTTTCGAGCCAACCACCAGCACCACGTCCGCCTGTTCAGCCAGCGCACGCACCGCTTCCTGACGGTTGGTGGTGGCGTAGCAAATGTCATCTTTGCGGGGCCCGACGATTTTCGGGAAGCGCTGGCGCAGGGCGTCGATCACGTCTGAGGTGTCGTCCACGGAGAGCGTGGTCTGGGTCATAAACGACAGACGCGCTTCGTTTTTCACGTCGAGCGTAAAGACGTCTTCCGGCGATTCGACCAGATACATTCCCCCTTCCGGGTTGCTGTACTGGCCCATAGTGCCTTCAACTTCCGGGTGGCCCGCATGCCCAATCAGGATAGACTCTTCACCACGGCGGCTGGCGCGCGCCACTTCCATATGCACCTTGGTCACCAGTGGACAGGTGGCATCAAACACCGTCAAATCGCGGCTTTTCGCTTCGTTACGCACCGCCTGAGAAACGCCGTGCGCGGAGAAAATCAGGATCGCGCCGTCCGGCACTTCGCTGATTTGCTCAATGAAGATAGCGCCGCGCTCGCGCAGGCTGTCGACCACGTAGCGGTTGTGCACCACTTCATGGCGGACATAAATGGGCGCGCCGTAAAGCTCCAGCGCGTTTTCGACAATGCTGATAGCGCGGTCTACACCGGCGCAGAAGCCGCGCGGGTTAGCCAACAGGATCTGCATTTCAGGCCTCCAGTGCCGGATCGATCTCCAGCACTTCAATATCAAAATGGACGGTACGCCCGGCAAGGGGATGGTTGAAATCGACGGTGATGGAGTCGCCGTTGATTTCGCGGATCACGCCAGGCATTTCGCTGCCATCCATAGCGGTAAAGAGCATAATCGCCCCGACTTCCGGTTCGCCTGCGTCCATAAACTCGCGGCGCGAGAAATACTGAACCAGATCCGGGCTTGGCACGCCAAACGCCGCATCAGGCTCCAGCGAGAACGCCTTTTTCTCGCCCTCTTTCAGACCCAGAAGCTGTTGTTCCAGACCTTCAGACAGAGAGGTATCACCAAGGCGAAACAGGGCGGGTTTACCGTTGTTGCGGGTGGATTCAGCCGTCGATCCATCATCCAGTTTCAGCGTGAAGTGAACGAGGATGGCGCTGTTGCTCTGTACGGATTTAGACATGCAGATTGCTCTTTAGTGTTGTCTCGCCTGTGTGCCGGGTAGCGCTTCGCTAACCCGGCCAACAAGCGTCGGCATATTCGGTAGGCCGGGTAAGCGTAACGCTACCCGGCATTGATGCTACGCCTGCTCTTTCGCGGCCGGTTTCGGCAGGAAGCCTTCCAGCACGATTAACGCCGCACCGACACAAATGAAGCTGTCGGCGAGGTTAAAGGTCGCGAAGTGCCAGTCGCCGACGTAGAAGTCGATCATATCGACCACAAAGCCGTGCCACAGGCGATCGAACAGGTTACCTAACGCGCCGCCAATGATCAGCGCGTAGGCAATGTTGTTCAGCTTTTGCGTCGCTTTCGAACGGTACATCAGCACCGCCAGTATGACGCAGATACCGATAGCGATACCCGCGAAGAACCAGCGCTGCCAGCCACCGCTGTCAGCCAGGAAACTAAACGCCGCGCCGTAGTTGCGCGCGTAGTGAAGATTAAGGGACGGGAACAGCGGCACCGTATCCCCCAGAGCGAAGTTCTGGAGGATCAGGAATTTGCTGCCCAGATCGATAATCAGCACTACCACAACCAGCCACAGCCAGCGCAGTCCTGTTGAAGAAAGAGTTTTACTCATCAGGCAAACTTACGTTTCTCGCCGTCACCGGCGACGTTGCTTACACAGCGTCCGCAGATGTCTGCGTGTTCCGCCACCTGACCGACATCGGTGGTGTAATGCCAGCAACGCGGGCATTTCTCACCGTCGGCTTTGCTCAGCGCGACTTTCAGTCCTTTGAGCAGTTCGCTCTGCTGAGCATCAGCAGGCGCGTCGGCATAATCCGCAACTTTCGCACCGGAGGTCAACAGGACAAATCGCAATTCATCGCCCAGCGCCGTCAGTTTAGCCGCCAGTTCAGGCTCTGCGTACAGGGTCACCGCCGCTTCCAGCGAGCCGCCGACTTTCTTGTCGGCACGCGCCTGCTCGATAACCTTGTTCACTTCGCCACGCACTTTCAGCAGCTCTTCCCAATAAGCGTCGTTCATCGCTTCGGTGCTGGAGAGGTCGAACAGACCTTCGTACCACTCGCCCGTAAACACATACTTCTCACGGTCGCCCGGCAGGTAGCCCCAGATTTCATCTGCGGTGAAGGACATGATCGGCGCCATCCAGCGAACCAGCGCTTCTGCGATGTGGTACAGCGCAGACTGGCAGCTACGACGCGCGACGCTGTCGGCTTTCGCGGTGTACTGGCGGTCTTTGATGATGTCGAGGTAGAACGAGCCCATCTCGATGGAGCAGAAGCGCATCAGGCGCTGCACCACTTCGTGGAAATCGTAAGACTCATAGGCCTTCAGGATATCTTCCTGCGCCGCTTTCGCGCAGCCTACCGCCCAGCGATCCAGCACCACCATCTCTTCCGGTTTCACCATGTCTTTAACCGGATCGAAACCGTTGAGGTTCGCCAGCAGGAAGCGCGCGGTGTTACGGATACGACGATAGCTGTCGGCAGCACGCTTCAGGATCTCGTCAGATACTGCCATTTCACCGGTGTAGTCAGTTGATGCCACCCACAGACGCAGAATATCCGCGCCCAGCTTGTTCATCACGTCCTGCGGAGAAACGGTGTTACCGATGGATTTGGACATCTTACGGCCCTGACCATCCACGGTGAAGCCGTGGGTCAGTACCTGACGGTAAGGCGCTTTACCCTTCATGGCGGTGGAGATCATCAGAGATGACATAAACCAGCCGCGGTGTTGGTCAGAACCTTCCAGATACATGTCGGCTGCGTGGCCTGCAAATTCAGGACGCACGTCGACGACTGAAGCATGGGTCGAACCGGAGTCGAACCATACGTCCAGGGTATCTGGCACTTTCTCGTAGTTATCCGCATCAGCGCCCAGGATGTCGCGGGAGTCGAGATCCCACCACGCCTGAATGCCGTCAACTTCAACGCGCTTCGCCACCTCTTCCATCAGTTCCAGGGTATTTGGATGCAGTTCCTGCGTCTCTTTATGCACGAACAGAGACATCGGCACGCCCCAGGTACGCTGACGGGAGATACACCAGTCAGGGCGGTTAGCGACCATGGATTCGATACGCGCCTGGCCCCAGTCAGGGATCCACTGCACGCCTTTGATCTCTTTCAGAGACTGCGCACGCAGGCCTTTCTGATCCATGCTCACGAACCACTGCGGGGTCGCACGGAAGATGATTGGCGTCTTGTGGCGCCAGCAGCACGGATAGCTGTGCTGCATTTTTTCAACGTGCAGCAGCGCGCCGCTGGTGCGCAGCATATCGACGATGATGTCGTTCGCTTTGAAGACGTTGATACCGTCCAGCGCCGGGTAGGTGCCAGGCAGGTAAGAACCGTCCGGGCCAACCGGGTTAGCGATTTCCAGACCGTATTTCAGGCTGATGTTGTAGTCGTCAGGACCGTGGCCGCCTGCGGTATGCACCGCACCGGTACCCGCGTCCAGCGTAACGTGGTTGCCGAGGATCGCCGGCACGTCGAAGTCCAGGAACGGGTGTTTGAAGCGCATCAGCTCCAGCGCGTCACCTTTCACGGTGCCCAGCACGGTGTAGTCGGTGATGTTCGCGCGTTTCAGCACGCTCTCAACCAGATCTTTCGCCAGGATAACCGCCTGACCTTCTACCTGAACCAGCGCGTATTCAAACTCACCGGACAGGGAGATCGCGCGGTTCGCTGGCAGGGTCCACGGGGTGGTGGTCCAGATAACCAGGGAGATCGGGCCGTTTACGGACGACACGCCAAATTTGGCCTTCACCGCATCCTGATCGACGGCCTGGAACGCCACGTCGATAGATGGGGAGGTTTTGTCGTAATACTCCACTTCCGCTTCCGCCAGCGCAGAGCGGCAGTCCACGCACCAGTGCACCGGCTTCGCGCCTTTGTGCAGGTGGCCGTTGCCGATGATTTTACCCAGCGCACGGATGATGTTGGCTTCGGTTTTGAAATCCATGGTCAGGTACGGGTGCGACCAGTCGCCCAGCACGCCCAGACGGATGAAGTCAGCGCGCTGACCGTCAACCTGGGTGGCAGCGTATTCGCGGCACTTCGCACGGAATTCTGCGGCGGTGAACTTCTCACCCGGCTTGCCGTACTCTTGCTCCACTTTCAGCTCGATCGGCAGACCGTGGCAGTCCCAGCCCGGAACGTAAGGCGAGTCAAAGCCCGCGAGTCCTTTGGACTTCACGATAATGTCTTTCAGAATCTTGTTTACAGAGTGACCAATATGAATGCTGCCATTCGCATATGGAGGGCCATCATGCAGAATGAAGGTTTTTTTGCCTTTTTTGGCTGCACGAATGATGCCGTACAGGTCATCATCGGTCCAACGCGCCAGCATTCCCGGTTCACGCTTGGCGAGATCGCCGCGCATCGGGAACCCTGTTTCCGGCAAATTCAGGGTAGATTTATAGTCACTCATCAGATTCTCGGTTCCGTATTTATCACGTAGGCAGTTAAGCCGGTTCTAAAGCCCAAAAAACTCGCGGGCCGTTAATTCGTCGCGCGCGATTTGCGCTTTCAGTTCGTCCAGTGAAGCAAATCGCTGCTCATTGCGTATCTTTTTACGCAGTATTACATCTATATGGCGACCGTAGAGGTCCATTACAACGTCTAACAGATGCACTTCCAGCTGTTGTCGAACACCGGCAACCGTTGGACGCGTGCCAATATTGGCAACACCGAAATAGGGCTTGTCGCCTAGTCCGGCCACTTCAACCGCATATACCCCTTTAACCGGGGAAACCTGACGACGCAGCGGTATATTCGCCGTCGGGAAACCTATGGTGCGCCCCAGCGCATCGCCATGCACCACGCGGCCCGAGATGGTGAACGGATGACCGAGCAGGTTCTCTGCGGTATCGAGCTCATCATTGGCCAGCGCCTGTCGAACGGCGGTACTGCTGACGCGAACGCCGCCTTCGCAGAAGGTCATCGCGCTGGTCACGTCAAAACCGTACTCCAGGCCAGCCTTCTGTAATAACAAGAAATCGCCCTGACGACCAGCGCCAAAGCGGAAATCATCGCCCACTGCGAGGAACTGCACGCCAAGCTGCTTCACCAGCAGGTCGCCGACAAAATTTTGTGCGGTCAGCGCCGCAAAACGGCGATCGAAACGCACGCAGAGCACGTAGTCCACGCCACATTGGGCCAGGTAGCGCAACTTCTCGCGCAGGCGAGTGAGGCGAGCGGGAGACTTCTCGCCCGCAAACAGCTCCAGCGGCTGTGGCTCAAAAATCATGACGACAACGGGCAGGCCACGGGCCTCGCCCTCTTTACGCAATCCTTGTAACAGCGCCTGATGCCCACGATGCACGCCGTCGAAATTACCAATGGTCAGCACGCACCCGTGTGGCGCCTTGTTGAGATTATGTATGCCGCGTATCAGCTTCATGACTGGCTCAAAACAGTGAAAATCGCCAAAGTATACCTTGTACAGCGATTAAGGTTAACCGGCGATTGTTCACGCAAAACAGAAAGCCGTAATGATTTCATCACGCTGACCTTTCTGAGTGAAAAAAACTGCCCGCGAACTGCGATTTTTATGCCGAAAAGCTGTATTCAGGGAACACAAGCTGGTAGAATCCTGCGCCATCACTACGTAACGTAGCGTCGCCACATTAACGGCGCTTATTTGCACAAATCCATTGACAAAAGAAGGTATAGAGGGCATATTCCTCGGCCTTTGAATTGTCCACATAGATCATATTTGGGAGTTGGACCTTGGCTAATATCAAATCAGCTAAGAAACGTGCCGTACAGTCTGAAAAGGCTCGTAAGCACAACGCAAGCCGTCGCTCTATGATGCGTACCTTCATCAAGAAAGTATACGCAGCAATCGAAGCTGGCGACAAAGCTGCTGCGCAGAACGCATTTAACGAAATGCAACCAATCGTGGATCGTCAGGCTGCTAAAGGTCTGATCCACAAAAACAAAGCAGCGCGTCATAAAGCAAACCTGACCGCGCAGATCAACAAACTGGCTTAATCGCCACTCGTTGTTGCTTGTTTTAAAGAACCCGCTTAACGCGGGTTTTTTTATGTCCTCAAATCGCGGGAGGCGTAAACAGCGCCGAGTAGTCGCGATTGCAAATTCGCTGCACCGCCGGGTGCTGAATCATCCTTTCGGCAAATATCGCGTGGTACTCCTCCATCACGTTATCCACCCTGCCAATCTCTGTAATTCTGTTATCTGAATAGAGATCGTGCGCGTACAGCGTTGGCGCGACAAAGATAGCGTTATGCGCTTCGCCAAAGGCTTTCATCAGCGCCGCATCGTCAAACTCACCCAGTATCTCCACTTTCAGACCCTGCGAGTTAAACCAGTTCAGCAGCTTGCGTCCCAGCATTGAACGCCTTCCGGGCACCAGCAGGCGGCGCTCCTCCAGACAGGCCGGGAAGGGTTTTTCCGGCGGTGGATTGATACACCAGAAGCTCACGCCACACTCGCCGATCTTCACCGAGAACAACCCCTCCTGCTGCGTGGAGTCGATGGGGCAATCGGAGATAATCATATCCAGCTTGTGCTGGCTCAGCTGCTCCAGCAGCATTTCGTGGGTGGATTCAAAGCAGCGCAGATGGATTTGTTCATCTTCCACCACCGCCGCATCCAGCACGCCGCTCACCAGCCGTTTTGACAGCGCGTCCGCCACCCCGACGTCAAAGAGCAGGTTCGACTCTTTGCGGTAGTTCACGATATCCAGCATCTCCTGGCTTAAGGTGAACATCTTGTCGGCGTAACGAAAGACCAGCTCGCCGAGTTCGCTCGGTTCAATACCGCGGCCTTTACGCTTGAAAAGCTTGCCCTGCAAACGCTGTTCCAGCGCCTTTATCTGCCCGGTGATGGTCTGGGGCGTCAGGTAAAGCGCCTCTGCCGCCCCAACTACCGAGCCTTCTTTGTAGACGTGCCAGAAATAGTACAGATGGTTGTAATTGATATGAGACATTGCTTCTTCTCTCCCTGAGGGTGTTCAGGGAGAGCCTGCTGCTCTCCCTGGGATCCTGTTATGCCTGGCCCACCTGGCCCGGCAATTTCATTTTTAACAGCGTGTAACCAACAACCGCAGCCAGCAATGAGCCGATTAAGATGCCGAGCTTCGCCCAAATGATAAGCTCTGGTGCCTTCGCGCCAAACGCCAGGGTCGAGATGAAGATAGACATCGTGAACCCGATACCGCACAGCACGCCTACCGCCATGATCTGCCTGAAGGTTGTCCCCTGCGGCAGGGTGGCGAGCTTCAGCTTAATCGCCAGCCAGCAGAAGAGGCTGATGCCCAAAGGCTTACCGATAAACAGCCCGGCAATAATCCCCAGCGGCACGACAGAGGTCAGTCCGTCCAGCGTGACGCCTTCCAGAGAAACGCCCGCGTTGGCGAAGGCAAACAGCGGCAGGATCATAAAGGCGACCCACGGATGGAGAACATGCTCCAGCTGTTTTGCCGGTGACTTGCCGTCCTGCGGCTTAAGCGGCACGAAGAAGCCGACGATGACGCCCGCCAGGGTGGCGTGTACGCCGGATTTCAGCACCGCTGTCCACAGCACCATACCCACCAGCACGTAGATGCCGATGCGGCGCACGTTGCAGATATTCAGCAGCGCCAGCACCGCAATCGCCCCTGCGGCCACGCTCAGCGACAGTATCGACAGCTCGCTGGTATAGAACAGCGCGATAATCACGATTGCGCCCAGGTCGTCGATAATCGCCAGCGCCATCAGGAAGATTTTCAGCGCAACGGGTACGCGACTTCCCAGTAATGCCAGCACGCCGAGCGCAAAGGCGATATCCGTCGCAGCCGGGATCGCCCAGCCGTCGCGCGCCACCGGATCCTGCCAGGCAAAGGCCAGGAAGAGCAGCGCAGGCACCACCATCCCACCAAGTGCCGCAATCACGGGAAACGCGGCGCGCTGACGGCTCGCCAGCGATCCCATCACCAGCTCGCGCTTAACCTCTAACCCCACCAGCAGGAAGAAAACCGCCATCAGGGCGTCGTTGATCCACAGCAGCATGTTTTTATTAATTTCCAGAACGCCCACCCGTAGCTCCACGGGTGTTTCCAGAAATGCGTGATAGAGTTCGCACGTTATGCCTAAGTTTGCCAGCACCATCGCGGCTATCGCGGCGACGATCAGAATCACGCCGCCGGACGCTTCACTGCTAAAGAAACGGTGTAATAATTTCACTTAAGTTCTCTCTTTTACCACAATACCTCGATAAAACCATCTTACCAAGCCAGATCATTCGGCAAAAACAGATTAATGTTGAGTATATATTCGCTTTTACCGAAATATACCCACAAATAGAAAAAGCCCGGAATCGCTTCCGGGCTTTTTAAGAAAGATGACCTGCTGTCGACTTAGCGGGTCAGATCGTCGAAGAACTTTTTGACGCCATCGAAGAAGCTTTTAGAGCGCGGGCTGTTTTTCTCGCCCGTTGGGCCGCCAAAGCTTTCCTGCAACTCTTTCAGCAGCTGTTTCTGCTTGTCGTTCAGGCCGACAGGGGTTTCCACCACCACGCGGCACAGCAGGTCGCCCTGCGCACCGCCGCGAACGGATTTCACACCTTTGCCGCGCATACGGAACAGCTTGCCGGTCTGGGTTTCGCCAGGCACTTTCAGGTTCACACGACCGTCCAGCGTTGGCACTTCGATTTCACCGCCCAGCGCCGCCATCGCGAAGTTGATCGGTACTTCGCAGTACAGGTTGTTGCCTTCACGCTCAAAGATAGCGTGCTGCTTCACCTGAACCTGAACGTACAGATCGCCTGCCGGTGCGCCATGCTCGCCCGCTTCGCCTTCGCCGGACAGACGAATACGATCGCCGGTATCGACACCCGCCGGGATTTTGACCGACAGGGTTTTGGTTTTCTCAACGCGACCATGACCGTGACATTTGTTGCACGGATCTTTGATCAGCGTACCGCGACCGTGACAGTGCGGACAGGCCTGCTGCACCGCAAAGAAGCCCTGACGCATCTGCACCTGGCCGGAGCCATGACAGGTTGGACAGGTCTGCGGTTTGGTCCCCGCTTTGGCGCCGCTGCCGTGGCAAACGTCACACTCTTCCAGGGTCGGAATGCGGATCTCTTTCGTGACACCGCGAACCGCTTCTTCCAGCGTCAGATCCATGTTGTAACGCAGATCCGCGCCGCGCGCCGCACGTTGACGCCCGCGACCGCCGCCAAAGATATCGCCAAACACGTCGCCGAAGATATCGCTGAAATCAGCGCCGCCGCCAAAGCCGCCGCCACCAAATCCACCGCCGCCCATGCCGCCCTGTTCAAAGGCCGCGTGACCGTACTGGTCATAGGCTGCACGCTTTTGCGCGTCGGTCAGGATTTCGTAGGCTTCTTTAATCTCTTTGAATTTGGCTTCAGCCTCTTTATCACCCTGGTTACGGTCCGGGTGATATTTCATGGCCAGGCGCTTGTACGCCTTTTTGATTTCACGCTCTTCCGCTGTTTTGGAAACGCCTAAAATCTCGTAATAGTCTTGCTTTGCCATTGGTTTTTTTCAGCCCCTTAACATGCGAGCACGGGCGTGGAGAATTCTCCTACGCCCGTGCCGGTTAATTACCCTGCATCAGGGCGATTATTTTTTGTCTTTAACTTCTTCGAACTCAGCGTCAACAACGTCGTCGTCTTTCGCGTTGTTCGCAGAAGCGTCAGCGCCACCAGCCTGCTGCTGTGCGTGCTGCTGCTGTGCGATTTCCATCAGCTTCTGAGAAACCTGTGCCAGCTCCTGCATCTTCGCTTCGATGTCCGCTTTGTCTTCACCTTTCAGTGAAGATTCCAGCGCGCTCAGCGCAGCTTCGATGGCCGTTTTGTCGTCGGCTGGCAGCTGGTCGCCTGCTTCTTCAACCTGCTTACGGGTGCTGTGCAGCAGGTGGTCACCCTGGTTACGGGTCTGAACCAGCTCTTCGAACTTACGGTCGGATTCAGCGTTAGCTTCTGCATCGCGAACCATTTTTTCGATTTCTGCTTCGTTCAGGCCAGAAGATGCCTTGATGGTGATCTTCTGCTCTTTACCGCTGTTTTTGTCTTTTGCAGACACGTGCAGGATACCATCAGCATCGATATCGAAGGTTACTTCGATCTGCGGCATACCTCGTGGTGCCGGGTTGATACCGTCCAGGTTGAACTGACCCAGAGATTTGTTATCCGCCGCACGCTTACGCTCACCCTGAATCACATGGATGGTTACCGCAGACTGGTTGTCTTCAGCGGTAGAGAACACCTGGCTGTGTTTCGTTGGGATGGTGGTGTTTTTGTTGATGAGCGCAGTCATCACACCGCCCATGGTTTCGATACCCAGAGACAGCGGGGTAACGTCCAGCAGCAGTACGTCTTTCACTTCACCGGTCAGAACGCCGCCCTGAACCGCTGCACCGATAGCAACCGCTTCGTCCGGGTTAACGTCTTTACGTGGCTCTTTACCAAAGAATTCAGCCACTTTCTTCTGAACCATTGGCATACGGGTCTGACCACCCACCAGGATAACGTCCTGGATATCGGATACGGACAGGCCAGCGTCTTGCAGAGCAACTTTCAGCGGCTCGATAGAACGGTTCACCAGGTCTTCTACCAGGCTTTCCAGTTTCGCACGGGTCACTTTGATGTTCATGTGTTTAGGACCGGTCGCGTCTGCGGTGATGTACGGCAGGTTCACGTCGGTCTGCTGAGCGGAAGAGAGTTCAATCTTCGCTTTCTCAGCGGCTTCTTTCAGGCGCTGCATAGCCAGCGGGTCGTTACGCAGGTCAATGCCCTGATCTTTCTTGAATTCGTCAACCAGGTAGTTGATCAGACGGGTATCGAAGTCTTCACCACCCAGGTGGGTATCACCGTTGGTTGCCAGAACTTCGAAGGTTTTTTCGCCGTCAACTTCGTCGATTTCGATAACGGAGATATCGAAAGTACCACCACCCAGGTCGTAAACCGCGATAGTACGGTTGCCAACTTCTTTATCCAGACCGTAAGCCAGTGCCGCTGCGGTTGGTTCGTTGATGATACGTTTTACTTCCAGACCCGCGATACGGCCAGCATCTTTGGTTGCCTGACGCTGAGCATCGTTAAAGTACGCAGGTACGGTGATAACAGCTTCAGTTACCGGCTCACCCAGGTAATCTTCAGCGGTTTTCTTCATTTTTTTCAGCACTTCAGCAGAGATCTGCGGTGGTGCAGTTTTGGTGCCTTTCACGTCAAGCCATGCATCGCCGTTATCTGCCGCGATGATTTTGTACGGCATGATGGAAACGTCACGCTGGACTTCTTCGTCCTGGAAGCGGCGGCCAATCAGGCGTTTGATCGCAAACAGGGTGTTTTGCGGGTTTGTCACTGCCTGACGTTTAGCCGGCTGACCAACCAGAGTTTCACCATCCTGGGTATAAGCAATGATAGAAGGCGTGGTGCGATCGCCCTCGGCGTTCTCCAGCACGCGTGCAGTAGTGCCGTCCATAATCGCTACACAAGAGTTGGTAGTACCCAGGTCGATACCAATAATTTTACCCATCTAAACGTCCTCACTAAAAATTCAGTCAACATGTGGTTGTGTACCTGTAATAAGGGCAGAAGGTGCTTTTTCAACTGCCCAGATTTGAATTTTTTCAGGTCCACACACTGCGGTTGACTACTAGATGGGGTCGCTGCGTCTTGCATCAAGGGGGAAGCATAAAAAAAATTTTAAATTCACCCGGATCAGATCATAGACGGCATCGATTGCGCCCATTATGATGCCGCGCCCCGTCAGGGAGAATTGACGAGGGTTTAACCATTTCACCATATTAATGATGATTTTTTTGAGGACTTATGGGCAACACTAAGTTGGCTAATCCGGCTCCGCTGGGCTTGATGGGTTTTGGCATGACCACTATCCTGCTGAACCTGCACAACATCGGGCTGTTCCCGATGGACGGCATCATCCTGGCGATGGGCATTTTCTACGGCGGTATCGCGCAAATCTTCGCGGGCCTGCTGGAATATAAGAAAGGCAACACCTTCGGCTTGACCGCCTTTACCTCCTACGGCTCGTTCTGGCTGACCCTGGTGGCGATTCTGCTGCTGCCTAAAATGGGCCTAGCAGATGCCTCCAACGCACACTTCCTGGGCGTCTACCTGGGCCTGTGGGGCGTCTTCACCCTGTTCATGTTCTTCGGCACCCTGAAAGGCAACCGCGCATTGCAGTTCGTCTTCCTGAGCCTGACCGTGCTGTTCGCCCTGCTGGCGATTGGCCATCTGGTGGATAACGAAGGCATCGTTCACGTTGCGGGCTGGATCGGCCTGGTGTGCGGCGCAAGCGCAATTTACCTGGCAATGGGTGAAGTGCTGAACGAACAGTTCGGTCGCACCGTACTGCCGATTGGTGAAAAACACTGATCCCCTTTCGTGCCCGCCTCGCGGGCACGAAACTCCCCCTGCCGATAGCTTCCCGTGTAACAGTCTTTTACCGATGCCAGCGCCCGACACGGTTTTTGGCTAACTCTGCGCCAAAACAGAAACGATGATTAAACGGAACTGGAATAATCATCTCATTCAATTGATAAGCATTATCATTGCGATTAATGTTGCCTGGCAAATCCCGGATATTGGATATCAGGCAGCACCCGAAATGGAACGTTAAGGGATAAAACGATTCTGTTGTGTTGCATAAGGTTATCTGATGAATTCCAGCCTTACCGCCAGCAATCAGTCTGGCGAAACCACCGTCGCGTTACGCTACCGTAAAATTCTCGTCAGACGCTTCGCGCTGGCGGGCGTCCTTTTCGCCCTCATTATTTGCTCCCTGCTGCTGGACTTCACCATCGGGCCGTCCGGCATGTCCGTTTCGACGCTCTGGCACACGCTCATTAACGCTTCCGCTGCGGATGCGGGCACCCGGGTCATCGTCTGGGATATTCGCCTGCCGTTTGCCCTGATGGCGGTCGCCGTGGGGATCGCGCTCGGGCTTGCGGGGGCAGAGATGCAAACTATCCTGAACAACCCGCTCGCCAGCCCCTTTACCCTTGGCGTGTCCTCTGCCGCCTCCTTTGGTGCCGCGCTGGCAATCGTGCTGGGGCTGGGCATTCCCGGCATTGACGATAAATGGTTTATTCCAGCGAATGCCTTTGTCTTTGCGCTGCTCGCCTGCTTTATTCTGGACGGCATCAGCCGCTGGACGCGCGTGGCGACCTCCGGCGTAGTGCTGTTCGGAATTGCGCTGGTGTTCACCTTTAACGCCCTGATCTCAATCCTCCAGTTCGTTGCCAGCGAGGACACCCTGCAAGGGCTGGTCTTCTGGACGATGGGCAGCCTGGCGCGCGCCTCGTGGGATAAACTTGCGATCCTCGCCGTCGCGCTGCTGATTATCGTGCCGCTGTCGTTGAAAAACGCCTGGAAGCTCACCGCCCTGCGCCTCGGCGAAGATCGCGCCGTCAGCTTCGGCATCAACGTTAAACAGCTGCGCATGACCACCCTGCTGCGCATCAGCATTATCTCGGCGCTGACGGTTGCCTTCGTCGGCCCGGTCGGCTTTATCGGCCTGGTCGCGCCGCACATCTCACGCATGATGTTTGGCGAAGATCACCGCTTCTACCTGCCGGGCAGCATGCTGATCGGCGCGCTGGTGCTGTCGCTGGCCTCGGTGTTCTCAAAAAATATCGTTCCCGGCGTTATCATCCCCGTGGGCATTGTCACCTCGCTGGTGGGCGTGCCGTTTTTCCTGAGCATCATTATTCGTAACCGGGGGAATGTATGACCGACGGCCTTCGCGTAGACGACCTGCACACCGGCTATCGCAAGAGAGAAATCATTTCCGGGCTGAATACCCCGCTCCTCCCGCGCGGGCAGATCACCGCCCTGCTGGGGCCAAACGGCTCGGGCAAATCGACGCTGCTGCGCGCGCTCGCCGATCTCAATCCCGCGAAGGGAAAACTGCTGCTGAACGGCGAAGATCTGATGACGCTGCCGTCGGCGACGCGGGCGCAAAAGGTGGTTTATCTCCCGCAGTCGTTGCCGCAGGGCGTGCATTTACATGCCCTTGAATCGGTGATTGTGGCGCGTCGGGCAAGCGGCGGCGGCAACATGCACAACGTTGAGCAAGAGGCCTATGCCATTCTCGACAAGCTGGGCGTAGCGCATCTGGCGATGAGCTTCCTCGACCAGCTTTCCGGCGGGCAGAAACAGCTGATTGGGCTGGCGCAGTCGCTTATCCGCGAGCCGGACCTGCTGCTGCTGGACGAGCCGCTCAGCGCCCTCGATCTTAACTACCAGTTTCACGTGATGGATATCGTCGCGCGCGAAACGCGGCAGCGAAATATCGTCACGCTGGTCGTCATTCACGACATCAATATTGCGCTGCGCCACGCCGAGTACGCCCTGATGCTGAAAGGCGGTGAACTGATCGCCAGCGGCGTACCGGGCGAGGTGGTGACGCCAGCGAACCTGGCGACGGTGTACGGCGTGGATGGCCGGGTTGAATACTGTTCCCGTGGGCTACCGCACGTGGTGGTCGACGGTTTAACGCCATAAGAAGTAAGACGGGGAAAACATGACGCTGAAAAAAATCATCGCCGCCGCGGGTGGGCTGGCGCTTTTACTGTCGCCTTTTATCGCCCAGGCGCAGAGCTGGCCGGTCACGGTGACGGATCTCGATAACCGCACGGTCACCATTGAACACGCGCCGCAGCGCATCATATTGCAGGACGGTCGCGACATCTTCGCCCTCGCCCTGCTGGAGCGCGATAACCCGTTTGCGAAGGTGGTCGCCTGGAACAACCTGCCGAAAAAGCAGGACACCGAAACCTGGAACGTGCTGAAGCGCCAGTGGCCGGAAGCGGAAAAGATCCTCGACATGAAGTTTTCCGACCAGGGCAACGTGGATCTTGAAACGGTGATCTCCCGCCAGCCCGACCTGATGATTGCCCAGCTTCGCGCCAAACCCTCGCTTGTACAGACCGGCGTGCTGGCAAAGCTTGAGGCGCTGCATATCCCGGTGGTGTTCGTCGACTATGAGCTGCATCCGGTAGAGAACACCCTGCCGAGCATTGCCCTGCTGGGTAAAGTGATGGATCAGAGCGACCGCGCGCAGGCGTATATCGATTTCTATCAGCAACGCCTGGATACGATCCACCAGCGTCTGGCCGACGCTGGCAAAAAACCGCTGGTGTTTATCGAGCCTATCGCCGGGGTCGGCGGTCTGGATAACGGCTGCTGCTTCACCCACGCCCGAAACGGCTGGGGCGGGCTGGTGGAAGCCGCTGGCGGCACGAATATCGGCTCACAGCTGCTGCCGGGGGCGACGGGGACTGTTTCGGTAGAGAAAATTATCTCGATGAACCCGGATTATTACCTGATGACCGGCTCTAAGCGCCCGGGCAAGGGAACGGCGATTATCCCGTTTGGCTATAACGTTCCGGCAGGCGACGTGGCGACGGCTTTTAATGCCTTAACCGCGCGTCAGGGCGTGGCCAGCATTCCGGCCGTGGCGCAGGGCCATACCGGGGCGCTTTATCATCACTTCTACAACAACCCGTACAACATCGTTGCCATTGAAGCGCTGAGTAAAATCTTCTATCCGCAGCGGTTTAAGGATGTCGATCCGCTGGCGGACTATCACGCCATCATCACCCGCTTTACCCACATTCCGGATGACAACATCATCCTGAGCTATACCCCTTCGCATTAACATATCGGCCGGGCGGAAGCCCGGCCTGCCCGGTTAACTTACCATCACCGGGGCTTCGACCGGCTTCTGACGCAGCCAAAGCCCTAACCCCAGCCCCATTACCGAGAGCGCCAGCACGTACCAGGCGGGTGCCATCGGCGATACGCCCATCAGCAGGGTCACGGCAATCGGGGTTAATCCGCCAAAGATGGCGTAGGACACGTTATACGAGAATGAAATGCCGGTGAATCGCACCTCCGGCGGGAAGGCGCGCACCATCACGTAAGGCACCGCCCCCACCACGCCCACGCACAGCCCCACCGCGCCGTAGAGCAGGAACAGCTGTTCCGGGTGGCTGCCCGCCAGGTGGTAGAAGGTCCAGCTTGAGGCGGCCAGCAGCAGGCTACCGACGATAAAGGTCAGGCTCGCACCCACGCGATCGACCACCAGCCCGGCAATCAGGCAGCCGAAGCAGAGCATAATGGTGGCGATGCTGTTGGCCTGTAGCGTCACCGCCGGGGCGAATCCGTACTGCTTTTGCAGCCAGACCGGGGACATCAAAATCACCACCACGATCCCCGCCGACAGCAGCCAGGTGAGGAGCATCGACACCACCACCGCGCGCCTGTGGCGCACCACCACCGCTTTCACCGGAAGCTCCTGCGCCAGCGCCTTACGCTGCTGCATTTCGATGAAGATCGGCGTTTCCTGTAGCCAGCGGCGCAGGTACATCGCCACCAGGCCGAACGCGCCGCCCAGCAGGAACGGAATGCGCCAGCCCCAGTCGTGGACGTTTTGCTGCGTCATGCTGGTATTGATGATGGTCGCCACCACCGAACCTAGCAGGATCCCCACCGTCAGCCCCGCCGTCAGAGTACCGCAGGCGATACCGATGCGGCGCGCCGGGACGTGCTCGGCGACAAACACCCATGCGCCAGGCACTTCACCGCCAATCGCGGCCCCCTGGAGAATGCGCATCAGCAGCAGCAATAACGGCGCGACTATGCCCATGCTGGCGTAGGTGGGCAGCAGGCCGATGGCCAGCGTCGGCACCGCCATCAGCAGGATGCTGAGGGTAAACATCTTCTTACGCCCGACCAGATCGCCAAAGTGCGCCATCACAATGCCGCCCAGCGGGCGCGCCAGATAGCCCGCGGCGAAGATGCCGAAGGTTTGCACCTGGCGCAGCCACTCGGGGATATCCGCCGGGAAGAAGAGTTCGCCCACCACGGCAGCGAAGAAAACGAAGATGATGAAGTCATAAAACTCCAGCGCCCCGCCGAGTGCCGCGAGGGTGAGGGTTTTATAATCCTGTCGATTCAGAGGTCGGGAGGTATGTGACATAGCGAGCCATTTATCAGTGTTGTGGATTTATTTTTACGGCATTCGTAAACAAAAAATTACTATACCGTAAAATATTCCGCTCGCGATATGAGCTGTAGCTTATGTCACATATGGGTTAATTTCAGGAGATTGTTTCGCGGCGCGCGCTCTTCGGACGAAATGCTGCTACGACCTTCGCATTCGTTTCCACATAAGGTCCGTCGAGCAACTGTATACAATACGGTACACTTGCGAAAATCCCGTGAACCACCACGCTGCCGTCTTCGGCTTTAACCCCTTCCAGCGTCTCTTTAATCGACTTCGGCTGGCCCGGCAGATTGAGGATCAGCGCCTGCTTGCGGATCACCCCGACCTGACGGGAGAGGATCGCCGTTGGCACAAAGTGCAGGCTGATCTGGCGCATCTGTTCGCCAAAGCCCGGCATTTCACGGTCGGCAATCGCAAGGGTGGCATCCGGTGTGACGTCGCGGCGCGCTGGCCCCGTACCGCCGGTGGTCAGAACCAGGTGGCAGCTCATTTCGTCCACCAGCTCACACAGCGTCTGTTCAATGATGGCCTGTTCGTCAGGGATCAGGCGGGTCTGAATTTCAAACGGAGTCGTCAGCGCAGTGCCCAGCCACTCTTCCAGAGCGGGGATGCCCTTATCCTGATAAACACCGCTGGAGGCGCGGTCAGAAATCGACACCAGGCCGATGCGTAAGATATTCATAGTCATTCCAGTCAAATAGTGCAGTCAGCAGGAATGATACACGTAGAGGGGAATTACAGACAGAGGATGAAGGAAGTTGCGTGACCGGGAGCCCGGCCACGCGTCATGATTACAGCAGATCGCCGATCATTTTTTCCAGTTTTTCCTGGTCAACAGCAAACTTACGGATACCGTCCGCCAGTTTGTCTACCGCCATTGGATCCTGGTTGTGCTGCCACAGGAACTCGGACTCAGTGATGCGCTCCGGACGCGCTTTCACTTCACCGGTGTAGGACAGTTTACGCTCGATTGCGCCTTCGCTCTCTGCCAGCTCTTTCAGCAGTGCAGGTGCGATGGTCAGGCGGTCACAGCCGGCCAGCTCGATGATTTCACCGACGTTACGGAAGCTTGCGCCCATCACTACGGTCTCATAGCCGTGCTGTTTGTAGTATTCGTAGATTTCAGTCACGGACACCACGCCTGGATCTTCAGAGGCCGCGTACTCTTTCTTGTCGGTGTTGGCTTTGTACCAGTCCAGAATACGGCCCACAAACGGAGAAATCAGGTATACGCCCGCTTCTGCACACGCACGCGCCTGCGCGAAGGAGAACAGGAGGGTCAGGTTACAGTTGATGCCTTCTTTTTCCAGCTGCTCAGCAGCGCGGATGCCCTGCCAGGTAGACGCCAGTTTGATCAGGATACGGTCGTTGCTGATGCCAGCATCGTTGTACAGTTTGATCAGGCGTTTTGCTTTAGCGATAGACGCTTCGGTGTCGTAGGACAGACGCGCGTCTACTTCAGTAGAGATACGACCCGGAACCAGTTTCAGGATCTCCAGACCGATGTTTACAGCCAGTTTGTCAGTTGCATCCACAACCTGCTGTGCGCGATCGCTGCTCTGGCCTTTCGCCCAAGCCACTGCGTCGTCGATCAGTTTGCGATACTCAGGGATCTGCGCGGCGTTAAGGATCAGAGAAGGGTTAGTTGTGGCATCCTGCGGCTGGTACAACTTCATTGCCGCGATATCTCCGGTGTCAGCTACGACAGTGGTGAACTGACGAAGGGAGGTCAATTTATCCGTCATGATAGTGTTTCTCTTTTAACGTGCCCTGGATAATTCACGCGACCGACAGCTTGCCAGCAGCGGAAAAATGACAGGTTTACTTGTTAGGGGGATGTAACCGGTCTGCCTCTGATGATAACACGGTGGATAGGCAGCGCAACCGCAGACAGTGCGCTTAGGCAATGTATGGTAAACTCCGAATATTAACAGCCTGCTAAGTAACAGCATGGTCAATCAGTGGTAGCGCTTACATATGCATTTTGGCATCAACAAGAGGGACGTTAATGCCTGATTTCCTCTCATTTATCAATGACGTCCTGTGGGGCTCTATCATGATTTATCTGCTTCTCGGGGCAGGGATCTGGTTTACGCTACGCAGCGATTTCATTCAGTTTCGTTATGTGCGCAAGTTCGGCAGAAGCCTGAAAAATAGCGTGACGCCGCAGCCCGGTGGCCTGACCTCGTTTCAGGCGCTTTGCACCAGTCTGGCAGCGCGTATCGGCAGCGGTAATCTGGCGGGCGTGGCGCTTGCCATTGGCGCAGGCGGCCCCGGCGCGGTGTTCTGGATGTGGGTAACTGCCCTCATCGGCATGGCGACCTCGTTTGCCGAATGCTCTCTCGCCCAGCTCTACAAAGAGAAGGACAACCGCGGTCAGTTTCGCGGCGGCCCGGCGTGGTATATGGCGCGGGGTCTGGGTATGCGCTGGATGGGCGTGCTGTTTTCCCTTTTCCTGCTCGTCGCCTATGGCCTGATTTTCAATACCGTGCAGGCGAACTCTGTGGCGCATGCGCTGCGCTACGCTTTCTCGTGTCCCGAGTGGCTGAGCGGCGCCCTGCTCGCCCTCTTCACCCTGCTGACCATCGTCAAAGGCATCCGTGGCGTGGCGCGGCTGATGCAGTGGCTGGTCCCGTTGATGGCGCTGCTGTGGGTGTCGGCCAGCCTGTTCGTTACCGCCACGAACATCACGCTGGTGCCGGACGTGATTGCCACGATATTCCGCAGCGCCTTCGGCTGGCGGGAAGCGGCTTCCGGCGCGCTGGGCTATACCCTCAGCCAGGCGCTCACGGCGGGCTTTCAGCGGGGAATGTTCTCCAATGAAGCCGGAATGGGCTCAACGCCCAACGCCGCTGCCGCCGCCTCGTCATGGCCCCCGCACCCTGCCGCGCAGGGCATCGTGCAGATGATTGGCGTCTTTACGGACACCATTGTGATCTGCTCCGCCAGCGCCATGATTGTGCTGCTGGCAGGCCCCGTTGCGCACGCAGACGGGACGGCCGGGATTCAGATCGTCCAGCAGGCGCTGGTTCACCTTGCCGGAGGCTGGGGCGCGGGGTTTGTTTCCGTTATCGTTGCTCTTTTCGCCTTTAGTTCCATCGTGGTGAATTATCTCTACGCTGAAAATAACCTCATCTTCCTGCGGCTTGACTCTCCCCTTATGCGCTGGCTGCTGCGCACTGGCGTGGTGCTGATGGTGATGGCGGGTTCGTTGCTGAGCCTGCCGATGGTCTGGCAGCTGGCGGATGTGATTATGGCGCTGATGGCCATCACCAACCTGACGGCGATTTTGCTGCTCTCCCCCGTTGTGACGCTTATCGCCAGGGACTATCTTCGCCAGCGCAAGCTCGGCGTGCAGCCGGTATTTGACGCCGCCCGCTATCCCGAAATCGAGGCTCAAATCGCCCGCGGCACGTGGGATGATTTGCCGCGTCAATAACAGGTATCGATCAATTCAGGGCGATTTTTTGCTAAAGTCGCTCTAAATTTCCTGCAAGGACTGGATATGCTGATTCTGATTTCACCTGCCAAAACGCTCGATTACCAAAGCCCGCTCGCCACCGAACGTTATACCCAGCCTGAACTGCTGGATTATTCGCAACAGCTCATCCGTGAGGCGCGTAAACTCTCCGCCCCGCAGATTGCCTCGCTGATGGGCATCAGCGATAAGCTCGCCGATTTGAACGCCACCCGCTTCCACGACTGGCAGCCGGATTTCACGCCAGACAACGCGCGTCAGGCGCTGCTGGCGTTTAAGGGCGATGTGTATACCGGCTTGCAGGCAGAAACGTTCAGCGAAGACGATTTTGATTTTGCCCAGCAGCACCTGCGGATGCTGTCAGGGTTGTACGGCGTGCTGCGCCCGCTGGATCTGATGCAGCCGTATCGTCTGGAGATGGGGATCCGCCTGGAAAACCCGAAGGGCAAAGATCTGTACCATTTCTGGGGAGATATCATTACCGACAAACTGAACGCGGCGCTGCGCGCGCAGGGCGATAAGGTGGTGATTAACCTCGCTTCCGACGAATACTACAAATCCGTGAAGCCGAAGCAGCTCGACGCGGAAATCATTAAGCCGGTGTTCCTCGACGAGAAGAACGGCAAATTCAAGGTGATCAGCTTCTACGCCAAGAAGGCGCGCGGGCTGATGAGCCGCTATATCATTCAAAACCGTCTGACGAAGCCGGAACAGCTGACCGGGTTTAATACCGACGGCTATTTCTTTGACGAAGAAACGTCAGGGAAAGGCGAGCTGGTGTTTAAGCGCCACGAGCAGTAAAACGAAACCCCGCCAGACGGCGGGGTTTGCATTAGCGGTGCTTCCAGTCCGGTCCCGGACGATGATCGTCGTGACGATCGTGGTGAGGGTCAGGACGATCGTCGCGATGGTGATGTTCGTCATGCGGACGCCAGTGGTTATCGCGCCAGTCGTAGTGTGCCTTCCACCAGTTATGGTCGCGCCAGCGGCCGCCATCCCAGTAGTGCCCGCTGTTATCCCGATCGCCGATTTGCAGTTTTACCGCAGGCACGAGGGTGATTTCCGATGCCTGTACCGCCATGGGAGCGACCAGCATCAGTGAAAGCGCGATGAGTGCAGGTTTGAGTGTAGACATGGATGACTCCTTATTATTCTTGCCCGCCGTGGGCCGATGTAAGGAGATTACGTGAGGGGAACCGGGGTTGTTATTCTCTGCAATCCTAATCTCTGAGCGACCGCATTTAGTGGGAATTCCTGCATTTTTACTGCTATTTCTCTCCTTATTTTCTCCATAAAAAAGCCGGGTGGCGGCGTCAGATCTGTGTTGCTGTTGCCGGGTGGCACTGCGCTTACCCGGCCTACGAATCGGTGCTGCTATTGCCGGGTGGCGCTGCGCTTACCCGGCCTACTTTCTGAAACGCTGTAGGCCCGGTAAGGCGTAGCCGCCACCGGGCAACACAATCACGCGCGGGTCATCATCAGCTTACGCAGCGCGGCAAAGTCCGCTGGCAGCTCATGCGACAGCAGCGGCAGGTCGGCACGTTCCGCCAGCTCATTCGGCAGCGGCAGGGTTTCGCCCAGAATCTCCTCCACGCTCTCTTTAAACTTCGCCGGATGCGCCGTTCCCAGGAACAGGCCGTATTCACCCGGATTCAGCTGGTCGCGCAGCGCACGGTATGCGATAGCCGCGTGCGGCTCGGAGGTATACCCCACCGCTTTCAGCTCGCGCATGGTCGCTTTGGTGGTTTCATCGGTCACGGACGCGTAGCCCAGATCGCCCAGACGCCACACCTTGCGGCGGAACAGCTCTTCCACGCGCGGCCAGTTGTTCGGCTGGCTCACGTCCATCGCATTCGACAGGGTGGCCTGCGTCGCGTTCGGCGCCCATTTCCCCTCTTTCAGGAAGCGCGGCACGGTGTCGTTCGCGTTGGTCGCCGCGATAAAGCGCTTCACCGGCAGACCGAGGGATTTCGCCAGCAGGCCTGCGGTCAGGTCGCCAAAGTTACCGCTTGGCACGGAGATCACCAGCTGGTTACGCGCGTCCTGCGGCAGCTGTGCCACCGCTTCGAAGTAGTAGCAAATCTGCGCCAGCAGGCGGCTGATGTTAATAGAGTTCGCCGAGTTCAGCCCCAACGCCACCTTCAGCTCTTCGTCATCGAAGGCCTGTTTCACCAGCGCCTGACAGGCGTCGAAATCACCGTCAATAGCCACGGTTTCAATATTGCCGCCCAGCGTACAGAACAGTTTTTCCTGTAACGGGCTGATTTTCCCTTTCGGATAGAGAATAACGACGCGGACGTTTTTCAGGCCGTAGAACGCGTGAGCCACCGCCGCACCGGTATCGCCGGACGTCGCGGTCAGAATGGTCACCGGCTTGTCGCCGCTGATGTGGGTCAGCATCTGCGCCATAAAGCGGCCGCCGAAGTCTTTAAAGGCCAGCGTCGGGCCGTGGAACAGCTCCAGGCAGCCTACGTCCGGCTCAACCTGCTTCACCGGTGCCGGGAAGGCAAACGCCGCGCGCACGCGCTCTTCCAGCAGCTCCTGCGGGATCTCGTCGCCGATAAACGCAGAGAGAATTTTGGTGCTGCGGGTCACGAAGTCCTGCTTGAGCAGTTCGTCGATCTCGGTCAATTGGAATTCCGGCAGGTCGTGCGGGAAGAACAGCCCCTGATTTTTGCCCAGCCCCTGCGTCACCGCCTGCGCGAAGCTGACCTGCTCGTTATGATCTTTAAGGTTGTAGAGTTTCATTATTTATCCCAGTACTCGTGCGCCCGCCGTGTCCAGACGGCAAATATGAACAAAGCCTTCCTGATTTTGCAGGTAGTGTTTAGAGAGCCACTCCGCCACGCGCTGCGCGGTGTCGGGCTTGTCGCACAGGGCAAACAGCGTCGGGCCGGAGCCGGAGATGCCGCACGCCTGTGCGCCGATATCCATAGACGCCTGACGCGCCTCGTTAAAGCCTGGCAGCAGCTTCGTGCGGTACGGCTCGGCGATCACGTCTTTCATCAGCTTCGCCGCCAGCTGCGGCTGACGGGTGTAGCAGGCGTGAATAAAGCCCGCCAGATGACGCCCGTGAGCGATGCAGTCCTGACGACGATACTGCGCGGGCAGGATCGCACGCGCCTCGGCGGTCGACACCTTAATGCCCGGATAGGCCAGCACCCACAGCCACTCATCAAACCCTGGCACCTGCTGGCTGATGATGCCATTTTCTTCAATCATCAGCTGCATCCCGCCGAGGAAGCACGGCGCGACGTTATCGTAGTGAATGCTGCCGGAAATACGCCCTTCCAGCTCGCCCATCAGCGCGAGCAGGCGATTGTTGTTCAGCGGCTTGCCGCAGTGTTCGTTCATGGCAACCAGCGCGGCCACCACCGAGCAGGCGCTTGAGCCCAGCCCGGAGCCAATAGGCATACTTTTTTCCAGCGTCATGGTGACCGGCACGTTTTTGCCGATCTCCTGACAGAAGCGCTCCCAGCACTGATAAACAATATTCTCGCGCGGATCGGTGGGCAGCTTGCTGGCAAAGCGGCCCACGTTATTCAGGCTGAAACTGTCAGCCGCGTCCACCGTGACCGTATCGCCCAGCAGGGAACCGTCAACCGGCGTCACCGCCGCCCCCAGCACATCAAACCCAACGCTCATGTTGGCGCTGGAAGCCGGGGCATAAACTTTGACCATGTTAAACTCCTAACTTCCATGACAGGGTACGCAGCAGATCGGCGAAAACGCCCGCCGCCGTCACATCGTTCCCTGCGCCATAGCCGCGAAGCACCAGCGGCAGTGGCTGATAATAGTGGCTGTAAAACGCCAGGGCGTTCTCGCCGTTTTTAACTTTGAACAGCGGATCGTTGCCATCCACTTCGGCAATCTTCACGCGGCAAACGCCATCTTCTTCAATGTTGCCAACATAGCGCAATACCTTGCCTTCATCACGGGCTTTCGCCACGCGGGCGGCAAATGCGTCGTCGAGCTGCGGCAGGCGGCTCATAAAGGTGCTGACATCACCGCTGGCATCGAACGCTTCCGGCAGCACCGGTTCGATCACGATATCGGACAGCTCCAGCTCGCGGCCGGTTTCACGCACCAGAATGAGCAGCTTTCGCGCCACGTCCATACCGGAAAGATCGTCACGCGGATCGGGCTCCGTATAGCCCAGCTCGCGCGCCGCGCGGGTCGCTTCCGACAGGCTCATGCCCTCGTCCAGCTTGCCGAAGATAAACGACAGCGAGCCAGAGAGGATCCCGGAGAAACGTTGCAGTTCATCCCCGGCGTTCAGCAGGTTTTGCAGGTTTTCGATAACCGGCAGCCCGGCGCCCACGTTGGTGTCGTAGAGGAACTTACGGCGCGACTTGCTCGCCGCCAGGCGCAGCTGATGGTAGTAATCCATCGACGAGGTGTTGGCCTTTTTGTTCGGCGTCACCACGTGGAACCCTTCGCGCAGGAAATCGGCGTACTGATCGGCCACCGCCTGATTCGACGTACAGTCGACAATCACCGGGTTGAGCAGGTGATACTCTTTCACCAGACGGATCAAACGTCCCAGATTGAACGGCTCTTTGGCCTCGGCCATTTCCGCCTGCCAGTTTTCCAGATTCAGGCCGTGCACGTTGGTCAGCAGGGCCTTTGAGTTGGCAATACCGCAGACGCGCAGATCGATGTGCTTCTTCTTAAGCCAGGCCTGCTGGCGCTTCACCTGCTCCAGCAGCGCGCCGCCGACGCCGCCCACGCCAATCAGGAACAGCTCAATCACCTGGTCGGTGTTGAACAGCATCTGATGCACCACGCGCACGCCGGTGGTGGAATCGTCATTATCAACCACCACGGAAATAGAACGCTCTGAAGAGCCCTGAGCGATCGCCACGATGTTGATGTTGGCACGCGCCAGCGCGGCAAAGAATTTGGCAGAAATGCCGCGCAGGGTGCGCATCCCGTCGCCTACTACGGAGATTACCGCCAGACGCTCCTGAATGGAGAGCGGCTCCAGAAGCTCTTCTTTCAGCTCCAGATAAAACTCCTCTTCCAGCGCACGGCGCGCGCGCAGGCAGTCGGCCTGCGGCACGCAGAAGCTGATGCTGTACTCGGAAGAGGACTGGGTGATCAGCACAACGGAGATACCGTTACGGGACATCGCCGCGAAGACGCGCGCCGCCATGCCCACCATCCCCTTCATGCCGGGGCCGGACACGCTAAACATCGCCATGTTATTCAGGTTGGAGATCCCTTTCACCGGCAGACCGTCTTCATCCGAGCTGGCACCAATCAGCGTGCCCGGCGCCTGCGGGTTACCGGTATTTTTAATCAGGCATGGGATCTGGAACTGGGCAATCGGGGAGATGGTACGAGGGTGAAGCACTTTGGCGCCGAAGTAGGAAAGCTCCATCGCTTCCTGATACGACATCGACTTCAGCAGCCTGGCGTCCGGGACCTGGCGCGGGTCGCAGGTATAAACGCCGTCAACATCGGTCCAGATCTCGCAACAGTCTGCGCGTAAACAGGCGGCCAGCACGGCGGCGGAGTAATCGGAGCCGTTACGGCCCAGCACCACCAGCTCGCCCTTCTCATTCCCGGCGGTAAAACCGGCCATCAGGATCATGTGGTCGGAAGGAATTTTGCTCGCGGCAATACGGCGAGTGGATTCGGCAATATCCACGGTGGATTCGAGGTAATGGCCCACCGCCAGCAGTTTTTCTACCGGATCGATGACCGTCACGCTGTGACCGCGCGCTTCCAGCAGGCCCGCCATGATGGCGATAGAGAGTTTTTCACCGCGGCAGATGAGCGCCGCGTTGATGCTGTCCGGGCACTGACCCAGCAGGCTGATGCCGTGCAGGACATGTTTGATTTGGGCAAATTCTTGCTCAACAAAGGCTTTCAGCTGCGCCTGCGGGAAACCCGGCTGGGCGTCTGCCAGGCCCTGAAGCAGCTCTGTAAAAATGCGCTCAGCGTCGCTGATGTTCGGGAGTGCATCCTGGCCACCGATGGTTTTTTCAATCATCGCCACCAGATGGTTAGTGATTTTCGCCGGGGCAGAAAGCACGGTCGCAACCTGCCCCTGCCTGGCATTGCTCTCCAGGATATCGGCAACACGCAGAAAACGTTCTGCATTTGCCACTGATGTACCGCCGAACTTCAACACTCGCATGGGATTACCTCGTTACCTTTAGCCGAAAAAAAAAGCCCGCACTGTTCGGTGCGGGCTTTTTTCTGTTTTTCCTGTACGCGTCAGCCCGCATCGCTACCTGTGGTAATGATGGTGGTTGTTGTAATGGTGGTGATGCTGATGCGTGTCATGGATGTTGTATACTCTGTCATTATTATCTGTCTGTCCTGTATTCTTTTAGGGTTAAAGGATTGGGCCTGCTAAGTCAATGAATTTTTAATTTGATCACACTTCGGGACGCTCTGACGTCCCGCTGCTTGCGGATTTATTTTCATCCGATTACGCCAGTCCAACCCCAAGACATCAGTCTTTTTCGCCATAGTAAAAACTTATGACAGCACATTACTCGGCCAATTTTTTTTCGATGTCATGCAGCAATCGGTGCAGCATGGCGGTGTCTCGTTGCTCAAGACGACCCAAACGCTGATTCAGCCAGTCGACCATTTTTACGTCGTCGTCCACCCCAAGCCGGGATAACAATGCCTGACTCCGGGCACGCAGCGCAGAAAGCTGATTTTCATCGGTGGCGGCCGCCTCGGGTTGAGGGATTTGCATTAAGGATGCTAATTGATAACAGTAAACCATCACCGCCTGGCCTAAATTCAGCGACGGATAATCCGCCACCATCGGCACGCCCGTCAGCACGTCGGCAAGCTCCAGCTCCTCGTTCGTCAGGCCCGAATCTTCGCGGCCAAAAACCAGCGCGGCTTTATCCAGCCACTGGCTTTTCTCGCTCAACATCGGCAGCAGCTCGGCGGGCGTGGCGTAGTAATGAAACTTCGCCCGGCTGCGCGCGGTGGTCGCCACGGTGAAGGAAATATCGTGAAGCGCGTCGGCGAGCGTTGCGTAAGTTGTTATATTATCAACGATATCTCCCGACCCGTGCGCCACCCAGCGCGTGGCGGGCTCCAGGTGCGCCGTGCTGTCAACGATGCGCAAATCGGTGAAACCCATGGTCTTCATGGCGCGCGCTGCCGCGCCAATATTTTCTGCTCTTGCTGGCCCAACCAGCACAATCGACAGATGCATTTATGCTCTCTTTTTAATCAGTTAGCGCGAAAAAATGTGAGGTGCCTCAACATATTACGCAGCACGAATTTACAAAATTGCAACACAAATCACCGAAATAGCGTTTCATAACAAATTAAAGACGCTAAACTATTTTGAGACTGAACAATCAGTTAGAATGTTAATAAACGCACCATATCCTTATGTTTAATAATGATAATCGTTGCGTATATAGGTCTTTCTGATTGGATTCATAATGTTTATCAATCAATGTCCGCAACTAGTTGGTTTATTGAAAAATTGTGATAAAGGCTAGCATTCAGATACGATGATTTCATCAAACTGTTAACGTGCTACAATTGAACTTGATATATGTCAACGAAGCGTAGTTTTATTGGGTGTCCGGTGTCATCTAGCCTGTTATGTTGCTGTTAAAATGGTTAGGATGACAGCCGTTTTTGACACTGTCGGGTCCAAAGGGAAAGCACCCACGACCAAGCTAATGATGTTGTTGACGTTGATGGAAAGTGCATCAAGAACGCAATTACGTACTTTAGTCACGTTAGGCCGGTCATGTTAATTTGCGACATGCATCAGGCAGGTCAGGGACTTTTGTACTTCCTGTTTCGATTTAGTTGGCAATTTAGGTAGCAAACATGCAGACCCCGCACATTCTTATCGTTGAAGACGAGTTGGTAACACGCAACACGTTAAAGAGCATTTTCGAAGCAGAAGGCTACGATGTCTTTGAAGCGACCGATGGCGCAGAGATGCATCAAATCCTTTCTGAAAATGATATCAACCTGGTCATTATGGACATCAACCTGCCGGGCAAAAACGGCCTTCTCCTGGTGCGTGAACAGGCGAACGTGGCGTTAATGTTCCTGACGGGCCGTGACAACGAAGTTGATAAAATTCTTGGCCTGGAAATCGGCGCGGATGACTATATCACCAAACCGTTTAACCCTCGCGAGTTAACCATTCGTGCACGCAACCTGCTGTCCCGTACCATGAATCTGGGTACCATCAGCGAAGAGCGCCGTAGCGTAGACAGCTACAAATTCAACGGCTGGGAACTTGATATCAATAGCCGTTCGCTGATTAGCCCGAACGGTGAACAGTACAAGCTGCCGCGCAGTGAATTCCGCGCCATGCTGCACTTCTGCGAAAACCCGGGCAAGATCCAGTCCCGTGCAGAACTGCTGAAGAAAATGACCGGTCGCGAGCTGAAGCCGCATGACCGTACCGTAGACGTGACCATCCGTCGCATTCGTAAGCACTTCGAATCTACACCTGATACGCCGGAAATCATCGCCACCATTCATGGCGAAGGCTACCGTTTCTGCGGTGACCTGCAAGAGTAATCCTGCGCATCATGCATAACAAAACGGCGCTTTTGCGCCGTTTTTTATTTTCAGGCTCGCGGCAGCTTCAGCATTGCCATGACTCCGCCCTCTTCCCGGTTGTGCAGCATAATCTCCCCCTGATGCAGCCTCGCCACCTCCAGCACAAACGCCAGCCCAAGGCCGCTGCTTTTGATGCCATTCTCGCGAGGCAGTGAGTAAAAGCGCTCGAAGATCCGCGCCAGCGCGTATTCAGGGATCCCGCTTCCGCTGTCGGTCACGGTAATGACGACCTGATGCTTATCTTCACGCGCCGCCAGCACGATGGTTCCGCCTGGGGGAGTAAAGTCGATAGCGTTATCCAGCAGATTTCCCAGCGCCTGCTCCAGCAGATCGCTGTCGCCACGGATCTGAAGCGGCGCAGGTTCACATGTGAGCGCAATCTGCCGGGACGCCAGCATGACAGCACGAGCATCCATCAGCCGCGTGAACAGCGCATCGACCCCGACCGCAGCGGGCGTAATGTCCACTCTGTTTTCAAGCCGCGCCTGGGCAAGTAGCTTCTCCACCAGCGACTGCATTCGGGCGTTTTGCACCAGAATATTATCGATAAACCGCCTCGCCACCTCCGGCGGGGGCAGCTCGGAGAGAATTTCCGCCGCGCCGCGAATGGCCGCCAGCGGGCTTTTCAGCTCGTGGGTAAGGGCGTGAACGTAATGTTCGATGTAATTCTTCCCCTCCAGCCGGATACGCATGTTTTCCAGCGCCTGCGCCAGCTTGCGCAGTTCGCTGCTGCCGGGATCGGGCAAGGGCAGCGGCGCGTCGTGGGTGACGGAATCGGCATAGCGCGACAGCGTGCTGATGGAGCGATTGATCCACCAGGCCACCGCCAGCCCAATCAGCAGCGCGATGCCGAGCAGCGCCGCGCCCGCCCACATGATGCGGCGTTCGCTGATGCGGATCACGGGCGCCATCGCCACGTTGGGTTTTCCGACGGAGAGCACGCCGATAATAGTGCCCCGATCGATAATCGGGGCGGCGACATACATCACCGTACTGTCCGGATTTCGCGCGTCGACGGGCGTACTGCGGGCACCGTACTGCCCGCGCAGGGTCAGATAAACATCGTTCCAGCGCGAGTAATCCTGGCCCACGGCACGGCCTGCGGAATCAAACACCACCCGGCCCTGCGCGTCGGTCATATAGACGTGATACTCGTTACGCACTTTCTGAATGCCGCCGATATCGGCGCGAAGGGTGCGCTGATGAAGTTCGGTAAAGGCCTGCGCCAGCCTGCCCTGCTGCGCCTGTCCCGACTGCAAATCCTCGCGTCCGACCTCGGCCAGCAGCGTGGCGGTGTCGACCAGCGTCCCTTCCGTCGCCCTGCGCACGCCGGGCTTTACTTCCTGAACGAAGATCGACAGCACGAACCAGGCGGCGATGGCCACAATCAGGAAATACCCCAGCAGCAGCCGCATTCCTATGCGCATTAACAATGACCCAGGCTGTAGCCCATACCGCGATGGGTGCTGATAGGGGAGAGTTGATCGTTGACTGCCCGCAGCTTGGCGCGCAGCGTTTTGATATGGGTGTCCACGGTGCGATCGAAGCTATCGCCTTCGTCGCCCCAGACCTTGTCCATCAATTGCTGGCGAGAGAAGACGCGCCCCGGCGCAAGGAGGAACGTTTTGAGCAGCAGAAATTCGTAGCGGGTAAGCGTGAGCGGCTCGTCGCACCAGCAGATGCGGGCGGCAGGCTCGTTCAGCTCAAACTGCCCGACGCGAACGATGTCGGACGGGGCGCTGGATTTTTGCATCCGGCGCAAAATCGTCCGCACCCGGGCGCAAACCTCGCGCGGGGAAAAGGGCTTGGCGACGTAGTCATCCGCGCCCATTTCCAGACCAAGCAGCTTATCGACCTCATCACTGCGCGCCGTCAGGAACAGCACCGGCAGCGAGGGATGGCGGGCCAGCAGCTGACGGCAAAGCTCAAACCCGCTGATATCCGGCAGCCCGACGTCAAGAATGGCCAGCGCCGGAAGCTGGCGCTGTGCCTCATCGAGCGCGGGCAGGCCGCGCCCGAACGCCTTCACCGCAAATCCCTCCTGCTGAAGCATATAGATAAGCGTGTCGGCGATGCTGATTTCATCTTCCACCAGCCAGATCAGCGGTTGCTGCATGGTTCGCCCCTGACTTAACGCCACGGCATAATCGGCACGGCGCTGAGCGCGTTTTTCGGTGAGCCTTCTACCACTTTGTCAGAGTAGGCCAGATAGGCCAGCGTGTTACGTTTGGCGTCGTAGAAACGCACCACCTGCAATTTCTTGAACACTAGCGAGGTCCGTTTCTGGAATACCACATCCCCCTGGGCTTTACCGTTTTTGATCTTATCGCTCAGCTCAACCGGGCCGACCTGCTGGCAGGAGATGGCGGCGTCGGAGGTATCTTCAGCCAGCCCTAACCCGCCTTTGATCCCACCCGTTTTGGCGCGGCTGATATAGCAGGTCACGTTCTTCACGTCCGGATCGTCGAAGGCTTCCACCACAATCTTGTGGTCAGGCCCGAACACTTTAAAAACCGTATCGACGGAGCCAATTTCTTCTGCCACCGCCGCGCGCCCCACCGTCAACAACAGAGCAGTTAAGATCAAAGTCTTGTATTTCATATTGTTACCATTCTTTAAAATTGCATTGACCGATTATTCAACACCTTAGACAAAAATGTAGCAAGATCACAGGATTAGAATATATTTTCCTCCAGAGAGGCGAAAAAAGCATTTATGCGCAAAAAAAACACTGAATGCTAAAACATCAAAAAATGCTATTATCCGCTAACCTGTTATCAGGCACCTGCTGTTTTAAGGATGAGGATAGTATATGGATCAGGCTGGAATTATTCGCGATCTGCTTACCTGGCTGGAGGGTCATCTCGACCAGCCTTTGTCACTGGATAATGTGGCGGCAAAAGCAGGCTATTCCAAGTGGCATCTGCAAAGGATGTTCAAGGATGTCACCGGTCATGCTATCGGTGCCTATATTCGCGCACGTCGTTTATCAAAATCTGCTGTGGCCCTGCGCCTGACCGCGCGCCCGATCCTGGATATTGCCCTGCAATACCGTTTCGATTCACAGCAAACCTTTACCCGCGCCTTTAAGAAACAGTTCTCGTTGACGCCAGCGCTCTATCGCCGCTCGCCCGACTGGAGCTCGTTCGGGATGCGTCCGCCGCTGCGTCTGGGCGAGTTCGCGATGCCGAAGTATGAAATCATTACCCTGCCTGAAACCCATCTGATCGGCACCACGCAAAGCTACTCCTGTTCTCTGGAGCAGATTTCCGAGTTCCGCCACCAGATGCGCGTGCAGTTCTGGCGCGATTTCCTGAGCCATGCACCGGCAATTCCACCGCTGCTGTACGGCCTGAACGAAACGCACCCAAGCCAGGAAAAAGACGACGAGCAGGAGGTGTTCTACACCACCGCGTTAACGCCAGATATGGCGAACGGCTATATTCAGGGCTCGAAACCCGTGGTACTGGAAGGCGGTGAATACGTTATGTTCACCTACGAAGGGCTGGGGACGGGCGTGCAGGAGTTTATCCTGACCATTTACGGCACCTGTATGCCGATGCTGAATCTGAACCGTCGTAAAGGTCAGGATATTGAGCGTTACTATCCGGCCAGCGACGTGAAGCCAGACGAACGCCCAATCAATCTGCGGATGGAATTCTTAATTCCAATACGTCGTTAACGCTGTAGTTCATCCAGCGCAGGGGCATCGAGATGCGAAATGTCCCCTGCCATCTCCACCACCCATCCTGACGCCAGCCACTGGCTTTCCTGATAGTCGATGCGGGAAATCGAGCAGTTACGCAGACGCAAACGACGCTCCGCATACGCAGGCAGCCCCAGAATGGTGCTGACCAGACATCCCAGCGCAATACCGTGACTCACCAGCAGCGGACGGCTGCCCGCCGGAAGCTTCAGGCATTCGGCCAGCGCGCCGTGCATACGCACACTCAGCTCCTGCATGGATTCACCGTCGGGAATGCGGCCATCTTCGGTGCCGTTCACCAGCGTGCGGCGCCAGCCCTCTTCGGTTTCGGTCAGCGAGTCGATATGGCGCTTTTCAAGAATCCCCATATCCAGCTCGCGCAGGCGCGGCTCCAGGGTTACGTCGCAGCCGCAGGCATCGGCAATAATGCGCGCCGTCTGCTGTGTACGCCCTAAATCGCTGGAGATAACGTGGGTGATGCCCAGCGTTTTCGCGCGATCGGCTACCTGCCGCGCTTGCTGAATACCCTTGTCGGTGAGAGGACTGTCTGACTGGCCTTGAATACGTCGCTCGGCGTTCCACTGCGTTTCACCGTGGCGAACAAGGTATACCTGTAACATGCTTTTTTTCCGTTATACTGCGATGAATTTTTTTTAATCGAGCTTAATTATGCACCATGTTGTCTCTGCTACCACTAATCCTGCCAAAATTCAGGCAATTCTAAGGGCATTTGAAGAGATCTTCGGCGAAGGATCCTGCCATATCGACGCTATATCCGTCGATAGCGGCGTCCCTGAACAGCCGTTTGGCAGCGAGGAAACGCGCGCTGGCGCACGAAATCGCGTGGCTAACGCGAAGGCAGCACGCCCTGAGGCCGATTATTGGGTGGCGATCGAAGCGGGTATCGATGAAGGCGCAACCTTCAGCTGGGTGGTGATTGAAAATCGCGAGCAGATCGGCGAAGCCCGCTCTGCCACGCTGCCATTACCGGCAATCATTCTGGAAAAAGTCCGCGAAGGGGAAGCGCTCGGCCCGGTGATGTCGCACTACACCGGCATTGATGAGATTGGTCGTAAAGAAGGCGCGATTGGCGTGTTCACCGCCGGTAAGCTGACGCGCTCAAGCGTCTATCACCAAGCGGTGATCCTGGCGTTAAGCCCGTTCCATAACGCGATTTACCGCTAGCCATTTTGCCGGATAGCGCGTCAGGCGCTTTTCAACAGCACTGCTTCCAGCCAGTGACGCAGCTCAACCGGGGCGGATTTGAGGCTGTTTGAGCCGCGCGTGATGGTCGCAATGCCCGCGCCAAGCTCGTTTTTCAGCTCACGCTGGCTCATCTCGCCGCGCAGCAACTCTTCGATAATCCGCACGCGCGTGCCCAGCGCTTCGCGCTCGTCGGGCGTCAGCATCAGCTGTAACAGCGGAAGGTGCAGATCTTCTGCATAAGCCTGGCGGAGCAACTCCACGAAACGAAGCCACTCCTGATTGCGTTGTTCGGCCATCGCCGATGAATAAGGGGAATGCTGGGTCATGTTATGCCGCCTGTTGTACTCATTAGCGAGTACAGCATAACACAACCCGCACCGATCAGTAACGCCTCTGCCACTCGGCATCGCTCATCAGGGTATCTTTCTGCCCCATGAAGTAGCGATAGTACGCATCATACGCCAGCACGTTCTTCACGTATCCGCGCGTTTCGGAGAACGGAATGCTCTCGACAAACGCCACCGCGTCGATGCGCCCGGCGCTGTTACCGAGCCAGGTACGCACGCGCCCCGGACCGGCGTTATAGGCCGCCGACGAGAAGATACGGTTGTTACCAAACTGCTGATACACATACTGTAAATAGCTGGTGCCGATATTGATGTTGGTATCCGGATCCAGCAGCTGAGAAGGACTGCTGTAGCCCGGGATATTAAACATCTTCACCGTATGCGTCGCGGTGCCCGGCATGATCTGCATCAGCCCGCTGGCCCCGACCGGTGAGCGCACTTTCGGGTTCCAGGCGCTCTCCTGACGGGCAATCGCCATCGCGTAGCTTTGCGGGATATCTTTGCCGCTGGTATAGCGATCGAACAGATCTTTGTAGGCCAGCGGGAAACGCTCTTCAAGATGATCCCACAGCTTCCCGGCGATCGTCGCCTGCACGCTCAGATCCCACCAGCGGTTATCAAAGGCGTAGCGGGCGAGCTGCGCTTTCTCGTCGGTGGTGCGGCTGGTCACCAGGTTCGCCCACTCGCTGCGCGCGGTGTTGTCCATGTTCCAGTACATCAGCTCGCGAACGCGCGCCATCTCTGGCCCCTGGGTCAGCGCCGGGTTCGCGTTGGCGGGCGCTTTGTCGATTTTCAGCGTGTACTCTTCGCCCAGGCGCTGCGCTGCGGCCATCGGGTAGAACCCGCGCTGCTGCATCAGGGAGTGGAGGATCTCTTTGGCCTCGTCTTCACGACCGCGCTCCAGCAGCAGGTCGGCCTGCCAGTAGCGCCATTCGTCTTTCTCTTTGGCTTCCATCGGCAGACGCGCCAGCCAGGTGTTCAGCCCGCGGCGATCGCCCGTGCCCAGCGCCATGCGTACCCGGCGCTCCACCAGCGAGATGGAGTTCGAGCGCATAATCGCATCGTCACGCCAGCGGGCCTGTTCGTCGGTCACGTCTGTGCCCATCAGGCGCCACGCCACGGTGTCGCGC
Source organism: Enterobacter sp. 186315 (assembly GCF_053290175.1). Lineage (NCBI taxonomy): Bacteria > Pseudomonadati > Pseudomonadota > Gammaproteobacteria > Enterobacterales > Enterobacteriaceae > Enterobacter > Enterobacter sp. 186315. Next base: position 252,186 of record NZ_JBPTTK010000002.1, on the reverse strand, counting down.
AGCTCCTGGGTTTGATCGTCGTTAAGCTGCTGCGCCTGCACCAGCTGCGGGATCATCAGCCGCGCGTTTTCCACGTCGTCACGCGCCACGCTGGTGAAGGCGACGGCGGCCATCTGGCGGGTGAAGTCCGTCGCGCCGGTGGTGCGGGCGAAGGTCATCACCGAGTTTGGGTTGTTCGCCAGAGCAATGACCGCGCTGGAGATAGTCTGGTAGTCCGACGGCATCTGCCCCGCCAGCGTGGTGACCAGACGGGTATTGCCGGCCTTCATCGCCAGGCGAATGCGCTCAAGGTAGGCCAGCGGATCTTGCTGACCCGACGCGCGCCAGGCGCCAAACAGCGAGTCGCAGGCGTTTGGCTGGCTTTTACCGGTTAGCCACAGCTCTTTTGCCCCCGCCCAGGCCTCTTCCTGCTGCCCGGTGGCCCACTTCGCGTAGTAGTAATTACACTGCGCCTCGGTGGTGCCCGGCTTTTCCGGGCTAAAGGCCAACAGCCCGCGCCAGTCTTCACGACGCGCCAGCTCGTTCACAAAGCGGGATTTCAGGTTACGGGCAGGCGGCAGGGTCGGGTTCGCCTGAATAAAGTTGTTCACCGTGACCGTGGGTTGATTCATCAGATCGTCCGTGATCTGGCGATACTCCAGATACGGATAAAGCGGATACTCTTTCAGCGTCGGCAGCAGCGACTGCACGGTATCCATTTGCTTGTTGTCCCACGCCTGCTTGATTTGCGCATAGCGACTACGTTGTTCATCCAGTGAATCGGCGTGCGCCGCGTGGTGTAGGGTCATCACGCAGACGCTGGCAGCCAGCAGACGCCAGACCACCCGTTTGGCTTTTTCCACAAGCTCTTCCTCATTATGTGTTGAATGCAATTGCAGCGTCATGCCGCGTAAAAGTCTAATTAACTTATGCTAACCAGGCATCCTTCAACGCGCCACGTCATGAACACTTTTTTACCTTTCTTGCGCGTTTTAACACTCCCGGCGTTCCTGGCTGGGATTAGACAGTGAAAAAGGCTACACTTCGCAGCTAATACCCATTCTCATCACGATAAAAGAGGCGAAGTCCAACGTGGCTCAATTCGTTTATACCATGCATCGTGTCGGCAAAGTGGTTCCGCCGAAACGTCATATTCTTAAAAATATCTCGCTGAGCTTCTTCCCGGGCGCAAAAATCGGTGTTCTGGGTCTCAACGGTGCCGGTAAGTCCACCCTGCTGCGCATCATGGCCGGCATCGATACAGACATCGAAGGTGAAGCCCGCCCGCAGCCAGGCATCAAAATCGGCTACCTGCCGCAGGAGCCTCAGCTGAACCCGGAGCACACCGTTCGTGAATCCGTTGAAGAAGCGGTGTCCGAAGTGGTTAACGCGCTGAAAGGTCTGGATGAGGTGTATGCCAAATACGCCGAGCCGGACGCGGATTTCGACAAGCTGGCCGCTCAGCAGGGCAAGTATGAAGAGATCATCCAGGCGCACGACGGTCATAACCTGAACGTGCAGCTGGAGCGCGCGGCGGATGCCCTGCGCCTGCCGGACTGGGATGCCAAAGTTGAGAAGCTCTCCGGTGGTGAACGCCGCCGCGTGGCGCTGTGCCGCCTGCTGCTGGAAAAACCAGACATGCTGCTGCTCGACGAACCAACGAACCACCTGGATGCGGAATCCGTCGCCTGGCTGGAACGCTTCCTGCACGACTTCGAAGGCACCGTGGTGGCGATTACCCACGACCGTTACTTCCTCGACAACGTGGCGGGCTGGATCCTGGAGCTGGACCGCGGTGAAGGTATTCCGTGGGAAGGTAACTACTCCTCCTGGCTGGAGCAGAAAGATCAGCGTCTGGCGCAGGAAGCTTCTCAGGAAGCGGCGCGTCGTAAGTCTATCGAGAAAGAGCTGGAGTGGGTTCGTCAGGGCGCGAAGGGCCGTCAGTCTAAGGGCAAAGCCCGTCTGGCACGCTTCGAAGAGCTGAACAACACCGAATACCAGAAACGTAACGAAACCAACGAACTGTTTATTCCACCTGGAGCACGTCTGGGGGATAAAGTGGTTGAAGTCAGCAACCTGCGTAAGTCTTACGGCGACCGCCTGCTGATCGACGACCTGAGCTTCTCCGTGCCGAAAGGCGCTATCGTCGGGATCATCGGTCCGAACGGCGCGGGTAAATCTACCCTGTTCCGTATGATGTCCGGTCAGGAGCAGCCAGACAGCGGCTCAATCACCCTGGGTGAGACCGTGAAGCTGGCCTCCGTTGACCAGTTCCGTGACGCGATGGATAACAGCAAAACCGTGTGGGAAGAAGTCTCCGGCGGTCTGGATATCATGCGTATCGGCAACACCGAGATGCCAAGCCGCGCCTACGTAGGCCGCTTTAACTTCAAAGGCACCGACCAGGGCAAACGCGTGGGCGAGCTGTCCGGCGGTGAGCGTGGTCGTCTGCACCTGGCGAAGCTGTTGCAGGTTGGCGGTAACGTTCTGCTGCTCGATGAACCAACAAACGACCTGGATATCGAAACCCTGCGCGCGCTGGAAAACGCCCTGCTGGAGTTCCCGGGCTGCGCGATGGTTATCTCGCATGACCGCTGGTTCCTTGACCGTATCGCGACCCATATTCTGGATTACCAGGACGAGGGTAAAGTGGAGTTCTTCGAAGGTAACTTCACCGAATACGAAGAGTACAAAAAACGCACGCTGGGCGCCGACGCGCTGGAGCCGAAGCGTATTAAGTACAAGCGTATTGCAAAATAAACGTAAAACGGCAACCTCGGTTGCCGTTTTTTATGTTTGTTCCCTCTCCCCGTGGGAGAGGGTCAGGGTGAGGGCATCAGGCCGCACATAATCAACGCCCCACATAAAACCGCTTCACCTCATCAAACTGCATCGCAAAGTCGATATAGCTCATCAGCGCAGGCGAGTTCAGCTTGCGGCTTGGATAGGCCAGCCACAGATCGTTACCCTCCACGTTCCACTCTGACAGCACCTGCACCAGCGCCCCTTTCTCAACCTTATCTTCCAGCAAAAAAGCGGGCAGCAGCGTGATCCCGGCACCGGCAATTGCACACTCGCGCGCGTAAACCAGGTTATCCGTCAGATGGGCGTTATCCGGCAGATAGCGATAATCCTCACTGCCGCGCTGCAATACCCACTCCGACCAGGCTTTGTGGGTGATGCAGCGGTGCTCCACCAGCTGGCGGGGGTGTTCGAGCGGAGCAAAACGCGCGAGGTAGTCCGGCGACGCCAGCATGTAGCGCGGGCAGTGGCCAATCATCCGGCCAATCAGGGAAGAGTCCTGCGGCTTACCGGTGCGCAGCGCCACGTCAAAGCCAGACTCCACCAGATCCACCACGTCGTCCGAAATCGAGACATCCAGCGACACGTCCGGGTAGCGGCGCTGGAACTCGGCGTTCATATGCGCCAGCAGCGTCGCCCCCAGCCCCGCCGGGCAGGTAATGCGAAGCCTCCCGCTCGGGTTATCCCGCAGGCGCTGAATGGCGTACTCCGCCCGCTCGCTGGCGGCCAGCATCTCCCGGCAATGCACCAGATAGTGCTCCCCCGCAAAGGTCAGATTAAGCCTGCGCGTGGTGCGGTTCAGCAGCCGGATGCCCACCTGCTGTTCGAGCTGGCTGATGCGCTGGCTGACGCTGGACTTCGGCAGCCCGGCTTTTTGCGCGGCGGCGGTAAAACTGCCCATCTCGGCCACCAGCGCAAACAGCGCCATGTCATGTAGCTGTTTAAACATGATTGTTCATCCTGTGCGAACGCTGAGTTCTTGATTGTCCATCTTATCACGCAGCTGTCCACTTTATAGACTAGCCTCAACACAACGCATTCCATTGAGGAGCACACCATGTCAGTTAAAGCCGTCGCCGTTAACCCGGAAAATCCTTCCACCTTTATTGAAATCAATCTGCCCCTGCCCGAGCCGGGCGAGCACGATCTGCTGGTCGAAGTAAAAGCCGTATCGGTAAACCCGGTGGATACCAAAGTTCACGCCGGTATCGCCAAAAACGGTCTGCAAACGCCGCGAATTCTCGGCTGGGATGCCAGCGGGATCGTCACCGCCGTTGGCAGCGCGGTGACCGGATTTAAGCCGGGCGACGAAGTGTGGTACGCGGGGGACATCACCCGTCCCGGCAGTAACACCACCCACCAGCTTATCGACGCGCGCATTGTCGGACATAAGCCCGCCAGCCTTGACTGGGCGGCCTCTGCGGCGCTGCCCCTGACCGCGCTGACCGCCTGGGAAGGGCTGTTTGAACGCCTGAATATTCAGGATGCCGGATCGGAAAAAACGCTGCTGATCATCGGCGGCGCGGGCGGCGTCGGATCCCTGGCGATCCCGTTTGCGAAGCACAACAGCAGGGTGAAGATTATCGCGACGGCGTCTCGAGAAGATTCCGCCCAGTGGTGTCGCGATCGCGGCGCGGATGTAGTGGTGAACTACCGGGATCTGAAAGGTGAGCTGGCAAAAGAGGGCATTACCTTTGTGGATTACATTTTTATTCTCAACGATACCGACGGGCACTGGGACGCGGTGAGCGAACTGATCGCCCCGCAGGGACATATCTGTTCCATCGTGGAGAATGAACATCCGCTGAACCAGGACAAGCTGAAATCCAAATCCGCCGCCCTGCACTGGGAGTTTATGTACACCCGCAGCATGTACCAGACCGCCGATATGGCGCGCCAGGGGGAGATCCTCAACGACGTGGCGAAGCTGGTGGATGACGGCGTGGTGGAAAGCTCGCTCAGCGAAACGCTGCACGGTTTAAGCGTGGAGAGTATTACCGAGGCACACCGCAAGGTGCTGGACGGGCATATGCGCGGGAAAGTGGTGGTTCAGTTCTGAGTGGTATGATGCCCTCACCCCGACCCTCTCCCACAGGGAGAGGGAGGTTAATGCTTACCCCTGCTCGCCCATCATCTCCTTCACCAGCTCGACGCAGCGCAGGAAACGGGTGTCGTAATCCGACTCTTCGACATGCACAAACTCAACGTTGTTCTCGTTGAGCATCTCCACCAGCATGGTCTGGAACACCTTGCGGTCCACCGAGCTGCCGAGGCTGCGCATTCCGTCGGCGACCCACGGCGTGTTGTTCTCCAGCAGGATCACCAGGTCGAAGCGGTATTCATCAATCAGCGCCTGCACGAACGGGTGCTCGCGCCCTTCGTACTTTTTGCAGAACGCCTGCGTCGTCACAAAGTCGGTATCGATAAAGGCAACTTTGTTGGCGTATTTCACTGCGAAATCAATGTACTGGGCGTGGCCCAGCGCAATTTTATCGTAGTCGGAATACTGGAGCGCCATCTCGTCGCCGCCGAGATGCGAGAAAACGTAATCCCGCCCGTATTCCCACGCGCTGGTGGTGTTGAAGATGTTTGCCAGCTTGTTGACCAGCGTTGATTTCCCGCTCGACTCCCCGCCCAGAATGGCGACGGTGCGCACGAAGAAGGGCTTCACTTCGGTCGGAATATAGTCCCAGTAGCGGAACGGGTTTTCGCGGATCTGCGCGCCGCTGATGTTCATAAAGGTGCGCTTAGGATCGATCAGCACGGTTTCGATGCCCAGATGCTCGCGGAACTGCGGCGCGTCGGACTCTTCAGAGGTGTAGATCCAGTTCGGGGCAATGCCCTTCTCTTCCATAAACCCTTTGATGCCGTTGCTCCACACGTCCCAGCCGTGCGGATACGGCTCCATGCCCTCTTCGTTAAAGGCATGAATGCGGATATTTTTCTGGTATTTAAAGGTCTGGAGCAGCCAGCGCAGGCGATCCGGCACCGTCGGCTGTTGAGACATGGCGCTGTCTTCAAAAAGCTGGCGGTCGCGGGTTTCGTCGTAGCCCATGATGATGTGCAGCTCGTCCACCTGGCTACAGGCGCGCTGGATCAGATAAATATGGCCGGTATGCAGCGGGTAAAACTTGCCGAACACCACGCCGATGTTCTTCTGCATCCGCGGGAACTCAAGGCCCAGAAAGCGGTGTAATGCTTCCAGCTTTTGCGCGCTGGGGCTTTTGATTTTGGCGTTCAGGAGCTGGCTCAGATAGCCTTTGGTCATGCCGCTGGCGTCCGCCACCTGCTGCAAGGTGCAGCCTTTCTGGCGGATTGCGGTCTTGAGATAGTCAAATGATGACATGAATTACGGTGCCTCCTGCAAAATCCAATTTACGTAATTATAAGTCGTCAAAGACATTTAACGCATCTGCGAGTTTTTTCACGCCAAACACCTTCATCCCTTCCGGGATTTTTTTCGGCACGTTGGCGGCAGGCACAATCGCGCGGCGGAAGCCGTGTTTAGCCGCTTCGGAGATACGCTCCTGGCCGCTCGGCACCGGACGGATTTCCCCCGCCAGCCCGACTTCGCCAAACACCACCAGATCCTGCGGCAGCGGCCTGTCGCGCAGGCTGGAGACCATCGCCAGCAGCAGCGCCAGGTCGGCGCTGGTTTCAGACACTTTTACGCCGCCGACGACGTTCACGAAGACGTCCTGATCCGCCATTTGCAGCCCGCCGTGACGGTGCAGCACCGCCAGCAGGATAGCCAAACGGTTCTGTTCCAGACCGACAGCCACGCGTCGCGGGTTGCCCATCATCGAGTGATCCACCAGCGCCTGGATCTCAACCAGCAGCGGGCGCGTGCCTTCCCACAGCACCATCACCGAGCTGCCGGAAGTGACTTCGTCGCCCCGGCTCAGGAAGATGGCTGACGGGTTGCTGACTTCGCGCAGCCCCTGTTCGGTCATGGCGAAAACGCCCAGCTCGTTCACGGCACCAAAGCGGTTTTTGTGGCTGCGCAGGGTGCGGAAGCGGGAATCGGCGTCGCCGTCGAGCATCACCGAGCAGTCGATACAGTGTTCAAGCACTTTAGGGCCCGCCAGCGAGCCGTCTTTGGTGACGTGGCCAACCATCACAATCGCCACGCCGCGCGTCTTGGCGAAGCGCGTCAGGTAGGCAGCGGTTTCGCGCACCTGCGCCACGCTGCCCGGCGACGACTGGATATCCGCCATGTGCATCACCTGGATGGAATCGATCACCATCAGCTTCGGCTGCTCTTCTTCGGCAATCATGCAGATCTGTTCGATGCTGGTTTCCGAAAGCATATTCAGGTTGCCGGTCGGCAGCCCCAGACGGTGGGCGCGCATCGCCACCTGCTGTAAGGACTCTTCCCCGGTGACGTACAGGGTTTTCATCTGTTCGGCGAGCTTGCACAGGGTTTGCAGCAGCAGCGTTGATTTACCCGCACCCGGGTTACCGCCAATCAGGATCGCGCTGCCCGGCACCACGCCGCCGCCCAGCACGCGGTCGAACTCTTTGAACCCGGTCGAGAAACGCGGCAGCTCTTCGAGGCTGATGTCCGAGAGCTTCTGGACCTTCGCGACGCCCGCATTACCCGCGTAACCGCTCAGGCGTTCGTTGCGGGCCACGCTCGGCGAAGCGGCCACGCCGCGCACTTCGGTAATGGTGTTCCAGGCGTGACAGGCGCTGCATTGCCCCTGCCAGCGCGGATAATCGGCACCACATTCGTTACAGACAAATGCGCGTTTTGGAGCTTTCGCCACGGTTTACCTCGTTATTTCTCTGCCGCCTGCACGCCGGGTGGCGCTAACGCTGACCCGGCCTGCAAACGCAAAACTATTTCTGATTAACGCTGCCGGAGAGAATGCAGAACACCCCCATCAGGTCAGCATGACGGATAGTGACTTCCGTCTTTTCATTCACTTTTGGCTTGGCGTGATAGGCAATGCCAAGACCCGCTACTTTGATCATCGGCAGGTCGTTTGCGCCGTCGCCAATCGCCACCGTCTGCTCGACCGGGATGTCGTACTTCTCGGCCAGGCGGGTCAGCGTGTTGGCCTTGTACTGCGCATCCACGATATCGCCAATCACGTGGCCGGTGAGTTTCCCGTCCATGATCTCCAGCTCGTTCGCCACCACGGTGGTGAGGCGCAGCTTGTCGCGCAGGTAGTCGGCGAAGAAGGTGAAGCCGCCGGAGGCGATAGCCACTTTCCAGCCGAGGGTTTCAAGCTTTAACACCAGCTGCGTCAGCCCCGGCATTAGCGGCAGCTCGTCACGCACCTGGCGCAGGATATTGGCATCAGCCCCTTTCAGGGTCGCCACGCGCTGGCGCAGGCTGGCGGTGAAATCCAGCTCGCCGCGCATCGCACGCTCGGTCACTTCCGCCACCAGCTCGCCGCTGCCCGCCAGCTTCGCCAGCTCATCGATACACTCGATCTGGATGGCGGTAGAGTCCATATCCATGACCAGCAGGCCAGGGGTTTTCAGATGCGGGATTTTGCCCAGCGGCGCGACGTCCAGCCCGGCGTCGTGCGCCAGACGGGTAGCGCGCTGCGTCAGGGAGCCTGCCAGGCGGATCACCTGATAATCTTCAACGCACCAGGCGGCGACAATCACCATCGCTGCACCGAGTTTAGTTTGATACTGCGTCAGGCGCTGCTTGTCCAGGCCGCGTCCGTACAGCAGCCAGCCGCTACGACCGGCATGGTAGTCCAGAGGCATTACCTCATCACCACTTAAAGAGAGCGGCAATCCTGGCCATAAAGAGACATCTGTTGGCAGATCGCACCAGGTAATGTTCGGCATTGAAGCTCCTGTAATTTCGTTCGCGCCTGAGGGTACCAGAGGGAAAATAACGCATGAGGCTACCTTGTAACCATCACTTCTGGCAACATTAAGCCGTAAATTTTCAGCAGGTGGAATATGGCTCGCGCAAAACTGAAATTCCGGCTTCATCGCGCCGTGATCGTCCTTATCTGTCTCGCACTATTAGTGGCGCTGATGCAAGGGGCATCGTGGTTTAGCCAGAACCATCAACGGCAACGTAACCCGCAGCTTGAAGAGCTGGCCCGCACCCTCGCCCGTCAGGTGACGCTCAACGTCGCCCCGTCGATGCGTAACGAAACCCCGGACGATAAGCGAATAAGCCAGGTATTACGCCAGCTTACCGAGAACAGCCGTATTCTGGATGCCGGAGTATACGACGAACAGGGCGATCTGATTGCCCGCGCCGGTGAGCACGTTGACGTGCGCGACAGGCTGGCGCTGGACGGCAAAAAAGCCGGGGGCTACTTTAACCAGCAAATCGTCGAACCTATTCAGGGGAAAAATGGCCCGCTCGGCTATTTGCGCCTGACGCTCGACACCCACACCCTCGCCACCGAGGCCAAACAGGTGGATAACACCACCAATATTTTACGCCTGATGCTGCTGCTTTCCCTGGCGATTGGCGTGGTTCTGGCCCGAACCCTGTTGCAGGGCAAGCGCACCCGCTGGCAGCAGTCGCCGTTCCTGCTCACCGCCAGCCGGTCGGTTCCCGAAGAGGAAGAGGGCGAGAAGAAAGATCAGTGATAAAGTAGGCAGATGATTCGGAAAAGGACTCTGCCATGACGACGTTACGCCTGCTTATCTCTGACTCTTACGATCCCTGGTTTAATCTCGCGGTGGAAGAGTGCATCTTCCGCCAGATGCCCGCCACCCAGCGTGTGCTGTTCCTGTGGCGTAACGCCGATACGGTGGTTATCGGCCGCGCGCAAAACCCGTGGAAAGAGTGCAACACCCGGCGCATGGAAGAGGACAACGTGCGTCTGGCGCGCCGCAGCAGCGGCGGCGGCGCGGTGTTTCACGACCTCGGCAATACCTGCTTTACCTTTATGGCGGGCAAACCGGAATACGATAAAACCATTTCCACCTCCATCGTGCTCAACGCGCTCAATTCACTGGGCGTGACGGCAGAAGCCTCCGGGCGTAACGATCTGGTGGTCAAAACGCCCGACGGGGATCGCAAAGTCTCCGGCTCGGCCTATCGGGAAACGATGGATCGCGGGTTCCACCACGGCACCCTTCTGCTTAACGCCGACCTCAGCCGTCTGGCGGATTACCTGAATCCCGACAAGAAAAAGCTCCAGGCGAAAGGCATTACCTCCGTGCGCGGTCGCGTGGCGAATCTGGTGGAGCTGCTGCCGGGCATTACGCACGAGCAAATCTGCGAGGCGGTGCGCGAGGCGTTCTTTGCCCACTACGGCGAGCGCGTGGAAGCCGAGATGATTTCACCGGACAAGACGCCAGACCTGCCGAACTTCGCGGAAACCTTCGCCCGCCAGAGCAGCTGGGAGTGGAACTTCGGTCAGGCCCCGGCCTTTTCCCATCTTCTTGACGAGCGCTTTACCTGGGGCGGCGTGGAGCTGCACTTTGACGTCGAAAAAGGCCATATCACCCGCACGCAGGTGTTTACGGACAGCCTGAACCCGGCGCCGCTGGAAGCGCTCGCGGCACGTTTGCAGGGCTGTTTGTATCGGGCTGATGTGCTGCAACAGGAGTGCGACGTGCTGATTGGAGATTTCCCGGAGCAGGAAAAAGAGTTGCGGGAGTTGTCTGAGTGGATTGCGCAGGCGGTGCGCTAGTGCGGTCTGGTGCCCTCACCCCGGCCCTCTCCCACAGGGAGAGGGAGGGAAAGAAACTTACTCTTTATCGCCCAGCAGAACGGATTCCAGCGCGATTTTGATCATGTCGTTGAAGGTGGTCTGACGCTCGGCGGCAGTGGTCTGCTCGTGGGTACGGATGTGGTCAGACACGGTGCAGATGGTCAGCGCTTTCGCACCGAACTCAGCCGCGACGCCGTAGATACCTGCCGCTTCCATTTCCACGCCCAGGATGCCGTATTTTTCCATCACGTCGAACATCTCGCCGCCGTCTGGTGCATAGAACAGATCGGCAGAGAAGATGTTGCCCACGCGCGCGTCAACGCCCAGCGCTTTCGCCGCGTCAACCGCGTTACGCACCATGCCGAAGTCTGCGATGGCCGCGAAGTCGTGATCTTTAAAACGCATACGGTTCACTTTGGAATCGGTGCAGGCACCCATACCGATAACCACGTCACGCAGCTTAACGTCCATACGCACCGCGCCGCAGGAGCCCACGCGGATGATTTTCTTCACGCCGAAATCGGTGATCAGCTCTTTGGTGTAGATAGAGCAGGACGGGATACCCATGCCGTGACCCATAACGGAGATCTTGCGGCCTTTGTAAGTACCGGTGAAGCCCAGCATACCGCGCACGTTGTTCACTTCACGCACGTCTTCCAGGAAGGTTTCTGCAATGTGCTTCGCACGCAGCGGGTCGCCCGGCATCAATACGACGTCAGCGAAATCACCCATTTCTGCATTAATGTGAGGAGTTGCCATCTTCAGTTCCTTTTCATTTTAAATTCTCCCTCTCCCTGTGGGAGAGGGTTGGGGTGAGGGCATCAGACCGCACCCTACATAATTCAGAACATGGCCTTGCCATATTCCATGTCGGACGTACCAAAGTATTTCGCAATCGTCTGGCCGATATCCGCGAAGGTTTCACGGTGACCGAGCGAACCAGGTTTCACTTTCGGGCCGTACACCAGCACCGGAATGTGCTCGCGGGTATGGTCAGTGCCGGTCCAGCTTGGGTCACAGCCGTGGTCTGCGGTCAGGATCAGAATGTCATCTTCACCCACCAGCTCCATCAGCTCAGGCAGACGGCGGTCGAACAGCTCCAGACCGGCAGCGTAGCCCGCGATGTCGCGGCGGTGGCCCCAGGAGGAGTCGAAGTCCACGAAGTTGGTGAAGACGATAGTCTTATCACCCGCCTCTTTCATCTCTTTGATGGTGGCGTCGAACAGCGCGTCCAGACCGGTGGCTTTCACTTTTTTGGTGATACCGCAGTTGGCGTAGATGTCCGCGATTTTACCGACAGAAACCACCTGGCCGTCTTTCTCTTCGACCAGTTTTTGCAGCACGGTAGGTGCCGGTGGCTCAACGGCCAGATCGTGACGGTTGCCGGTACGCTGGAAGTTACCCGCCTTGTCGCCGATGAACGGACGCGCGATCACGCGGCCAATGTTGTAGCCGCCTTCGGTCAGCTCTTCACGGGCGATTTCGCACAGCTCGTAGAGTTTATCCAGGCCGTAGGTCTCTTCGTGGCAGGCAATCTGGAACACGGAGTCAGCGGAGGTATAGAAAATCGGCTTACCGGTTTTCATGTGCTCTTCGCCAAGCTCGTCCAGAATCACGGTACCGGAAGAGTGGCAGTTGCCGAGGTAGCCCGGCAGGTTGGCGCGCTTAACCAGTTTATCCAGCAGCTCCTGCGGGAAGCTGTTCTCATGATCGGAGAAGTATCCCCAGTCGAACAGAACCGGCACGCCGGCGATTTCCCAGTGGCCAGACGGCGTATCTTTACCGGAAGAGAGTTCATGCGCCCAGGCGTAGGCACCCACCACTTCCGCGTTAGCGTCCATACCGGCTGCGATTTTGCCGGCAGAACCTTCGTGTGCTTTAACCAGACCGAGGCGGGTCAGGTTTGGCAGGGTCAGAGGGCCTTTACGACCGTTGTCGGCTTCGCCTTTGGCACAAGCTTCTGCGATGTGGCCCATGGTATCGGAACCCACGTCACCAAAACGTTCTGCATCTTCGGTAGCGCCGATGCCGAATGAGTCCAGCACCATAATAAATGCACGTTTCATAATTGTTCTCCGTACGTAGTGCTTCAAAAAATAGCGATCAGATCAGTATACAATCAATTGGTAATGCGACGATAGACGGTCGGTGTGGTTTCCGGTGCTTTATCGTCAAGCGTAATGGCCGCTTTCACCGCCTTCGCCGCCTCCTGCCAGGCGTTTTCATCCTTAGCATGAATAACTGCCAGCGGACGCTGTCCGTCAACGCTGTCGCCGAGGCGCGTCATGTCGGTAAAGCCAACGCTGTAATCAATGGTGTCCGACGCCTGACGACGACCGCCGCCCATCGACACCACCGCCATCCCGAGCGCGCGGGTATCCATAGCGGAAACAAATCCTTCGGTGTCGGCATACACCGCTTTGCTGAGCGTGGCGCTCGGCAAATATTTCGCATAATTTTCGACGAAATCGGTCGGCCCTTTCTGCGCGGCGACCATGCGGCCAAAAATTTCTGCCGCTTTGCCGTTGTCCAGCACGGCCTGCAATTTCGCGCGCGCCTCGGCGTCGTCTTTAGCAAGCTTGCCGGAGATCAGCATCTCAACGCACAGCGCCATCGTGACGTCGAACAGACGCGGGTTGCGGTATTCACCCGTCAGGAACTGCACCGCTTCGCGCACTTCAACGGCGTTACCGGCGCTGGAGGCCAGCACCTGATTCATGTCCGTCAGCAGGGCAGTGGTACGCACGCCTGCACCGTTGGACACGCCCACGATGGCTTCTGCCAGCGCGGCGGAAAGTTCATAGGTTGGCATAAAGGCGCCGCTGCCCACCTTCACGTCCATCACCAGCGCGTCCAGCCCTTCGGCCAGTTTCTTCGCCAGGATAGAAGCAGTGATCAGCGGGATGGAGTCGACGGTCGCGGTAATGTCGCGGGTAGCGTAGAAACGCTTGTCCGCCGGGGCAAGAGAGCTGGTCTGGCCGATAATCGCCACGCCAACGTCTTTAATAATGTCGCGGAAGCGATGCTCATCCGGGAAGATATCGAAGCCCGGAATGGCTTCCAGTTTGTCGAGCGTACCGCCCGTGTGTCCCAGGCCGCGCCCGGAAATCATTGGAATGTAACCGCCGCAGGCCGCCACCATTGGGCCAAGCATCAGGGAGGTTACGTCCCCCACGCCGCCGGTGGAGTGTTTGTCCACAATCGGGCCGTTGAGGTTGAGGCTTTTCCAGTCCAGCACCGTGCCTGAATCCCGCATTGCCATGGTCAGCGAAACGCGCTCCGGCATCGACATATCATGGAAGAAAATGGTCATCGCCAGCGCAGCAATCTGCCCTTCGGAAATGGTGTTGTCGCGGATGCCGTTGATAAAGAAGCGGATCTCTTCGTCGCTTAATGCATGACCATCACGTTTTTTACGAATAATTTCTTGTGCGAGAAACACGGTAACCCCCATGCGGAATCGGGTGAATGGTGGCGGGTACGGTGTACCCGACCACGATGCTGTAGGCCGGGTAAGCGTCGCGCCACCCGGCAATTCAAACTTAGTAGCTGCTTGCGCTCTTACCGTCGCCGTGACCCAGCGCCTTCAGCAGGCTTGCCAGCAGGCTGGATGCGCCGAAGCGATAGTGGCGGGAATCGGCCCAGTCGGCACCGAACAGCTCGTCGGCAATCGCCAGGAACTGCTGCGCGTCTTCTGCGGTACGCACGCCGCCTGCCGGTTTGAAGCCCACGGTTTTGGACACGCCCATGTCGCGGATCACTTCCATCATGATGCGCGCGCTTTCCGGGGTGGCGTTAACCGGCACTTTACCGGTAGAGGTTTTGATGAAGTCCGCACCGGCTTTGATGGAAATTTCAGACGCTTTACGAATCAGCGCTTCTTCTTTCAGCTCGCCGGTTTCGATGATCACTTTCAGCAGCACGTTTGCCGCCGCGCAGGCCTCTTTACAGGCTTTCACCAGGTCAAAACCAACCTGCTCGTTACCGGCGATCAGCGCGCGGTACGGGAAGACCACGTCAACTTCGTCAGCGCCGTAGGCAATCGCCGCGCGGGTTTCTGCCAGCGCAATCTCGATATCGTCGTTGCCGTGCGGGAAGTTGGTCACGGTCGCGATACGCACATCCGGCGTGCCCTGCTCTTTCAGCGTTTTACGGGCAATCGGGATGAAGCGTGGATAGATACAGACGGCAGCGGTGTTACCCACCGGCGTTTTCGCCTGATGGCACAGGGCGATGACTTTCTCATTGGTGTCGTCATCGTTCAGGGTGGTCAGGTCCATCAGTTTCAACGCACGCAGGCTGCTTGCAGTTAAATCGGTCATAACATTCTCCAACGGCATCGCCGTATAAAATTTCACCTTGCGGGTCTGTGAGTATTCTAACATCCACCCGCATTCACACTTCGACATTCATCACAGTTAATGAAAACTGCATACAAATTTGCATTACTGTAATGAGATCAACTTCAAATTTTATTGCTGAAACCGCCGACTAAAGCAGCGATTACCCCTGTCGGATCAAAAGCCCCGGCAGGCTGACTTCCTACAATCCGCGCATCAATTGCGGAACTATAAAGGAAGTGAATATGTCCGACGCCATGCAACAAAGTTGCCAGCATATTGTGACAAGCGAGGTGCTTACGCCCGAGCAGAAACGTCATTTTCTGGCGCTGGAAGCGGAAAACAACCTGCCCTACCCTGACCTGCCGCAGGCGGCCAGAGCGGCGCTGGACGAAGGGTTGATCTGCGACATGTTCGAAGGCCATGCGCCTTACAAACCGCGCTACGTGCTGCCGGACTACGCTAAATTCCTGGCGAAGGGTTCAGAGTGGCTGGAGCTGGAAGGGGCGCAGGATCTGGACGATGCCCTCTCGCTGCTGACCATCCTGTACCACCATGTTCCGTCCGTCACATCCATGCCCGTCTATCTCGGCCATCTCGACGCTATCCTGCAACCGTATGTTAGAATTCTAACACAAGACGAAATCGATGTTCGAATAAAACGTTTCTGGCGCTACCTCGACAGAACGCTGCCGGACGCCTTTATGCACGCCAATATCGGCCCGGCAGATACCCCCGTCACGCGCGCCATTTTACGCGCCGATGCCGAGCTGAAGCAGGTCGCGCCGAATCTCACCTTTATTTACGATCCCGATATCACCCCAGACGATCTGCTGCTTGAGGTTGCGAAAAACATCTGCGAGTGCAGCAAACCGCATATTTCTAACGGCCCTGGGAATGATAAAATTTTCACAAAAGGCGGTTATGGCGTGGTGAGCTGTTACAACTCGCTGCCGCTGGCGGGCGGGGGCAGCACGCTGGTACGCCTGAATCTGAAAGCCATTGCCGAACAGAGCGACTCTCTCGACGACTTCTTCACCCGCACGCTGCCGCACTACTGCGAACAGCAAATCGCCATCATCGACGCCCGCTGCGACTTCCTTTATGAGCAATCGGGCTTCTTTGAGAATAGCTTCCTGGTGAAAGAGGGGCTGATCGACACCGGGCGTTTTGTGCCCATGTTCGGCATGTACGGCCTGGCCGAAGCGGTGAACGTCCTGTGTGAAAAAGCGGGGATCGCAGGCCGTTACGGCAGCGACGCGCAGGCCAACGCGGTGGGTTATCGCATCAGCGAACAGCTCGCGGCCTTCGTTGAGAACACGCCGGTGAAGCACGGCTGGAAGCAGCGGGCAATGCTCCACGCCCAGTCCGGGATCAGCTCGGATATCGGCACCACGCCGGGGGCGCGCCTGCCATACGGCGACGAGCCAGACCCGATCAGCCATCTGCTGGCGGTTGCGCCGCATCATCAGCATTACCACTCCGGCATCAGCGATATTCTCACCCTGGACGAAACCGTGAAGCGCAATCCGCAGGCGGTGGTGACGCTGTGCCTCGGCGCATTTAAGGCCGGGATGCGCGAATTTACCGCCAACGTGGCGGGTAACGGTCTGGTACGCGTGACCGGCTACATGGTGCGGATGTCGGATCTGGAAAAATATCGTGAGGAGGGGTCGCGCATTAATACGACCTGGCTTGGGGAAGAAGCAGCGCGCAACACGCGTATCCTGGCGCGCCAGTCGCGGGTGATAAGCCATGAACAGCAGATGCGCTTTAGTTAGTCAGGTTATCCCCTTCTCCTGCGTGGACGGGCCGGGCAGCCGCCTGGCGCTGTTCCTTCAGGGCTGCAACCTGCGCTGCAAAACCTGCCACAACCCGTGGACGATAGGCCGCTGCAACGACTGCGGGGACTGCGTGCCGCACTGTCCGCACGGGGCGCTGAACATTCAGGCCGGGCGCGTCTGGTGGCAGGAGAGCGACTGCCGGCAGTGCGACACCTGCCTGCACCTGTGCCAGCAGCAGGCAACGCCGATGGCGCAGCGCCTGAGCGTAGAAGAGATCCTCGAACAGGTTCGCAAGGTCGCGCCGTTTATCGACGGTATCACCGTAAGCGGCGGCGAGGCGACCACGCAGCTGCCGTTTCTTGTCGCCCTGTTCACGGCGCTGAAGGCCGAGACTGGGCTTCACCATTTGACCCGTCTGGTCGACAGTAACGGCATGTTGGGGGAAACCGGCTGGCAGAAGCTGTTGCCGGTGCTGGACGGCGCGATGCTCGATCTCAAAGCCTGGGATAATGCGCATCACCGCTTCCTGACCGGGCGGGATAACCCGCAAATCAAGCACAGCATCCGCTGGCTGGCGCAGCACAACAGGCTGACCGAGCTGCGGCTGCTGGTGATACCTGACCAGAGCGATTATCTGGAACATCTGCCCGCCCTGTGCGACTTTATTCGCTCCCTGGGCAAGGTTCCGGTGCGGATTAACGCCTTTCACGCGCACGGCGTTTACGGCGAGGCGGCGAGCTGGCGCAGCGCAACGCCGGACGATATCGAGCCACTGGCGCAGGCGCTGGAAAAGCGGCAGATCGCGGTCATCCGCCCGGCGCTGTATCTATAGCGTAATGCCAAACAGATCGCGGGTGTTGCCAAGCAGCGCATCCGCAATCACGTCCGCAGGCTCCTGACGCAATTCACACAGGCTGGTAAACACCCGCGCCGCCTGCTCCGGGCGATTCGGCTGGCCCTGAAAGCCGTTCAGCGGCATGTCCGGGGCATCGGTTTCCAGCAGCAGCGCCGAGAGCGGCAGCCGCGCCATCACGTCCCGGGTCTTGCTGGCACGCGGGTAGGTAATGGTCCCGCCCACGCCGATTTTATAGCCGAGATCGATAAAACGCTGCGCCTGTTGCAGGCTGCCGGAAAAGCCGTGGACCACGCCCGTGCGGGGCAGATCCATGCGCTTTAAATGCATCGCCAGCTTGTCGTGGGTGCGGCGCGAATGGAGGATCACCGGCAGATCGTGATGCTTCGCCAGCCTGAGCTGCGCGTCGAGGATCGTCTGCTGGCGCTCAAACTGCGGATCCTCACGGTAGAGATCGAGGCCGATCTCGCCGATAGCCACCAGCTTCTGCGCCCTGTGTAGCGCCTCGTCCAGCCGGTCGATATGCTCATCCCGGTGATGCTCAATAACGATCGGATGCAGGCCAAGCGCGGCGTACAGCGCATTATGCTGGCGGGCGAGATCCATCACCCGGTCAAAACAGGACGCTTCAACGGCGGGCACGATAATCGCCTCGACCCCCGCCCGCGCGGCGCGATCGATGCTCTGCGCTTCATCCCCGGTAAACGGCGGAAAATCAAAGTGGCAATGGGTGTCGATAAAGCGGTAAGTCACGCCAGATCCTCGTTATCAAACGTCGTGTCGTTCGCGTGCGGGAGATCCACCAGCGACGTTGCCAGCGCGTCGTTCGCGACAATCGCGGGCGGCGTGATGATGCGTTGATGCCGGTGAAGCGGCGGCTTCTCGGCCAGCATTTTTCCTACCGTGGCGAGGAAATAACGTCCGCACAGCCGCCCGGTTTTGTAATCCATGCGCAGCGCGGGCAGACGGCTGCCCAGCGCCATGCTCATCAGCGGTTTGGGTGGATAGATTTCAAAGATCCGCAGCTTGCCCGGCGGCTTTTCGATAAAGCGCTGCATCGCGCCGTAGGTCGATTCATGCTGCTTCGCGATGTTCACCAGCGGTTGCAGGCTGCTGTCGCCGAGCCAGCGCTCCATCCGCTTGAACCACTGCGGGGTGTAGTACATCTGCGAAGGGACGGTGCGGATCACCACGATGGTTTTCGCGCCCCTGCGCGCCGCCTCCTGCACCGGCACCGCGTCGCTGATGCCGCCGTCGAGATAGCTAATCCCGTCCAGCAGCGCCCCGGTGCGGTAAAAGCCGGGAATGGCGCTGGAGGCGCGAATAATATCCAGCCAGTTCTCTTTTTGCGGCGAGAAGTAGCCCGGCGAGTAGTCATCGCCCCGGCTGGCGCACATCCAGAACTCTTTTCCGCTGTCGAACAGCCGCGAGGCGGTGTCCATCGCCAGCGGCATCTGGCTTGAAGTGGAATCGAGCAGCCAGTCGAGATCGATAAGATTTCCCCCGCGCACAAAGCGCACCGGGTTAAAGAAGTCCCGCGAGGTGGTGTAACGCATGATCACTTTGCGGGCATAGCCCGGCTGGTTACAGACGAAGGCAGAGAGATTTTGCGCCCCCGCAGAGGTGCCAAAAAAGAGATCGAAGGGATTGAAGCCTGCGCGCATAAACTCGTCCAGCACGCCTGCTGTGAAAATACCGCGCTGTCCGCCCCCTTCACACACCAGTGCAAGCCGGCCCGGACGATAAGGTTTCAACGCTAGCGGCGCAATGTTGCCGAGCGTGACGGGAATTCGTTGTCCCACCTCTGCTTTCCTGTGTTATTTGTTTTATGAATACACAGTAACCTACACCTTAGGCGGCCCTTAAACCAGAAAAAGCCAGTCACAAGGACTGGCTTTGTTTGTAGATGCAAGCGTGTTTACGGCTAAGGACGGCGACGTCCAGTAAACAGGCTGACCAGGAACAGGATGATACCGACAACGAAGACAATTTTCGCTGCCCATGCCGCTGTACCTGCCAGACCACCAAAGCCCAGGGCGGCGGCAATTAACGCGATAACCAGAAATATAATGCCCCAACGAAACATAAGCCTCTCCTTTACCATAGTTAATGTCGGCCGCTAAATGTGAGTGCTCAGGCGACTCACCGGCGTTTTTCCAGGTGTAGTTCTTATTTCGCCCACAGGCCTCAGCCAGATGGGCGAATTGTGTGGATTTATTTCACTTTCAGATCGTTTTTAACGCTTTTCACGCCATCAATGGCTTTGGCAATGGATTCCGCACGTTCCACTTGCGCCTGAGAATCAACCGTACCGGAGAGCTGTACTACGCCGTCGGTGGTTTCAACTTTTACTTTGCGCGATGGCACAACGTCATCTGCTAACAGTTTAGCTTTGATTTCGCTGGTGGTTGCTGCATCACCGGCATAACCTTTCACCGACGCGTTTTTACCGTCACGTACGTGCAGTTTATCGCTAACGGAGGCTACGCCTTCCACACCTTTGGCCACTTTCACGGCCTGCTCTGCCTGGGTCTGGCTTTCAACGAAGCCGCTCAGGGTGACCACTTTCTTGTCAGTTTTTACAGAGATGTCGGTGCTCTTGATGTTTTCGTCATCCACCAGGGCGGCTTTCACTTTTGCTGTGATAGAGCTGTCGTCCATGAAATTACCGACTTTATTCATAGAGCTATCGATTTTATCCCCTGCGGTGTTTGCCGTGGATTGCGCTTTGTCCGTGGTGGTGGTTTCTGCGAACGCAGAACCGCTTACCAGAACACTGCCCAGGGTTACAGCCAGCAAGGTTTTAGAAATCTTCAGTCTTGTCATATTCATCGATGTATTCCTGTGTTTTGCCCGGCATTCGGGCGACAAACTTCCTTAATAACTAGTTTTTTATGTTGCGAATAAACACACGGGCAAAGTGGAGAATCTAAATCCATGCATTGAACAGTTAATTCGTCCACGCCCGGTGCTAAACACTGAGTTAAATATAGATCACTCTCACGGTGCCGCTTTCAGAATCGGGCAAAAAACGAGCAAATGACGCGAAAAAGCGTTGAATTAAGAACATTCCGCAAGGGATTAATAAGACAGGAATAAAAGAAGAGCACGGCGGGAGCCGTGCTCTGAGAGGGGATTAGTGCTCGCGGGTTTTGCGGAACTGCACGTCAGGATAGCGTTCCTGCGTCAGGTTCAGGTTAACCATGGTTGGGGCGATGTAAGTCAGGTTGTCGCCGCCGTCCAGCGCCAGCTGGATTTCGTTCTTACGCTTAAACTCTTCGAATTTCTTCACGTCTGAACATTCAACCCAGCGCGCGGTCGCGACGTTGACCGATTCGTAAATCGCTTCCACGTTGTATTCGCTCTTAAGGCGCGCAACCACCACGTCGAACTGCAACACACCCACCGCGCCAACGATCAGATCGTTGTTGGCGATTGGACGGAACACCTGCACAGCGCCCTCTTCGGAAAGCTGGACCAGCCCTTTCAGCAGCTGCTTCTGCTTAAGCGGATCGCGCAGACGAATACGACGGAACAGCTCCGGCGCGAAGTTCGGAATACCGGTGAACTTCATCATCTCGCCCTGAGTGAAGGTGTCGCCAATCTGGATGGTGCCGTGGTTGTGCAGCCCGATGATGTCGCCCGGATAGGCTTCTTCAACGTGCGAACGGTCACCCGCCATAAAGGTCAGCGCGTCGGAGATCACCACGTCTTTACCAATACGCACCTGGCGCAGCTTCATGCCCTTTTCGTATTTGCCGGAGACGACGCGCATAAAGGCCACGCGGTCGCGGTGTTTCGGGTCCATGTTGGCCTGAATTTTGAAGACGAAGCCGGTGAATTTCTCTTCCTGCGCGTCAACTTCACGGGTATCGGTTTTACGCGGCATTGGGCGCGGCGCCCACTCCACCAGACCGTCGAGCATATGGTCAACGCCAAAGTTACCCAGCGCCGTCCCGAAGAAGACCGGAGTAATTTCGCCCGCCAGGAACAGTTCCTTGTCGAACTCGTGGGACGCGCCTTTTACCAGCTCCAGCTCGTCACGCAGCTGCGCGGCCAGCTCTTCGCCTACGGCAACGTCCAGATCCGGGTTATCCAGACCTTTAACGATACGCACTTCCTGAATGGTGTGGCCTTTACCGGTCTGGTACAGGTAGGTTTCGTCTTTATAGAGGTGGTACACGCCCTTGAACAGCTTACCGCAGCCGATTGGCCAGGTGATTGGCGCACAGGCGATCTTCAGCTCGTTTTCCACTTCATCCATCAGCTCCATTGGGTCGCGGATGTCACGGTCGAGTTTGTTCATAAAGGTGAGGATCGGCGTGTCGCGCAGACGGGTGACTTCCATCAGCTTACGGGTACGATCTTCAACGCCTTTCGCAGCGTCGATCACCATCAGACAGCAGTCCACCGCCGTCAGGGTGCGGTAGGTATCTTCGGAGAAGTCTTCGTGGCCCGGGGTGTCCAGCAGGTTCACCAGGCAGTCGTGATACGGGAACTGCATCACGGAGGTGGTGATCGAGATCCCACGCTGCTTTTCCATCTCCATCCAGTCGGACTTCGCGTGCTGGCTGGAGCCACGGCCCTTCACGGTACCGGCGGTCTGGATCGCCTGTCCGAACAGTAACACCTTCTCGGTGATGGTCGTTTTACCGGCATCCGGGTGAGAGATAATGGCAAAAGTACGGCGCTTGGCCACCTCTTGCAGATAAGGAGACAACGTCATAATTAAATCTTCTTTTATAAGCGCGGCAGCACGCCACGCATCATGGAATACAAAATTGCGGCTATTTTACCCATCAATAGGGGGCAGGCAATCATTGTTTACACAGGAGCTGCTCCAGTTCGTTCAATGACGTGACGGTCCAGGTCGGCTCAATGCCTTCCGGCTTCACGCGACCGTGCGCGTTCAGCCAGACGGTCGACAGGCCGGATTTCATGCCGCCAAGAATATCGGACTCGGCGGTGTCCCCGACCATCAGCACGCGGTCGCGGTCAGGGTTTCCGGCCTGTTCAAGCGCATAGTCAAAAATGCGCGGATCCGGCTTCGGTACGCCGACCTCTTCAGAAATAATCAGCGCGTCAAAGTGATCGCGCAGACCGGTGCGTTCAAGGCGGATCTGCTGTAAGGCGGTAAAGCCGTTGGTGATGATCCCAAGCTTCGCCTTGCCTTTCAGGGCGTTTAGCAGCGATACCGCGCCCGGCAGCGGGGCACAGATCTCGGCCATCGCGTTCAGGAAGGCATCGTTTAGCGCGCCCGGCGACACCTTCAGGCGGTCCGCCCAGAGGTCAAAACGCTGATGCTGAAGCTGTAACGCGGAAATGGCACCGTTCTGGTAATCCACCCACAGCGGTTTGTTAACCGCCTGATAGTCCTGAAAATCTTCAGCGGTGAAGGTCACGCTATAATCCATAAACATCCGCTGTAGGCCACCGAACGAGTCAAACGTAAACAGCGTTTCGTCGGCATCAAAGAAAATCCAGTCCCATTTCATCGTTACAACCTTATTTTAGTTATCCAAGCGGCAGAGCCATGATAATGGCGTCTTCACGCCCCTCTGCGGTGGGATAGTAGTTACGGCGAATGGTCGCCTCGTTGAAGCCTAAGCTTTCATAGAGTGCGATGGCGGCGACATTCGACGCGCGGACTTCCAGCCACAGGGTGAAAACGTCACGGGTTTCAAGCTCGCGAATTAAATACTCCAGAAGCGCCCTTCCCAGGCCACGACGCTGGTACGCGGGATCAACCGCGATGTTAAACAGCGTTGCCTCGTCCAGCACGACCTGCGTGATAGCAAACGCGGCCATGGTGTCGTCCACGTCCAGGCGGTAGTTCAGATAACGGTCGCCCTGGTTGCTGGCAAAGGTCTTTTCGCTCCACGGAAAGGCGTGGGCGCGCGTTTCGATGGCGAACGCTGTCGTGAGATCACTCGTCGTGAGGGAAGAAATCGTGTTCATATTTGCAGATTTGTTGCCACAGCGCGCGACGCGCATTTGGGTTAGCTTTTAGCTCTTCAAGGCCGGGCGAGCCGATCTGGCTTCCCGCAAGGGCAACCTCGTCCACCTCTCCCAGTCGCCAGCTGTTGCAGCGGCTGTCAGAGGGCAGCATCGCGACGCGGTCTGGCGTCAGCTGTAATACCTGATCGGGCGTCAGCTTCAGGCTGCGAAGCACATCGCCTACCAGGGCTTCATTCAGGGCAGGCAGCTCCTGCGCCACCATCACCAGGCGAACGTGCGCGGGGATAGCAATGGCGATTTCACCCTGCAACGCCGTCGGGCGACGCAAGGCCCACTGGGTAATGCCCAGCTGCTGCAACTGCCAGTCTCGTCGGGTTGTCATAGGGAAAGCTCCTGTCTCTCAGGCGCGCAAATATAGCAAATGTGTCGAAAGTGCGCCATCTACCTACTATAATCCCCGCCTGAGTTTATTGAGGAACAATTCATGTCTGCATTTACCCCGGCAAGTGAAGTCTTGCTGCGTCACAGTGATGATTTCGAAGAAAGCCGTATTCTGTTTGCCGGAGATATGCAGGATGACCTGCCCGCGCGTTTCGAGTGCGCACAAAGCCGTGCCCATACCCAGTATTTCCACCACTGGCAGGTCTTAAGCCGCCAGATGGGCGAGCGCGCCCGCTTTAGCCTGGTGGCAGAGCAAAGCGACGTGGCCGACTGCGACACGCTGATCTACTACTGGCCGAAGAACAAGCCGGAAGCCCAGTTCCAGCTGATGAACCTGCTCTCCCTGCTGCCC
This sequence comes from Enterobacter sp. 186315, assembly GCF_053290175.1. Taxonomy (NCBI): domain Bacteria; kingdom Pseudomonadati; phylum Pseudomonadota; class Gammaproteobacteria; order Enterobacterales; family Enterobacteriaceae; genus Enterobacter; species Enterobacter sp. 186315. Next base: position 228,028 of record NZ_JBPTTK010000002.1, on the reverse strand, counting down.
GTCGGCTGCGAAATCTTCGTGGTCGGAGAGAACCGCAGCGGCGTGCGTAGCGCCGAGCAGATCCTGGAGCAGTACGCGCCGCTGAACAAAGTCGACAGCGCCCGCCGCTGCGGTCTTTACCACGGTCGCCTGGAAAAGCAGGCGCAGTTCAACGCCGAGGCGTACTGGGGCGAATATCAGCTCGACGGCCTGACCATCAAAACCCTGCCGGGCGTGTTCAGCCGCGACGATCTGGACGTGGGCAGCAAGCTGCTGCTCTCCACCCTGACGCCGCACACCAAAGGTAAGGTGCTGGACGTCGGCTGTGGCGCAGGCGTGCTGGCAACGGTACTGGCGAGCCATTCACCGAAGGTGCGTCTGACCCTGAGCGACGTGAGCGCCCCGGCGGTCGAAGCCAGCCGTGCGACCCTTGCGGCGAACGGTGTTGAAGGCGAGGTGATCGCCAGCAACGTCTTCTCTGACATCACCGGTCGCTTTGACATAATTATCTCCAACCCGCCGTTCCACGACGGAATGGAAACCAGCCTCGAAGCGGCGCAAACCCTGATCCGTGGCGCGGTGCGTCATCTGAACAGCGGCGGCGAGCTGCGTATCGTTGCCAACGCCTTCCTGCCGTACCCGAAAGTGCTGGACGAAACCTTCGGCTTCCACGAGGTGCTCGCCCAGACCGGACGCTTTAAGGTGTACCGCACCGTGATGACCCGTCAGGCTAAGAAGTAATCTGCAATCCTCCAGGCCGGATACGCGCAAGCGCCATCCGGCTTCGCCTGGCGCATCCATAGGCCATTTTTGCAGCAATCAAGGCGTCGTGTTCACTTTTCAGTTGACGTAAAGCTGAAAACATCTAGAATGCGCCTCCGTGGTTACGATACTTTTAGTATCGATGATGCGAAGGTGGCGGAATTGGTAGACGCGCTAGCTTCAGGTGTTAGTGTCCTTAGGATGTGGGGGTTCGAGTCCCCCCCCTCGCACCATAACAACCATACAGATATTGCTCGCACTGGGCGAAGGTGGCGGAATTGGTAGACGCGCTAGCTTCAGGTGTTAGTGTCCTTACGGATGTGGGGGTTCGAGTCCCCCCCCTCGCACCAACGAGGCGATATCGAAAAATAAGATGACTGTGCGAAGGTGGCGGAATTGGTAGACGCGCTAGCTTCAGGTGTTAGTGTCCTTACGGATGTGGGGGTTCGAGTCCCCCCCCTCGCACCAATTATCTTATTACTCTCCCCGTAGTCCCTTCCCGTTTATTTCAAACTCATTAGTATCACCAGCATTCCGCTGACCAACGCAACGCATGATGGCAACAGCACAAAGTGCCGCAACTGCTTGTGCCAGATCATGACTGACGTCATCAGCAGCCCTGCCACGATAATCAGTTTCCAGACGACAACAGAGATATCGGCAAACATCAGACCGGCAACGATCGTTCCGGGCAGCAACACACCCCAACCACTTCCCAGCGCCTTGCTCAACATGGTTTTCTCTCTCGCATCGATAATGATAACTAATATCATATGATAGAGATTATCATTTGTCAGCACTACGCCATCAAAATTGCCCCGCTTTACCTTTCCTGTAATGACAGAAAATTCTTAAGGTGATAAATTGCACACCTGTTAACTGCTTTAACGCTTTTCAAAAAAATTATTATTAGATACGCAGCAGTAACTATTTCAAACCAACACCTATTTGTCTGTTTTAATTAGAAATATTAAAAACGCACTACTATGACATCACAATCCTGGCGGTCTTTGGTCGACAAGAAATATCAGCTATCGTTACGTTTATTCTTGTTTCTGAATGCAGCATCATCACTGTTCTCGGTAACCAACCCGCTCTATTCCGTGCGTCTGTTATCGATCCCCTTATTCGCCATTTTGACGCTCAGCCTTGGCCTGCTGGCCTGGCACTGGAATAATAAAACCCGCAAAATCAATATCCCGGTCGTTTCTACGATCTTCGGCCTGCTGTGGGCGTGGCAAATCGGCTCCAAGTTTTCATTAATTACTCACGATCCCTCCACCTATCTGGTCATGGCGTTGTTAACGGTGCTGTTTATCGGCTCGCTGTCGTTCGTCAGCAATATTAAAGCCTTTACGCTGCATTCGCTGCCCGCGTTTGCGGTCTGTCTGGCGCTGAGCCAGCATGACAGCTGGCTGAGGATGGCCTATTCCTTCGCGCTGCCGATGGTCGCGATTGGGATCAACACCCTACTGCAAAGGCGAAACGACAACTTCGCGCTGGATCTGCTTACTCGCCTGCTTGAAGAGCGCGAAACCCTGACCGATCTCAGCATGATGGATCCGCTCACCGGCCTGTATAACCGCCGGGGGCTGCAAAGCCGCCTGGAAAATCTCCCCCCGGTGGATAACGGCGAGCACTTTGTGATGCTGCTGGATATCGACCACTTTAAGGCCTACAACGACCACTACGGCCACATGATGGGCGACCAGGCGCTGATCCGCGTGTCGGCGGCGATCCGCGACGCGGTGCGCTCGCGCGATATCGTTGCCCGCTTCGGGGGCGAAGAGTTTATGGTGCTGCTGACCAACATTTCCCTCGACCATGCCCGTCAGACGGCCGAGCGCATTCGCCAGAAAGTGTACGATTTAAAGATCCCGCACATGTTTAACGAAAGCGTGGCCACCAACGTCACCATCAGTATCGGCATTGCTATTTTCGAGGGTGACGAGCTGGAGGGGGCGCTGGAAAAAGCGGATAAGGCGCTGTACGAAGCCAAACATATGGGGCGCAACAACATCCTGCTGAGCGAAGAGCTGCACACGGCGTAGCGGCGCGCTCGCACTTCCCCGACAAAAGGCTTGCGATCGGTTTTATCTATAGTTAGGATTGGCAATCATTATCATTTAGATTTGCTATCCGATTCTATGGCTACTCAAACCGCACAGGCAACTGACGCAATTCTCTGGCGAGCCAGTCTCTCCACGGGGAGCGTGACGCTTGCGGACGCCATTCGGGAAAAAATCGCCGAAACCCGCGCGCACCTGCTGGATTTCATTAAGCTCGATGAGCCGCATCCGCACCAGGCGATGACGCTGGCGCAATGGTGCCAGCCTGCCGAACAGCAGTCGCTCTTCGCCGCCTATTCCGACCATATCTATCGCAATCAACCCACAATGGCGCGCGAGAACAAGCCGCTGCTCTCCCTGTGGGCGCAGTGGTATGTCGGCCTGATGGTCCCCCCGATGATGGTGGCCCTGCTGACGCAGGAGGCGATGCTGGATCTTTCTGCGGAGCATTTCCACGTTGAGTTCCACGAAACCGGGCGTGCCGCCTGCTTCTGGATCGACGTGCAGGAAGATAAGAACGGAAAGCACCTGACCGCGCAGGAGCGTATGGAGCGCCTTGTGACGCACGCGCTGATCCCGGTGGTTGAGGCGCTTGAAAAGACCGGCGAGATTAACGGGAAGCTTATCTGGAGCAATACCGGCTACCTGATTCACTGGTATTTGACCGAAATGAAACCGCTGCTCGGCGACGAGATGGTCGATGCGCTGCGCCAGTCCTGCTTCTTCGCTAAACAGCTTTCAGACGGCCGCGATAACCCGCTGTTCCGCACCGTCGTACCGCGCGACGGGCTGCTGGTTCGCCGCACCTGCTGTCAGCGCTACCGCCTGCCGGACGTTCAGCAGTGCGGGGATTGCACGCTGAAATAGCGCGGGAAATTGCCCGGTGGCGCGATGCTTACCGGGCCTACAACACCCTCAGAACGTAGGCCGGGTAAGGCGAAGCCGCCACCCGGCACACACCACTCACGCTACCTGCTGATTTTCCTCTTCCGCGTTACGCTGTGCTTCTTCCGCTTCCTGCTCCAGCAGCTGTTTCTCGTACACCTTGAAGAACGGGTAGTAGATGATGGCAGATACCAGCGCCAGCAGGATCACCAGCACCGCGGCGCGGAAGTCCCAGCCGAGCGCCCAGGCGGCCCCGACCGGCGCAGGCGCAGTCCACGGCACCACGGAGATCACGCGCCCAATCAGATCCAGCTTCATCGCCGCCCACGCCAGCACGGCGTTCACCATCGGCGCCAGCAGGAACGGAATGAAGAACACCGGGTTCATCACGATTGGCGTACCGAAAATCACCGGTTCGTTGATGTTGAAAATGCTCGGCACCACGCTCAAACGCCCGATGGAACGCAGGTGCGCGGAGCGGCTGCGCAGATAGCAGAACACCAGCCCCATCGTGGCGCCCGACCCGCCGATCACAATGAAGAACGTCCAGAACGCCTCCATAAAGATGTGCGGCAGCGGCTGGCTGGCGGCCAGCGCGGTCTGGTTCATGCCCAGGTTGGTCAGCCAGAACATTTGCAGCATCCCGGAGACAATCGCCGCGCCGTGAATGCCGGCAAACCACAGCAGGTGACCAATCAGCACCGCCAGCAGGATTGCAGGCAGGGAATCCGCCGCAGAGACCAGCGGCTTAAAGATGGACATGATCGCCTGCGGGATCAGCATGCCGAACTGAGACTGGATCAGCAGGCTCAGCGGATAGAGCGTCAGCACCACCACCAGCACAGGGATCAGCAGGTCGAAGGAGTTTTTGATCATCGGCGGCACCTGGTCAGGCAGGCGAATACCGATATTGTGCGCCTTCAGGAAACGCATCATCTCAACGCAGTAAATCGCCACCAGGATCGCGGTAAAGATCCCCGTTCCGCCCAGGCTATCGACCGGCAGCGTGCCTTTTGTTTTGGGCGCTGCCACCAGCAAAAACGCCATCAGCGACAGCATTGCGCACATGAAGGGGTCGAGCTGGTGCGATTTGACGTAATGTTTGCCGAGGTTATAGGCAATGGCCGCACAGATATAGATGGACATGATGCCCATGGTCATATCGAACGGCGTCAGGATTTGGCCCTCAAACTGCTTCGCCATATCCAGCCAGGCGCGGGCGAAGCCCCAGGTGGTGTCCGGCGAGAATGGAGGGTAAGCAAACACTAACAGGAAGGAGCCGACAATCATGAACGGCATGGCGGAAATAAATCCGTCGCGAATAGCCATGACGTGACGCTGGGAAGAGATACGCCCGGCTATGGGGCTGACGTAATTCTCAACAAAACGGAAAATTAAATTAAACGCAGCATGGTTGGCAGACATAGCGGATCTCCTGTCAGACGTTTATGTCAGGCGTTTTCGCGCCGTACGTTATTCCAAAAATCAGCTTCACAACCTTGCCGGGACGTGTACCAGCGGTACTGCTCAGACGAAATGGTTTCATAATTTGCTCTTATTATTGGATACAGGGGACGTTACGTACTCAGTATTAATCTCTCCACCACGCTCTGCAACCGGTTACTGTAACCGGTTTCTGTGAATGTGAAGGCGATCCAGAAATCGGCCGTGCGGGATATTTGTTACTTAAGAGATATTTACAGAGCATAATTTCTTATGACAGATTACGCAGGATATTTGTCAGGAGGAAACAATGAGTTTGCAGTCTGTACAGCAGTTTTTTGCCGACAACGCGCCAGAAATTGAAGTGATTGAGCTTAACCAAAGCACCGCGACCGTAGCGCTGGCAGCTGCCGCTCACCGGGTCGAACCGGGACAAATTGCGAAAACCCTATCGCTTAAGGTCAAAAACGAAGTGATTCTGGTGGTGGCCAAAGGCGATGCGCGTCTGGATAACAAAAAGCTGAAAGAGACATTCGGCGCGAAAGCGCGGATGCTGAGCAGTGATGAAGTGGTGACAATAACGGGCCATCCTGTCGGCGGCGTCTGCCCTTTCGGGCTGGAAAATCCTCTTTCCGTCTATTGTGATATTTCGTTGAAACAGTACCCGGAAGTGCTGCCCGCGGCGGGCGCTATCCACAGCGCAGTGCGGATTTCACCAGAAAGAATGGCTGAGCTTACGTCAGCAAAATGGGTGGATGTCTGCATTTAATCGCGGCGCCAGAATGACTCTGGCGCGCGAAAAGGGATTACGAGAACGCCGAAACCGTTAGTGCACTTCGGCGGGCTTCCCCAACGGGGAGATGAGTCAGAAGATCCGCCGCGTCCAGCAGCCCCACGTCCGAATTCACCCCCAGCTTCACCATGGCGTTAAACTTATGCGCACGGATGGTTTTAATATTACGTTCAAGCTGCGTCGCGATTTCAGGGATGGAGTACCCGAACGACATATAGCGCAAAATCGCCCGTTCGGTTGGACTCAGCATCCGGTTCTGGCTCACATACCAGTGGTTCAGCATGTTGTCATTCACGCGCCGGGTTTCACTCAGCAAGGCTGAAAGCTCATCACGAAGATGAGTAAGCGAAACGGCTTTGTTCATGATGCCGTGCAGACGCGATGGCGAAAGATGGCTCACCAGCTTTGCTTCCATTTCATCCGCCGCTAACACAATGCGCTGAATATCGTTATGCGTATGCGCAAGCTCGCGCATACAGGATAAACAGCTGCGGCGCTCTTCACGTGCATCTGAAAGTGAATAGATCACTGCGAAAAAAGATGTGTGAGGCAGCGCGGCTTTCAGGCTGTCGAACTGACTAAACAGGTGCAGCTTGTACTGGTTGAGCGGCGACATGGCGAAAAGATGTGCCAGCCCAACCGCACTCATTGAGCAATTTTCAATGACGGCGATATGTCTTGTTGCAGTGGTCTTTTCCATTCTTCAAACTCTCCATACGCTGACATTAAGCTCAGCTCTCTCATTCCCTGCGCACTGCTGATCCATGCGTACATATCGGCATTGCTGCGTAGCGATAACCGGCGCATCGCACTGTTTTTCTGGGCGCTGATGGTTTTATTGCTCTTCTTAAGCAGAGTCGCAATTTGGTTTATTCCCCAACCTTTACCCAGCAGTCTCAGTACCTTACGTTCAGAATGGGTCAGTACGATAAAGGGTTCGCTCTTTTCGCCAAATTCCGCTGCATCCGGAGTTAATAATGTCTGACTGATTCGTTCAGCTCGTTCACTTCCAGCACGAATCGCACTTACCACACCTTCAATCGGTTCCATATCCGACAGTAAAGTTGTTTCGGGGCGCATAAGAAGTTCAACGGCGCTCGAATATAACGGTCGAGAAACGAGAAATATCCAGTGAATACTGCGATACTGATTTAATAACCCGTAATATTGTTCGAGGGTTCCTCGCGGGTTTCGATAATCACCTGAAATATCGGCAATAATAACGTCAGCTCTGCGCAGTTGCAGCAGAGTAAGTTCTTGCAGGGAGCGGCAAAATGTCAGCTCATAATCCGGGAAATTCCGCGCCATGACGCTACCCAGACCAGACTGCATTACAGGTATTTTACTGATCACAACTCCGTGTTTACCATTTGCTGGCAACATAGGTCCTCCGAATCCTTTCTTTTGTACTCAAAAATGTCAAATGCATTCAGGCAGGTTTTAATTACCCACTGAATGAAAGCAGAAAATTAATTGCAGAAATTAAGATAAAGTTTGAAGAATTAAGAATTACCCCAAACAAGGCTAATATCTCATAAATGACAATAAATTTTAATTACGTTAACATTAAAATAATGAAAATTTAAAGTTAGAAATACTAAATATATATATCGAATAGTTTAAATTTTATTATTCATCAAATTAATTATTAACGCGACTTAACCGCGTCATTTACTCTGACGCTGATTGCAAAATCCTTGATCTCACCCAGAGCAAGCGGACCTGCACTTCGTGCTAAAAGTAAACATTCCGGGCCGTTACCTCTCATCTTTTCAGGGCGAACATGCAGGCAGATCAGTCAACGCAACGAGCCGTAACGCGGCTGTGTATCCAGTGCGGGCTCTTCCTTTTACAGCACGGGGCGGAAAGCGCGCTCGTAGAAGAGCTCTCGACCCGCCTGGGGCTGGCGCTGGGGATGGACAGCGTCGAGAGCGCCATCTCGTCAAACGCCATTGTGCTCACCACCATTAAAGACGGGCGCTGCCTGACCTCAACGCGTAAAAACCACGATCGCGGCATCAATATGCACGTCGTCACCGAAGTGCAGCATATCGTGATTCTGGCGGAGCATAAGCTTCTGGATCTAAAGGATATCGAGAAGCGCTTCAGCCAAATCAAACCGCTGCGCTACCCGCGCTGGCTGGTGGTGCTGATGGTCGGGCTGTCCTGCGCCTGTTTTTGCAAGCTCAACAGCGGCGGCTGGGACGGCGCGCTGATCACCTTTTTCGCCGCCAGTCTCGCCATGTACGTTCGCCAGCTGCTGACCCACCGCCAGCTGCATCCGCAAATCAATTTCTGTATTACCGCCTTTGTGGCGACCACGGTGTCGGGCCTGCTGCTGCGCCTGCCCGCGTTCGCCGCGACGCCGACCGTCGCCATGGCCGCCAGCGTGCTGCTGCTGGTGCCGGGCTTCCCGCTGATTAACGCCGTGGCCGACATGTTCAAAGGGCACATCAACACCGGCCTCGCGCGATGGGCCATCGCCAGCCTGCTGACGCTGGCGACCTGTATCGGCGTGGTGATGGCGATGACGCTATGGGGGTTACGCGGATGGGCGTGATTGAGTTTCTGCTGGCGCTGGCCCAGGACATGATGCTGGCGGCGATCCCGGCCGTGGGGTTTGCGATGGTGTTTAACGTTCCACAGCGTGCGCTGCCGTGGTGCGCGCTGCTGGGCGCCGTCGGCCACGGCTCGCGGATGGTGATGATGACCGCAGGGTTTAACATCGAATGGTCGACCTTCATGGCCTCCATGCTGGTTGGCAGCATCGGCATCCAGTGGTCACGCTGGTATCTGGCGCACCCGAAAGTGTTCACCGTGGCGGCGGTGATCCCGATGTTCCCCGGCATTTCGGCCTACACCGCGATGATTTCCGCCGTCAAAATCAGCCACTTCGGCTACAGCGAGCCGCAGATGATCCTTCTGCTGAGCAATTTCCTTAAGGCCTCGTCCATCGTGGGGGCGCTCTCCATCGGCCTCTCAATCCCCGGATTATGGCTGTACCGCAAGCGCCCGCGCGTTTGAGATTTGTGTTCTCCCGCTGCCATGGTGATAATCGCTGAATTCCGTTTGGTGAAGATAAGGACGTGAAGTGGCTAACCCTAGCAGCGAAACCCCCGATCACAATGAAGAGTCCAGCCTGAAGGATAAGATTTTCCAGAGCGCTATCGCCCTGTTTGCCGAATACGGGCTGAACGGCGCGCGCATGGAGCAGATTGCCGAAAAAGCCGGGACCACCAAGCGGATGGTGGTGTACCACTTCAAGAATAAAGAAAACCTGTACCTTCTGGCGCTTGAGTATGTGTATACCCAAATCCGCGCCAGCGAAAAGCAGTTAAGCCTGGCCGGAATGCCGCCGGTGGAAGCCCTGGTGGAGCTGGTCGAAGCCACCTTTGACTATCACGCCGACCACCCGGACTACATCCGCATCATCTGCATGGAGAACATGCAGCGCGGCCGCTTTATGCAGCAGTCGAGCTACCTGCGTCAGGTTAACCGCAGCGCGCTTGAGCTGCTTGAAGGCATCCTCCAGCGCGGCAAAGAGAAGCAGCTGTTCAACCAGACGGTCGACGCGCGCGATCTCCATCGCCTGATCAGCAGCTTCAGCTTCCACTACGTCGCCAACAGCTACACCTTTACGCTGCTGTTCGAAGACGGTGCGGATGAACAGGCCCAGCGCCAGCACTACCGTAAAATGGCGGTACAGGTCGCGCTTCGCTACACCTGCCCATAAAATCGCTTGCAATTAAATCGCGCACTATCTATATTCAACCTATGAACGCAAAAACGAACGACGCCACCGCCGCGCTGCTGCTGGATAACCAGCTTTGCTTTGCCCTGTACTCGGCAAACCTGGCGCTTAACAAGCTGTACCGGCAGCTGCTGGCACCGCTGAACCTGACCTATCCGCAATACCTGGTGATGCTGGTGCTGTGGGAGCAGGACGACGTAACGGTGTCGGAGATCGGCGAACGTCTGTTTCTGGATTCGGCAACGCTCACGCCGCTGCTGAAACGTCTGGAGAGCGCGGGTCTGATTAACCGCCATCGCTCCCGCAAGGACGAGCGTCAGGTGGTAGTCACCCTGAGCGACGCGGGGCGCAGTCTGCAACAGCAGGCGGTCGATATTCCGCAGGCCGTAGGATGTGCGGCACAGTGCGATACCGCGACCATGACCGCGCTCAAACAGCAGCTCGACCTGTTGCGACAACAGCTTCAACGCGCGTAACGCTATACTTTACGCGTTCTTTTATACCTATATAAATCGCGCGCTATTTAATAGCGCACATAAACGTAAGATGAGGAACCTGCCATGTCTTTAGAAAAAGTTGTTTATACCGCCAAAGCCAAAGCCACCGGAGGCCGTGACGGCCGCGCTACCTCTTCCGACGGCGTTCTTGACGTCAAACTCGGTGTGCCAAAAGAGATGGGCGGCATGGGTGGCGAAGTGACCAACCCGGAACAGCTGTTCGCGGCGGGCTACTCTGCCTGCTTCCTGGGCGCGATGAAATTCGTCGCCGCGCGTGACAAATTCACTCTGCCTAAAGACGCGTTTATCGAAGGCGAAGTGGGTATCGGCCCGCTGCCGACCGGTTTTGGCATCGAAGCGAAGCTGAACATTCACGTTGAAGGGATGGATCCGGCTGAAGCCAAAAAGCTGGTGGACGCGGCGCACATCGTGTGCCCTTACTCTAACGCCACACGCGGCAATATCGACGTCACGCTGAACATTATCGCCTGATAACAGCGCCCCCGGCAGGCATCGCGCTGCCGGGGAAATCCCCTCCTTCCCCTCCCCCTCTCTGTGCTACCATAAGCCCATATCACGCCCGTAGTAACCCAGTAGAGAAAGCGTTATGTCCTCCAGAATTTTGACCACCAGCATTGCTGGCATTGATGCCTTTATGCGCGATCCCCGCGGTGTGCTCGACAGCGCCGAAAGCGGTACCGTCGCGGTATTTGCGGATAACGCTCCGGCGTTTTATGCCATCACGCCTGAACGTCTTGCCCGGCTTCTGGAGATCGAAGCGCGACTTTCGCGCCCGGTAAACGACGTCACGCTCGATAGCCAGTTCTTCGAAGAACCCGACAACGCCCCGATTGCCGTGCCGATGGGCAAATTTCCCATGTATGCGGGCTGGCAGCCGGATGCGGATTTCCAGCGTCAGGCCGCCCTGTGGGGCGTTGCGCTTTCGCAGCCGGTCACGCCCGAAGAGCTGGCCGCGTTTACCGCCTACTGGCAGGCGGAAGGTAAAGTGTTCCACCATATTCAGTGGCAGCAAAAGCTCGCACGCAGCATCCAGATCGGCCGCGCCAGCAACGGCGGCCAGCCAAAACGCGATATCAATGCGTTTTCAGAACCAGACAAACAGATCCCTAACGGATTCCGAGGTGTGAAATGAAAAACGTCGGCGACCTGATGAAACGTCTGCAAAAAATGATGCCAGCCAACGTCAAACCGGCCTTTACGACCGGGGAAGAGCTGCTGGCCTGGCAAAAGGAGCAGGGGGAGATCCGCGCCGCCGCCCTCGCCCGCGAAAACCGCGCCATGAAGATGCAGCGCACCTTCAACCGCTCGGGCATTCGCCCGCTGCACCAGAACTGCTCGTTTGATAACTACAAGGTTGAAACCCAGGGACAGATGAACGCCCTGGCCGCCGCGCGTCAGTACGTCGACGAGTTCGATAACAACATCGCCAGCTTTATCTTCAGCGGCAAGCCCGGCACCGGAAAGAACCACCTCGCCGCCGCCATCTGCAACGAGCTGCTGCTGCGCGGGAAATCGGTGCTGATCATTACCGTTGCCGACATCATGTCGGCGATGAAAGACACCTTCAGCAACCGCGAAACCAGCGAAGAGCAGCTGCTGAACGATCTGAGCAACGTCGATTTGCTGGTCATTGACGAGATTGGCGTGCAGACCGAGTCGCGCTACGAAAAAGTCATCATCAACCAGATCGTCGATCGCCGCTCCTCGTCCAAGCGCCCCACCGGGATGCTGACTAACCACAATATTGACGAGATGACCCGCCTGCTGGGCGAGCGCGTGATGGATCGCATGAAGCTCGGCAACAGCCTGTACGTCATTTTTGACTGGGAAAGCTACCGCAGCCGCGTGACCGGCAAAGAGTATTAGGAAAGTTCCACGGCTTGCGGGGCGCGTCAGAGGTATATACTGGTGCCACTTTCAGCCCGAATACGGGCATTGCTTGAGTAGGCTAAGATGAAAAAACAGTTAATTTTCAGCACGGTATTAGGCGCAATGCTGGTTTGCGGCGTTGCACAGGCGGCCTCCTGGCAGGAGTCTCTGTCCAGCGCGGCGAACGAACTCACTAAAGAGAGCAGCGGCACGCAGGGCGGGCTGTCGGCCTCTTCCCTTACCGGCCTGCTGGGCAACAGCTCCCAGAGCCTGAGCGCGGGCACCATGAATAACGCGGCGGGGATCCTGGAGTATTGCGCGAAGCAAAAACTGGCCTCGGTGACGGATACCCAAAACATCAAAAATCAGGTGCTGGGCAAGCTGGGTCTGGATACCCAGGAGCAGAAGCAGGACACCAACTATATGGACGGGATCCAGGGTCTGCTTAACGCGCAAAACGGCCAGCAGCTTAACCTGAGCACCCTCGGCAACTCCTCACTGGCTAAACAGGTGAAAACCAAAGCCTGCGATCTGGTGCTAAAACAAGGCGTTAATTTCCTCTCCTGATCGGCCCCTTTTTTTGCCACAACACGCCGCGTTTTCCAGGCTACTTTAGCCGCGCGGCGTCAAACGACTGTTTTCCCTTTTAAGCCCTCTCTCAGCGCCCGCATAGCGGAATGCGAACCCGATCAAAATTCCGATTTTATAAACCAAATCCTAACCACAGCACATTTTCATGACACTAAAATTGCAGCCAGCCGACATCGCCATTACATTGTATGACCCAAAAAATAATCAATTAAACTGACCTCATGAGGATTTGCTGTTGTCAGAGTTAATGTCCCTCTTCCTCTTCCTGGCCTCTGTCGGCGTTTACGCCACAAAAGCCGGGCGTAACACCTGGTGGTTTGTCGCCACCCTGGTGGTGCTTGGTATTTTTATTGTTTTAAACATTACCCTTTATGCCAGCGATTATTTTACCGGTGACGGTATTAACGACGCGGTGCTCTACACCCTCACCAACAGCCTGACCGGCGCGGGGGTGGGCAAATACATTCTGCCTGGCCTCGGCATTGTGGTCGCGCTGGTGGTGATTTTCGGCTCCCTGGCCTGGGTGCTGCGCCGTCGTCGCCATCATCCTCACCACGTCGGCTACAGCCTGCTGGCGCTGTGTCTCGCGCTGGCCTCCGTGGACGCCAGCCCGGCGTTTCAGCAGGTTACCGAGCTGGTGAAATCCCAGTCGCGCGACGGCGATCCGGATTTCGCCGCCTATTACAAAGAGCCCGCGAAGAAGATAGACAATCCAAAGCTCAACCTGGTCTACATCTACGGCGAAAGCCTGGAGCGCACCTATTTTGATAACAATGCCTTCCCGAACCTCACCCCCGAGCTGGGCGCGCTGAAGGATCAGGGCCTCGATTTCAGCCACACCGTGCAGCTGCCGGGCACCGATTACACCATCGCCGGGATGGTCGCCTCCCAGTGCGGTATTCCGCTGTTTGCGCCGTTTGAGGGCAACGCGTCGGCCTCCATGTCGAGCTTCTTCCCGCAGAATATCTGTCTGGGCGATATCCTGAAAAACTCCGGCTACGAGAACTATTTTGTGCAGGGCGCGAACCTGCGCTTTGCCGGGAAAGACGTGTTCCTGAAATCGCACGGTTTTGAGCACCTGTACGGCTCGGAAGAGTTAAAAACCACGGTCGCCGATCCCGCCTATCGCAACGACTGGGGCTTCTACGACGACACCGTGCTGGAAGAAACCTGGAAAAAATTCGAAGAACTGTCTCAGTCGGGCAAGCGGTTCTCGCTGTTCGCCCTGACGGTGGATACGCACCACCCTGACGGCTTTGTCTCGCGCACCTGCAAGCGCAAAAACTACGATATCGACGGTAAGAGCAATAAGTCGTTTAGCGCGGTGACCTGTAGCCAGGAGCACATCGCGGCGCTTATCGAGAAAATCAAAGCCTCGCCGTACTTCAAGAATACGGTGATTGTGGTGTCGTCTGACCATCTGGCAATGAAAAACAGCGCCTGGGACGAGCTGAACAAGCAGGATCGCAGCAACCTGTTCTTCGTCCTGCGCGGCGACCGGCCGCAGCAGGAGGTGATTGCCACCAGGCGTAACTCGATGGATAACGGCGCGACGGTGCTGGATATCCTGGGCGGCGATAACTTCATCGGGCTGGGGCGCAGCACCCTGTCCGGGCAGTCGCTGTCGGAGGTCTTCCTCAACATGAAGGAAAAAATCCTCGCCTGGAAGCCGGACATCATCCGTCTGTGGAACTTCCCGAAAGAGATGAAGGATTTCACCATCGACCAGCAGAAAGGGATGATTGCCTTCTCCGGCAGCCATTTCCGCCTGCCGCTGCTGGTGCGGGTGTCCGACAAGCGCGTTGAACCGCTGCCGGAAAGTGAATACTCCGCGCCGCTGCGCTACCAGCTGGCGGATTTCGCCCCGCGCGATAACTTCGTCTGGATTGACCGCTGCTACAAGATGGGCCAGCTCTGGTCTCAGCCGCTGTCGCTCTCAACCGACTGGTGCGTGTCTCAGGGGCAGCTGGGCGGCGAGCAGAGCGTGCAGCACGTCGACAACGCGCAGTGGAAGGGGAAAACCGCGTTTAAGGACACGGTGATCGACACCGCGCGCTACCAGCGTAACGTCGACATGCTGAAAATCAGCGACAACGATATCCGCTACAAGGCCGACAGCTTTATCTTTAACGTGGCCGGCGCGCCGGAAGAGGTGAAGCAGTTTAGCGGCATCTCGCGCCCGGAATCCTGGGGACGCTGGTCGAACGCGCAGCTGGGCGACGAGGTGAAAATCGAGTACGCCCATCCGCTACCGGAGAAATTTGACCTGGTGATCACCGCCAAAGCGTTCGGCCCTAACGCCAACCACCCGATCCCGGTGCGCGTGGGCGATAAAGAGCAGGCGCTGACGCTCGGCAATGAGGTGACCACCACCACCCTGCACTTCAACAACCCGTCGCGCAGCAACACGGTCGTCATCGTTCCGCCTGAACCGCAGTCCACCAACGAGGGCAATATTCTCGGCCACTCCCCGCGCAGGCTGGGTATCGGCATGGTCGAGATTAAGATCGTCAGCAGCGAAGGCTAAAACACTCCGCGCCCGGTATTCTACCGGGCGCGCAATTTGTAAATCAAAATCCTATAAATCTCTTATAAACTGAATTAAAGCTCTTAATTTAAGGTAAATTTATTTATAAATATCCTGTAAGAGAGCAACTACTTACACTGCGAACGTATACATTATCGGCAGGCTTCCAGCAGAAGTAAGTAAACAACATGTCTACCCCCTCACACCCCAACTATCAAATCATTATCCTGAGCGACAACTACTTTCTCTGGCTCGGCCTGAAAACGGCCATCGACACCATGATGACGCCGCGTCCTGATATTTTCTGGATCAACGAGGTCAGCCCGGAGAGCATTTTCCGGATGCGCGAGCAGGTGATGAAGAGTCATCCGGAGCGCCACTGGCTGGTCTTTACCGATGCCTCGCGCATCAGCGATATCCAGATTTATCTCCCGGCCGATCGGGTGAAGGTGATGGCCGACGACCTGAGCGTTTCCCGGCTGATGCTGAGCCTGCGAAGCGGCGACTTCACGAGCGCCAGCGTGCCTGACGCAACCCTTACCCGCTCCGAACTGCGGGTCTGCACGCTAATCAGCAAAGGGATCAGCCTGGTGCGCATCGCCCAGCTGCTGAACAAATCGCCCAAAACCATCTACACCCACAAGCGCAACGCGATGAGTAAATTCCACTGCCATAACCTGGCGGAATTTCACCGCAAAATCTGCCTGCTGGAGCAGAAGTCGCTCTACCTGTGACGACAATTTCACCGCTACGCCGCGCGTTTATGCTCATTTAGTAATCCGGGCAAAAACCAGCATGGATCAATGTTATCGGTAACATTTTGGCTAAAATAGTGCTCTGACCAGATGAACAGTGCGTTCAACGCTCACCGTTTGTATTCCGTTCTCTCTGCTTTTTTTAGCCAAAACCTATGAAATTCCTGCTTGCTGATACCCTTGTCTATAACGACGAAGACGGCTCTTTTGCTCTTGTCGACACGCCAGAAGAGGCGCCGCAGATGCTCACCGGCATCGCCAACGCCATCATGAAACTGCTGGTGAATCAACACGGTAACGTGGTGGAGCGTGAGGCGTTTCTGCGCCAGGTCTGGGACGAGCGCGGGCTGCAAGGCTCCAATAACTCGCTCAATCAGTACATCAGCATTCTGCGTAAAATTCTGGCGGGGCTGGTCCCCGACGCGCTGTTTATCGTCACCGTGCCGAAGGTGGGATTTATGCTGAGCGCCGAGCTGCCGGTGCTCCCGCTTCGCAACGCCTCAGGCGAGCGCGAGCCGTCGGGCAGGCAAGGCGGCTTTCGCTTTGAGCTGCTGTTTTGCTGCCTGCTGACGCTGGTAGTGGTCGCGCTAAGCCTCTGGTCGGTAGTGATGAAAGGGGAAGAGGATCGGACGGAAATGCATCTGCTGACCCACATCGGCACGTGTCCGGTTTACACGTTTTCGCCGCTCGCCGACGTGTTTCACGATAAGGCCATCAGTCTTACGCAGACGATCCAGCGCGACGGTCACTTTGCCTGTCAGCAAAACGCCATCTTCTATCTGCACGTACAAAACGGGCTGCTCTACGGTCATGAGGGGCGGCTGGTGCTGTCGCAATGTTTCCTGAACCAGGATAAAGCCAGCGCCTGCCGCACGCTTTATCACTACGAGTGGTGATCATGACACGTCAAAACATAGCGCTGACTGTCGCCTTCAACCTGATTCTGGTCGCTGCGGCCCTGTTCTGGTATTTCCACACCCCGCCGCTCTCTCTGGTCTGCCAGGGCAATCTCGACTTCTCCGATCGCCGTGCCGCCAGCCTGTTTAACTTTGAAGGCAGCGTGACCCTGCGCTTCCATCCCGACGGCAGCGGGTATATCACCCTCAACGGCGACGTCAGCAAAGATGCGCACCGGTGGCAGGTGTCCCGTCAGGAAACCTTCCGCTGGCAGCACATGCAGGATTCGCTGTATGAGATAACCATCCGCAAGATAGAACGCTACGCCCACGATGAGCTGCCGGACGGAATATTAGAAAAGTATGTGGCAGGGTTAACGCTGGGGAACAAGCGGCTGTTGACGCTGGAGCGCACGCCGGAAGAGGCGGTGGTGGTCAGTAATTTTTACTCGCCGCTGCTGATTTGTACGGACTGAGCGACGGCGTTTTGCGCCGACAAAAAAGCCGGGCAGGCGTCACCGCCGCCCGGCTTTATCACGTGACTTAGAAGGTTTCCCAGTTGTCGCCCGCATCGGCGGTCGCGGTTTTACGCGCCATCACCGGGGTTGCAACAGGCTTCGCGGAGGCGAACTCGCGCGCCTTCATTTGCTCCTGCTGGATGCGGAATACCGCCACCGCCTGAGTCAGACGGCTCGCCTGCTCCTCCAGCGCTGCCGCTGCCGCGGCGGACTCTTCCACCAGCGAGGCGTTCTGCTGGGTCACGCGATCCATCTCGGCTACCGCCAGACCCACCTGGTCGATACCGCGGCTCTGCTCGTCGGACGCAGAGGCGATTTCACCCATGATGTCGGTTACGCGGGTGACCGCATTCACGATCTCACCCATGGTCTCCCCGGCGCTTTCCACCAGCGTTGAGCCGATTTCCACGCGGCCTACGGAGTCCTCAATCAGGCTCTTGATCTCGCGCGCCGCCTGGGCGCTGCGCTGCGCCAGGTTACGCACTTCACCGGCGACCACCGCAAAGCCACGCCCCTGCTCGCCCGCGCGCGCCGCTTCTACCGCCGCGTTCAGCGCCAGAATGTTGGTCTGGAAGGCAATCCCGTCGATCACGCTGATAATATCGGCAATCTTCTGCGAACTGCCCGCGATATCGCGCATGGTTTGCACCACGTTATCTACCACTTTACCGCCCTTCTGCGCGGTTTCAGAGGCGCTCAGCGCGAGGTTACTCGCCTGACGGGCGTTCTCGGCGTTTTGCTTCACGGTCGCGGTCAGCTGTTCCATGCTGGCAGCGGTCTCCTCCAGGGAAGCGGCCTGCTGCTCGGTACGGGACGACAGATCGTTGTTGCCCATCGAGATTTCGCTCGCGCCGCTGTAGATGGCGTTGGCACCGTTACGCACGTCACCGACGGTACGCACCAGCTCACCCTGCATATGGCGCAGCGTGTCGGCCAGTTCGCCCATTTCATTGGTGCCTTCCACGTCGATGCGCTTTACGAGGTCGCCGCTGGCGATATGGCGGATGCTGTCGATAAGACGGTTCAGCGGCGAAATCAGCGCCTGCTTGATGCCCAGCCAGACGGCAATAATCACCACCAGCACCGCCACCAGCACGCTGATCAGGATCCAGATCGCCTGCGTGTAGGAGCTGTTGCTGTCCTTCACCGCGGTTTCATAGAGCTTGTCGTTCTGTTGCAGGTAGTTAACGTACTGCTTCTCAAAACCATCCTGATAGCTCTGGGTCGGCTGGTCGAAGAAGGCGTTGATTTTACCTGCGCCCAGCAGCTGAATCAGCTCCGCCAGCGCGCCGTGGTAGATATCGTAGTTACGCTTAATTTCCTGCGCGGCGGCGTCGCTCTGACGCGGGTCGCGCGGCTGGGCTTCATAGTCGGCCCAGTTTTTTTCCGCCTGCTTCAGAGAAGCGGACGCAATCTGCATCAGATCGGACACGGTCGCGCCGCTGCCGATGTTGTTCTGATCCATCATGTAGCGGATACCCGCGCGGTTCAGGGTATTACGGGTTTGCAGCAACGCCACCCAGCTGCCGTTCAGCGTGGATTGTTGCTGGCGAATGGTTTGCAGGACGGTGAAGTTCTCTTTGTCATGCTTGAGCGCATTAAAGAAAAGACCACCGGAGGTGAGTTGTAAAAGGCCAAATATAGCTAAGACCAGCAGCAGGCTGGTGACAATCTTGATACGGTTTAACATGTTTTCTCTTTCCATCAGACAGATAACAGAATTTTCGGCCTGGAAAGGGAAAACTTTACGAAAAACGTACTGGTAAGAGGGGTTTAGCGCCCCGCGTTATGTTGATGATGCCCGTAATGTAGTCCAGATTGACGATATATCCCTTAATACTTAGTGGGTTATCTCGCTACTCGTCGCGCGCCGCGATATGCCGATTTCCTAAATCAATAAACTCCTCCAGCAGCGCGGTCAGCTGCTTCATCTTCTCCGGCGTGAATTCCGCTTCAATTTGCTGGTAGGCCTCTTCCACCTGCGCCTGGGCGTGCTGATAGAGCGCGTTGCCCTCTTTGGTGAGCGACACGTACAGCTTGCGCTGGTCATTAACCGGCTTTAAGCGCAGCACCAGCCCGTCGCGCTCCATGCGGGTGAGGATCCCCGTCAGGCTGGGGCGCAAGATGCAGGTGCGAAACGCCAGATCGTGAAAATCCATCGACGGATGCTCGGCCAGCACGCGTACGATCCGCCACTGCTGCTCCGTCAGGTTGTGCCGCTTCACAATCGGGCGGAAATAGCCCATCGCCGCTTCCCGCGCCTGCAAAAGTGCAATCGTTAATGAGTCATGCATAACCGCCCCCGAAAATCGTTAACAAGTAAATGATTGTGATTCGATGATTTTATAAACACCCGTTTTCCCTCGAAAAAGTCTAACAGAAATCACACAAGATAATTAAGTAACTGATATAGATAATTAATATCTGCAATATGTAAATTTATTGTTACTCAAATCACAAATAATTCACTTCTGGTTGCGAAACGTCCAGCGAAAGCATAAAAACAGATCATTAACATATTAATGAAATTGCGATCGGACGATCGGCCTGAGGAGTTTATGCATGAAAGGTACAGTTTTTGCCGTAGCGCTTAACCATCGAAGCCAGATTGAGGCCTGGGGCGAGGCGTTCAGTTCCGCGCCCTACGTCACCCCGCCGAAAACCGCCGTCTGGTTTATTAAACCGGGCAACACCGTCATCCGCGCGGGCGAACCTATCCCCTTCCCGCAGGGGGAAACGGTGCTCAGCGGCGCCACCGTGGCGCTGGTAGTGGGCAAAAAGGCCAGCCGGGTGCGCGTGGAAGAGGCCGCAGGCTACATTGCCGGGTACGCGCTCGCCAACGAGGTAAGCCTGCCGGAAGAGAGCTTTTACCGCCCGGCGATCAAGGCCAAATGCCGGGACGGATTTTGCCCGCTGGGGGAGCTTGTCCCGCGCGACAGCGTCGATAACCTGACCATCATCACCGAGATCAACGGTCGCGAAGCCGACCACTGGAACACCGCCGACTTACAGCGCAGCGCCGCCGAGCTGCTCAGCGCGTTGAGCGAGTTCGCCACCCTGAACCCCGGCGACGCCATTCTGCTCGGCACCCCGCACGACCGCGTGGCGCTCCACCCCGGCGATCGGGTGCGTATTCTGGCCGAGGGTTTCCCGGCGCTGGAGAACCCGGTGGTCAATGAAGAGGATGTGGCCCCGGCGCGCCCTCACCCGCACGCCACGCTGTTTGCGCTGGGGCTGAACTACGCGGATCACGCCAGCGAGCTGGACTTCAGGCCGCCCACCGAGCCGCTGGTTTTCATCAAAGCGCCGAACACCTTCAACGGTGAAAACCAGACCTCGGTGCGCCCGAACAACGTCGACTATATGCACTACGAAGCGGAGCTGGTGGTGGTGATCGGCAAAACCGCGCGCAGGGTCAGCGAGGCCGAGGCGATGGACTTTGTTGCGGGCTACAGGGTCTGCAACGACTACGCCATTCGCGACTATCTCGAAAACTACTACCGCCCGAACCTGCGGGTGAAAAGCCGCGACGGGCTGACGCCCATCTCCTCCACCCTGGTGCCGAAAGCGGCCATCCCCGACCCGCACAACCTGGCCCTGCGCACTTACGTGAACGGCGAACTGCGACAGGAGGGGACAACGGCAGATCTGATCTTCAGCATTCCGTTCCTGGTAGCGTACTTAAGCGAATTCATGACCCTGCAACCGGGCGACATGATCGCCACCGGCACGCCAAAAGGGCTGTCCGACGTGCGCCCGGGGGATGAAGTGGTGGTGGAAGTGAAGGGCGTGGGTCGCCTGGTCAACCGGATTGTGAGTGAGGAAACGGCAAAATGAAAAAGATAAACCACTGGATCAACGGTAAAAACGTCGCGGGAAGCGAGTACTTCCACACCACCAACCCGGCCTCTGGCGAGGTGTTAGCAGAGGTCGCCTCGGGCGGTGAAGCGGAGGTACATCAGGCCGTGGCGGCCGCCAAAGAGGCGTTCCCGAAATGGGCCAACCTGCCGATGAAGGAGCGGGCGCGCCTGATGCGCCGTCTGGGGGATCTGATCGACCAGAACGTGCCGGAGATCGCCGCGATGGAAACCGCCGACACCGGCCTGCCGATCCACCAGACCAAAAACGTGCTGATCCCCCGCGCCTCGCACAACTTCGAGTTTTTCGCCGAGGTGTGCCAGCAGATGAACGGCAAAACCTACCCGGTCGACGACACGATGCTCAACTACACGCTGGTGCAGCCGGTGGGCGTCTGCGCGCTGGTGTCGCCGTGGAACGTACCCTTTATGACCGCCACCTGGAAGGTCGCCCCCTGCCTGGCGCTGGGCAACACGGCGGTGCTGAAGATGTCTGAACTCTCGCCGCTCACCGCCGATCGTCTGGGCGAGCTGGCGCTGGAGGCGGGCATCCCGGCGGGCGTGCTGAACGTGGTGCAGGGCTACGGCGCGACGGCGGGCGATGCGCTGGTGCGCCATCACGACGTGCGGGCCGTGTCGTTCACCGGCGGCACCGCCACCGGGCGCAACATCATGAAAAACGCCGGGCTGAAGAAGTACTCCATGGAGCTGGGGGGCAAATCCCCGGTGCTGGTTTTTGAAGATGCCGACATCGAGCGCGCGCTGGACGCCGCCCTGTTCACCATCTTCTCCATCAACGGCGAGCGCTGCACGGCTGGCTCGCGCATCTTCATTCAGCAGAGCATCTACCCGGAGTTTGTTAAACGCTTTGCCGAGCGCGCCAGCCGCCTGCGCGTGGGCGATCCGACCGATCCCAACACCCAGATTGGCGCGCTCATCAGCCAACAGCACTGGGAAAAAGTCTCCGGCTACATTCGTCTCGGCATTGAAGAAGGGGCAACCCTGCTGGCGGGCGGACCGGACAAACCGACCGATCTGCCCGCGCACCTGAAGGGCGGCAACTTCCTGCGCCCGACCGTGCTGGCGGACGTCGATAACCGGATGCGCGTGGCGCAGGAGGAGATCTTCGGGCCGGTGGCCTGCCTGCTGCCGTTTAAGGACGAAGCGGAAGGGCTGCGTCTGGCGAACGACGTGGAGTACGGACTGGCGTCCTACATCTGGACGCAGGACGTCAGCAAGGTGCTGCGCCTGGCACGCAGCATCGAAGCGGGCATGGTGTTTGTGAATACCCAGAACGTGCGCGACTTACGCCAGCCGTTTGGCGGCGTGAAGGCCTCCGGCACCGGGCGCGAAGGGGGTGAATACAGCTTTGAGGTGTTCGCCGAGATGAAAAACGTCTGTATCTCAATGGGCGATCACCCAATTCCGAAATGGGGAGTCTGATATGGGAAAGTTAGCGTTAGCGGCCAAAATCACCCACGTTCCGTCGATGTATCTCTCTGAGATACCGGGCAAAAACTTCGGCTGTCGCCAGTCGGCCATCGACGGGCATAAAGAGATCGGCAAGCGCTGCCGCGAGATGGGCGTCGATACCATTATCGTGTTCGACACCCACTGGCTGGTGAACAGCGCGTACCACATTAACTGTGCGGACCATTTTGCGGGCGTCTACACCAGCAACGAGCTGCCGCACTTTATCCGCGACATGCCCTACGACTACAACGGCAACCCGGAGCTGGGCCAGCTGATTGCCGACGAAGCGGTGAAGCTCGGCGTGCGCGCCAAAGCGCACAACATTCCGAGCCTGAAGCTGGAGTACGGCACGCTGGTGCCGATGCGCTACATGAACGCGGATAAGCACTTCAAGGTGGTTTCTATTTCGGCGTTTTGCACGGTTCACGACTTCGCAGACAGCCGCAGGCTCGGCGAGGCCATCGTCAGCGCCATCGAGAAATATGACGGCACCGTGGCGGTGCTCGCCAGCGGCTCGCTGTCGCACCGCTTTATCGACGACCAGCGCGCGGAAGAAGGGATGAACAGCTACACCCGCGAGTTTGACCGTCAGATGGACGAGCGGGTGGTGAAGCTGTGGCGCGAGGGCCAGTTCAAAGAGTTTTGCAGCATGCTGCCGGAGTACGCGGACTACTGCTACGGCGAGGGCAACATGCACGACACGGTGATGCTGCTGGGGATGCTCGGCTGGGATAAATACGAGGGCAAGGTGGAGTTTCTCACCGAGCTGTTCGCCAGTTCCGGCACCGGGCAGGTGAACGCCGTTTTCCCGCTGCCCGCCGCATAAGGAGCGACCATGCCGCATTTTATTGCTGAATGTACCGACAATATCCGCGAGCAGGCCGACCTGCCGGGGCTGTTCGCCAAAGTGAACGAGGCGCTGGCCGCCACGGGGATTTTCCCGCTCGGCGGGATCCGCAGCCGCGCCCACTGGCTGGATACCTGGCAGATGGCCGACGGGAAGCAGGATTACGCCTTTGTGCATATGACGCTGAAGATTGGCGCCGGGCGCAGCCTGGAGAGCCGGGAAGCGGTGGGGGAGATGCTGTTTGCGCTGATTAAAGAGCACTTCGCCGGGCTGATGGAGGCGCGCTATCTGGCGCTGTCGTTTGAGCTCGACGAGCTGCATCCGACGCTGAATTACAAGCAGAACAACGTGCACGGGTTGTTTACGTAGCCGTCTGATGCCCTCACCCCGGCCCTCTCCCACGGGGAGAGGGAGAAAAAAACAGCAGCACGGTCTGTCCCCTCTCCCTTTGGGAGAGGGTTAGGGTGAGGGGTAATCTCTGCGGCCTGCTGCCCTCACCCCGGCCCTCTCCCACGGGGAGAGGGAGAAAACAAACATACAACAGGAAACCGCCATGCTCGACAAACATACCCATACCCTGATCGCCCATCGTCTGCATCAGGCGGAACAATCCCGGGAGCAGATCCGCGCGATCTCCCTCGATTATCCGGACATCACGATTGAGGACGCCTACGCCGTTCAGCGCGAGTGGGTCAGCCTGAAAATCGCCGAAGGACGCGTGCTGAAGGGCCACAAAATCGGCCTCACCTCCAAAGCGATGCAGGCCAGCTCTCAAATCAGCGAACCGGACTACGGCGCGCTGCTCGACGACATGTTTTTCCACGACGGCAGCGATATCCCCGTCGATCGCTTTATCGTTCCGCGCATCGAAGTGGAGCTGGCCTTCGTGCTGGCAAAACCCCTGCGCGGCCCGAACTGTACCCTTTTCGACGTCTACAACGCCACGGATTATGTGATCCCCGCGCTGGAGCTGATCGACGCCCGCTGCCACAACGTCGATCCTGAAACCCAGCGCCCGCGCAAGGTGTTCGACACCATCTCCGATAACGCCGCCAACGCGGGGGTGATCCTCGGCGGTCGCCCGATCAAGCCCGACGAGCTGGATCTGCGCTGGATCTCCGCCCTGCTCTATCGCAACGGCGTAATCGAGGAAACCGGCGTCGCCGCCGGGGTGCTGAACCACCCGGCCAACGGCGTGGCGTGGCTGGCGAACAAACTCGCGCCCTACGACGTGCAGCTTGAGCCGGGGCAGATCGTTCTGGGCGGTTCGTTTACCCGTCCGGTGACCGCCAGCAGGGGCGACACCTTCCACGTCGACTACGGCAACATGGGCTCTATCAGCTGCCGCTTTGTGTAGGAGAAGGCCATGGAAAACGCATTCAAAACCGCGCTCAAGTCAGGCAAACCGCAGATCGGCCTGTGGCTCGGGCTGACCAGCAGCTACAGCGCCGAACTACTGGCGGGAGCGGGCTTCGACTGGCTGCTGATCGACGCCGAGCACGCGCCGAATAACGTCCAGACCGTGCTCACCCAGCTTCAGGCTATCGCCCCCTATCCCAGCCAGCCGGTGGTGCGCCCGTCGTGGAACGATCCGGTGCAGATCAAACAGCTGCTGGACGTGGGGGCGCAGACCCTGCTGCTGCCGATGGTGCAAAACGCCGACGAGGCGCGTCTGGCGGTAAGTGCCACCCGCTATCCACCTACGGGCATTCGCGGCGTGGGTAGCGCGCTGGCGCGGGCGTCGCGCTGGAACCGCATCCCGGATTATCTGCAACGGGCAAACGACGCCATGTGCGTGCTGGTGCAAATTGAAACCCTAAGAGCGCTGAAAAACCTGCCGCAGATCCTGGACGTCGACGGCGTCGACGGGGTGTTTATCGGCCCGGCGGATCTGAGCGCCGACATGGGCTTTGCCGGAAACCCGCAGCACCCGGAGGTGCAGGCGGCTATCGAACAGGCCATCGCGCAGATCCGCGCCGCCGGAAAAGCCCCCGGCATTCTGATGGCTAACGAAGCGCTGGCCAAACGCTATCTGGAACTCGGCGCGCTGTTTGTTGCCGTTGGCGTCGACACCACCCTACTTGCCCGCAGCGCCGAAGCGCTGGCGGCACGCTTTATCGACAGCCCGGCAACGCCGGTGAATAACAATAAATCCGTCTACTGAACGGACGATATGGAGCGCAGCATGACGACCTCAAAAGCCATAGAACATCGCGTGATTAATAAGCTGTTCCGTCGTTTGATCGTGTTTCTCTTTATCCTGTTTGTCTTCTCGTTTCTCGATCGCATCAACATTGGCTTTGCCGGGCTGACGATGGGCAAAGATCTGGGCCTCACCTCGACGATGTTCGGCCTTGCGGCAACGCTTTTTTACGTCACCTACGTGCTGTGCGGGATCCCGAGCAACATCATGCTGGCGAAGATCGGCGCGCGCCGCTGGATCGCCGGGATCATGGTGGTGTGGGGCATCGCCTCCACCTGCACCATGTTCGCCACCAGCCCACAAACGCTCTACGTGCTGCGCATGCTGGTGGGCATTGCCGAAGCCGGATTCCTGCCGGGTATTCTGGTCTATCTGACCTGGTGGTTCCCCGCCTATCACCGCGCCCGCGCCAACGCGCTGTTTATGATTGCGATGCCGGTGACGATGATGCTCGGCTCGATCCTCTCGGGCTACATTCTGGCGCTGGACGGGCTGTGGAACCTAAAGGGGTGGCAGTGGCTGTTCCTGCTGGAAGGGCTGCCGTCGGTGGTGCTCGGGGTGGTAACCTGGTTTTACCTTAACGACACGCCGGACCAGGCCACCTGGCTGGACGTCGAAGAGAAGCAGGCCCTGAAAACGATGATCGCCCGCGAGCAGGAAAACGCCATCGCGCACGCCGCCACGCCGCGATCGACGCTTCGCGAGGTGCTGACCCCGGCAGTGCTGCTCTATACCCTGGCCTACTTCTGTCTGACCAACACGCTCAGTGCGATCAACATCTGGACGCCGCAGATCCTGCAAAGCTTTAACGCTGGCAGCAGCAATATCGTGATTGGCCTGCTGGCGGCGATCCCGCAGTTTTGCACCATCCTCGGGATGATCTGGTGGAGCCGCCGCTCGGACAGGCTGAAAGAGCGAAAAAAGCACACCATCCTGCCGTACCTGTTCGCGGCGGCGGGATGGATGCTGGCCTCGGCGACCGACCACAGCCTGATCCAGCTGCTGGGCATTATCATGGCCTCAACCGGATCCTTTACCGCTATGGCGATATTCTGGACCACGCCGGATCAGGTCATTAGCCTGCAATCCCGGGCGGTGGCGCTGGCGGTGATCAACGCGATCGGTAACGTCGGATCCGCCGTTAGCCCCCTGCTGATCGGCATTCTGCGCGACGCGACCGGGAGCTTCAGTTCGGGGCTGTGGTTCGTCGCCGGGCTGCTGGTGGTGGGCGCGCTGGTGCTGACGCGTATCCCGATGACCCGGCAGGAAAGCCTGGCGCGCGAGCCGGACATCGCGGCGCAGAAGATCCACTGAGGAGCGGTTATGTGCCAAAGCCCGATCGCCAACATCGACATCAGCAAAGAGTA
Organism: Enterobacter sp. 186315; assembly: GCF_053290175.1. Lineage (NCBI taxonomy): Bacteria > Pseudomonadati > Pseudomonadota > Gammaproteobacteria > Enterobacterales > Enterobacteriaceae > Enterobacter > Enterobacter sp. 186315. Next base: position 200,925 of record NZ_JBPTTK010000002.1, on the reverse strand, counting down.
CGACGAGAGTCTGGGCACCGATGACGTGCATTATCAGTCGTTTGCCCGCATGGCGGCCTTTTTTGGCCGCGACATGCAGGCGCATCGTCACGACCAGTATTTTCAGATGCACTTTCTCGATACCGGGCAGATTGAGCTTCAGCTCGACGATCACCGCTACTCGGTGCAGGCTCCGCTGTTTGTCCTCACGCCGCCGTCGGTGCCGCACGCGTTTATCACCCAGTCCGACAGCGACGGGCACGTGCTGACGGTGCGCGAAGACCTGATCTGGCCGCTGCTGGAGGTACTCTACCCCGGCACGCGGGAGGCTTTCGGCCTGCCGGGCATGTGCCTGTCGCTGGCGGATAAACCGGACGAGCTGGCGGCGCTGAAGCACTACTGGCAGCTGATCGAGCGGGAATCCACCGCCCAGCTGCCCGGCCGCGAGCACACGCTGGTGCTGCTGGCGCAGGCGGTCTTTACCCTGCTGCTGCGCAACGCGAAGCTCGACGACCACGCCGCCGGGGGAATGCGCGGCGAGCTAAAGCTGTTCCAGCGCTTTAACCAGATGATTGATACCCACTTCCACCAGCACTGGACGGTGCCGGACTTTGCCCGCGAGCTGCACATTACCGAGTCTCGCCTGACCGATATCTGCCGCCGCTTCGCCAACCGCCCGCCGAAGCGGCTCATCTTCGACCGTCAGCTGCGCGAGGCGCGGCGGCTGCTGCTGTTTTCCGACAGCAGCGTGAGCGAGATAGCCTGGCAGCTGGGGTTTAAAGATCCCGCCTATTTCGCCCGCTTTTTTAACCGCCTGACGGGCTGCTCGCCAAGCGCCTATCGGGCGCAGAAGGTGCCGGTGTCCCCTGCTCCCCTCACCCCTGCCCTCTCCCAAAGGGAGAGGGAGTAACCGTCCCCTCTCCCTTTGGGAGAGGGTTAGGGTGAGGGAAATCACACTCTGCGATCTCTCGCGAAAAGTACCCGTCGTTGTCCCATTCGTCCCTTCACGTTACGCCCCTCCCAGGCTTCAATTGAACAACAAAAAGAAAACATAAATTTAACAACACATTTCCGATACGAGGTCCCTATGAAACCTGAAGAGTTCCGCGCTGATGCCAAACGTCCGCTGACCGGCGAAGAGTATTTAAAAAGCCTCCAGGACGGGCGTGAGATTTATATCTACGGCGAGCGCGTCAAAGACGTCACCACGCACCCGGCATTTCGCAACGCGGCGGCCTCCGTCGCCCAGATGTACGACGCGCTGCACAAGCCGGAGATGCAGGACACGCTGTGCTGGGGTACCGATACGGGCAGCGGCGGCTATACCCATAAGTTCTTCCGCGTGGCGAAAAGTGCCGACGACCTGCGCCAGCAGCGCGACGCCATCGCCGAGTGGTCGCGCCTGAGCTACGGCTGGATGGGCCGCACGCCGGACTACAAAGCGGCCTTCGGCTGCGCGCTCGGCGCGAACCCGGCGTTTTACGGCCAGTTCGAGCAGAACGCCCGCAGCTGGTACACCCGCATTCAGGAAACCGGCCTGTACTTTAACCACGCCATCGTGAACCCGCCCATCGACCGCCACAAGCCGGCCGACGAGGTGAAAGATGTCTACATCAAGCTGGAAAAAGAGACCGACGCCGGGATCGTCGTCAGCGGCGCGAAGGTGGTTGCCACCAACTCGGCGCTGACCCACTACAACATGATTGGCTTCGGCTCCGCGCAGGTGATGGGCGAAAACCCGGACTTCGCGCTGATGTTCGTCGCGCCGATGGATGCCGAGGGCGTGAAGCTCATCTCCCGCGCCTCTTACGAGATGGTGGCAGGCGCAACCGGCTCCCCGTATGACTATCCGCTCTCCAGCCGCTTTGACGAGAACGATGCGATTCTGGTGATGGATCATGTACTCATCCCCTGGGAAAACGTGCTGATCTACCGCGATTTCGACCGCTGCCGTCGCTGGACGATGGAGGGCGGCTTCGCCCGCATGTATCCGCTACAGGCCTGCGTGCGTCTGGCGGTGAAGCTCGACTTCATCACCGCGCTGCTGAAAAAGTCGCTGGAGTGTACCGGGACCCTGGAGTTCCGCGGCGTGCAGGCCGATCTCGGCGAAGTGGTGGCCTGGCGCAATATGTTCTGGGCGCTGAGCGACTCCATGTGCTCGGAAGCCACCCCGTGGGTCAACGGCGCGTATCTGCCAGATCACGCGGCGCTGCAAACCTACCGCGTCATGGCCCCGATGGCCTACGCGAAGATTAAGAACATCATCGAGCGTAACGTCACCTCCGGGCTGATCTACCTGCCGTCCAGCGCCCGCGACCTGAATAACCCGCAGATCGACCAGTACCTGGCGAAGTACGTGCGCGGCTCCAACGGCATGGATCACGTCGAACGTATCAAGATTTTGAAACTGATGTGGGATGCCATCGGCAGCGAGTTTGGCGGTCGCCACGAGCTATATGAGATTAACTACTCCGGTAGCCAGGACGAGATCCGCCTGCAATGTCTGCGTCAGGCGCAAAGCTCCGGCAACATGGACAAGATGATGGCGATGGTCGACCGCTGCATGTCCGAGTACGACCAGCACGGCTGGACCGTACCGCACCTGCACAACAACGACGATATCAACATGCTGGATAAGCTGCTGAAATAACGCAGCGGGAGGTTTCAATGCACACTGATGAACAACGCCTGCGCTTTCGCGATGCCATGGCCAGCCTGTCGGCGGCGGTCAACGTCGTCACCACCGACGGGGAAGCGGGCTGCTGCGGGATTACCGCCACGGCGGTCTGCTCGGTAACGGATACGCCGCCGTCGCTGATGGTCTGCATTAACGCCAACAGCGCCATGAACCCGGTGTTTCAGGGCAACGGCAGGCTGTGCGTGAACGTGCTTAACCACGAGCAGGAGATCATGGCCCGCCACTTCGCCGGGATGACCGGAATGACGATGGAGGAGCGCTTTAGCCTCTCCTGCTGGCAAAAAGGGCCGCTGGCGCAGCCGGTGCTGAAAGGAGCGCTGGCAAGCCTGGAGGGTGAAATCAGCCAGGTGCAGACCATCGGCACGCATCTGGTCTATCTGGTGGAAATCAAAAATATCATTCTCAGCAGCGACGGCCACGGCCTGATCTACTTCAAGCGCCGCTTCCACCCGGTAATGATGGAGATGGACGCCGTCCTCTGATCCCCCCGCGCTGGCTCCCCGCCAGCGCGACTTTTCGCAAATAACATTAATGTTTCCGCCCCGGCACGCCGTTAACTATCCATAAGATAAATTTTTCCGGGCCCACATGCTGGCGCTTTTCGCCTGCGGCCCGCCCAACGCTGGATGGTCTTATGGCCCCTTCAATCCGCAGCCGCTCGGCTGAACGCCTGGTTGACATAATTATCACCCTGCACCAGCACGGCAGCGTGAACCGCAACGATCTGATGCGCAAATTTGGCATTACCGAACGCACGGTGTACCGGGATTTGCAGGCCCTCTCGCCCATCATCGAACACGACGGCGAAGGGCAGTATCGGCTGACCGCCCCTTTCCAGCATCGCGAGTGCGAACGTTGCGCAAAGGGTACGTCCGAACCCGCTCAAAATTAGGAAATTCTTAGTGATCACAATCACATATTTTCCCCCGCCGTCGGCGAGCCTGAACCACTCGCCCCCACCTTTGACCGCTTACCGCTCGCTTACAACCACTCACTGATTTACCGTCCTTTACACGCGCAGCTCTCTGGCACGATCGCACCAGCAGTAATCACTACCTCCCCACAACAATCTCTGACCCATTTTTCTTTACATAAAAAACCAGGTCTTACTATGGATACGAAAAAACTACTGAAGCACGTGCCCTGGGCCATACTCGGGATCCTCGGCGCTTTCTGTCTGGCGGTCGTCGCACTACGCCGGGGCGAGCACATCAGCGCCCTGTGGATCGTGGTCGCCTCTGTCTCCGTCTACCTTGTGGCGTATCGCTACTACAGTCTGTACATCGCGCAGAAGGTCATGAAGCTTGACCCGACGCGCGCCACACCGGCGGTCATTAACAATGACGGCCTGAACTACGTGCCAACCAACCGCTACGTGCTGTTCGGCCACCACTTTGCCGCTATCGCAGGCGCTGGCCCGCTGGTCGGCCCGGTGCTGGCCGCGCAGATGGGCTACCTGCCGGGTACCCTGTGGCTGCTGGCGGGCGTGGTGCTGGCGGGGGCGGTCCAGGACTTTATGGTGCTGTTTATCTCCTCGCGCCGTAACGGCTCCTCGCTGGGTGAGATGATCAAAGAAGAGATGGGCCGCGTGCCGGGGACTATCGCCCTGTTCGGCTGCTTCCTGATCATGATCATCATCCTCGCGGTGCTGGCCCTGATCGTGGTGAAAGCGCTGGCGGAAAGCCCGTGGGGCGTGTTTACCGTTTGCTCCACCGTGCCGATTGCGCTGTTCATGGGGATCTACATGCGCTTCCTGCGCCCGGGTCGCGTGGGCGAAGTGTCGGTCATTGGTATCGTGCTGCTGGTCGCCTCCATTTACTTCGGCGGCGTGATTGCGCACGACCCGTACTGGGGCCCGGCGCTGACCTTCAAAGACACCACCATTACCTTCGTGCTGATCGGCTACGCGTTTGTCTCTGCCCTTCTGCCGGTATGGCTGATTCTGGCACCGCGTGACTACCTGGCGACCTTCCTGAAAATCGGCGTTATCGTCGGCCTGGCGATCGGTATTGTGATCATCAACCCAGAGCTGAAAATGCCTGCGGTGACGCAGTACGTCGACGGTACCGGTCCGCTGTGGAAAGGGGCGCTGTTCCCGTTCCTGTTCATTACCATTGCCTGTGGTGCGGTCTCCGGCTTCCACGCGCTGATCTCTTCCGGTACCACGCCGAAGCTGATGGCCAACGAAACCGACGCGCGCTTTATCGGTTATGGCGCAATGCTGATGGAGTCCTTCGTGGCGATCATGGCGCTGGTGGCAGCGTCCATCATCGAGCCGGGTCTGTACTTTGCGATGAACACCCCGCCAGCGGGCCTGGGCATTACCATGCCAAACCTGCATGAGATGGGCGGTGACAACGCGGCGCTGATCATGGCGCAGTTGAAAGACGCCAGCGCACACGCGGCGGCGACCGTCAGCTCCTGGGGCTTTGTGATTTCCCCTGAGCAGATCATGCAGACCGCGAAAGACATCGGCGAACCGTCCGTGCTGAACCGTGCAGGCGGCGCACCGACGCTGGCCGTGGGTATCGCACACGTGTTCCACAAAGTGCTGCCGTGGGCTGATATGGGCTTCTGGTACCACTTCGGTATTCTGTTCGAAGCGCTGTTCATCCTGACCGCGCTGGATGCGGGTACCCGTGCGGGCCGCTTTATGCTGCAAGACCTGCTGGGCAACTTCGTGCCGTTCCTGAAGAAAACCGACTCTCTGGCGGCGGGTATTCTGGGTACGGCGGGCTGCGTAGGCCTGTGGGGTTATCTGCTGTATCAGGGCGTTGTAGACCCGCTGGGCGGCGTGAAGAGCCTGTGGCCGCTGTTCGGTATCTCTAACCAGATGCTCGCAGCCGTCGCGCTGGTGCTCGGCACCGTGGTACTGGTGAAGATGAAACGCACCAAATACATCTGGGTCACCGTTGTGCCTGCCCTGTGGCTGCTGCTCTGCACCACCTGGGCGCTGGGTCTGAAGCTGTTCAGCACCAACCCGCAGCTGGAAGGCTTCTTCTTTATGGCGAACCAGTACAAAGAGAAGATTGCGGCGGGCGGCGGTGAGCTGACGGCGCAGCAGATCGCTAACATGAACCATATCGTCGTCAACAACTACACCAACGCAGGGCTGAGTATCCTGTTCCTGGTGGTGGTGTACAGCATCATCTTCTACGGCATCAAAACCTGGATGAAGGTGCGTAACGCCGACGGTCGTACGGATAAAGAAACCCCGTACGTGCCGGTTCCTGAAGGCGGCGTGAAGACCTCTTCACACCATTAATCCGCAATCCTCCCCCTCTCCCTTTGGGAGAGGGCTGGGGTGAGGGGAACACAAGCCCAGCGGACTCACATCGCCGGGCTTTTTCTTATCAGGACCCGTTATGTTTGGTAACTTAGGCGAAGCGAAAAAATACCTCGGTCAGGCGGCGAAAATGCTGATTGGCATTCCGGACTATGACAACTACGTTGAGCATATGAAGACCAACCATCCGGATAAGCCGTATATGACCTACACCGAGTTCTTCCGCGAGCGTCAGGAAGCGCGCTACGGCGGAAGCGGAGAAGGCGGCGTACGCTGCTGCTAAAGGAGAGACCATGACCCCGATTGCCGTCACCCTGCTGACCGGTTTTCTCGGCGCAGGCAAAACCACCCTGCTGCGCCACATCCTCAATGAACAGCACGGCTTCAAAATCGCCGTTATTGAAAACGAGTTCGGTGAGGTCTCGGTAGACGACCAGCTGATTGGCGATCGCGCCACGCAGATCAAAACCCTGACCAACGGCTGCATCTGCTGCACCCGCTCCAATGAATTAGAAGACGCCCTGCTCGACCTGCTCGACAGCCGCGATCGCGGGGAAATCGCCTTCGACCGCCTGGTGATTGAATGCACCGGCATGGCCGACCCCGGCCCGATTATTCAGACCTTTTTCTCCCACGATATCCTCTGCCAGCGCTACCTGCTGGACGGCGTGATTGCGCTGGTCGACGCGGTTCACGCGAACGAACAGATGAACCAGTTCACCATCGCCCAGTCGCAGATTGGCTACGCCGACCGCATTCTGCTGACCAAAACCGACGTGGCGGGTGAGAGCGAAAAACTGCGCGAGCGCCTGGCCCGCATCAACGCCCGCGCGCCGATTTACACCGTGACGCACGGCGATATCGACCTCTCACAGCTGTTCAACACCAACGGCTTTATGCTGGAAGAGAAAGTCACCTCAGCGCCGCGTTTCCACTTTATCGCCGACAAGCAGAACGACGTGTCGTCGATTGTGGTGGAGCTGGACTACCCGGTGGATATCAGCGAAGTCTCCCGCGTGATGGAAAACCTGCTGCTGTCGTTTGCCGACAGGCTGCTGCGCTACAAAGGGATGCTGTGGATCGACGGCGAGCCTAACCGCCTGCTGTTCCAGGGCGTACAGCGTCTGTACAGCGCCGACTGGGACAGACCCTGGGGCGATGAGCCGCCGCACAGCGTGATGGTGTTTATCGGCCTGGAGCTGCCGGAAGAAGAGATCCGGGCGGCGTTTGCAGGGCTGCGTAAATAACAGCGTATCCCGTTAACCCACCCGCTCGGAAAAGGGTTAACGGGAATGTCTTTTCTACTCAGGCTGGGTATAAATTAAGCGCTAAAATGTAAAAATACGTATTTAAACATTACAATAGAAATACTTTTGGAAATTATTAGAACCATAATTAATGCGCTTAAAATCAATATCCTCGCCCCGTTCAGCGTACGTTTAGCGAAAAAACTAAACTCAGTATAAACACAAAAGCATTACCCATTGACCTCGCCACCTTCCAACCTGGCGATAACTTTCCCAAGCATAATCATTAACAATATCAGCATAAAAACGCGAACTACCTCACATTTGCAGTCATAAACATCGCTTGTTAAGGTGCCCTCAGATTAATTTGATGACGAGGACATACTTATGAAAAAGCTTAACGTGCTTATCCTTTCCGCACTGACCGCCGTTTCCGGCTCCGCGCTGGCGATGGGCGGCAGCATCGAGCAGGGCAAAAACTTCACTAACCTGAACGTGGAGATGGGCAAATCGACTTCCGGCCTGTACACCGAGGGTAACTGGCTCAAAAACACCGATGACGGCACCCAGACCGGTGGCGTAGGCGCAGGTTACAACCTGGAAGTGGGCCCGGTGATGCTCAATGCAGGCGCAAAAGCGATCTACATCGGCCCGAAAAAAGGCGATAACGGCGTGGCCTTCCCAATCGGTGGCGGCGTAAACGTGGCCCTGACCGACAGCATTCACGTGTTCGGCGAAGGGTACGTTGCACCAGACGGCCTGAACAACAGCGTGAAAAACTACGTTGAAGCTAACGGCGGCGTAAGCTGGACCCCGATTAAACCTGTGACGCTGAAAGTGGGCTACCGCCACGTGAGCGTTGACGGTAAAGACGGTCGTCCAAACCACACCCTGATTGACGGTGCATACGTGGGCGGCGGAGTAAGCTTCTGATGAAATCTCGCATCGCCGCGCTTTGTATTTTGAGTATCACCGTACTCCTTTCAGGATGCGTACAGTACAAATGGGTTAAGCCGGGCGTCAGTGATACTGAGATGAATAAAAAGCTCACGGAGTGCGAGGCGCAGGCGCTGATCGACCTGCCGCCGGATAACGTGGTGACAGGTTCAAGCTCGGAAAAAACGGACAAATCGAAAAAGAAAAAGGATATTTCCACGAGCTACACGGTTGAGGACGCCAACGAAGACCGAAGAGATACCCTCGTTGACAGCTGCATGTTCAAAAGCGGCTGGGACAAAATCGAAGTACAATAATCAAAAAAAACCTGCCGTACGGCAGGTTTTTTATTGGGCTGCGGTTACTTGCGCACTACCACCAGCTTCTGGTTCACAAACTCTTTGATCCCCAGATCCGACAGCTCGCGGCCGTAGCCGGAGCGCTTCACCCCACCGAACGGCAGCTCGGCGGCGGTATCGGTGAGCCAGTTGATGTACACCATCCCGGTCTCGATGCGGGACGCCATTTTCTTCGCCCGCTCGATATCCTGGCTGAACACCGCCCCGCCAAGACCGTAGTGGGAGTCGTTCGCCAGGGCGACCGCCTCGTCATCGCTTTTCACCACGTAAATCTGCGCCACCGGACCGAAGAACTCTTCGAAATAAGCCGGGTTGTCGCGCGAAATATTCGTCAGGATCGTCGGCTCGAAGAAGCTGCCGTCGCGCTGCACGGGCTTGCCGCCGTAGTGCAGCGTCGCGCCATTTTTCACCGCCTCGTCGACCTGCTTAGTCAGGGTTTCAAGCGCGTCTTTCGAGGACAGCGGCCCCAGCGTGGTGCTTTCGTCCAGCGGATCGCCAATTTTCACCTGCTTAAAGGCCTCGGTGAATTTGCTCAGGAACGCGTCGGCAATTTTTTCGTGCAGGATAAACCGCTTTGCGGCCGTACAGACCTGCCCGGCGTTCGCCAGACGGGCGTTGACGCCAATCTTCACCGCTTTCTCCAGATCCGCGTCGTCGAGCACCACAAACACGTCGTTACCGCCCAGTTCGAGGGTCGATTTTTTGATGTGCTTCGCGGCCTGCGCCGCCACCGCGCTGCCCGCTTTTTCGGAACCGGTTAGCGCCGCACCCTGCACGCGATCGTCGGCGATGATGTTCGCCACCTGATCGGACGAGATAAACAGGTTAGTCCACGCCCCTTCCGGCGCGCCCGCTTCACGTACCAGATGGGCGAAGGTCTCGGCGCAGTGCGGCACGATGCTGGCGTGTTTCGCAATCACCGGGTTACCCGCCGCCAGGTTAGGGGCCAGCACGCGCATCAGCTGATAGTACGGGAAGTTCCACGGCTCCACCGCCATCAGCACGCCGATGGGATGATGCTCAACCCACGCGTCACCGAAGTCGGTTTTGTACTCTACCGGGGCGAGGAACTGATTCGCGTTGTCGGCATAGTAGCGGGCGATCTGCGCGCAGAGCTTCACCTCTGCACGGCTCTGTTCGATGAGCTTACCCATCTCCTGGCTGGCGATTTTCGCCAGATCCTCCACCCGCTCGTCGATAAGATCGGCAAGCTTATGCAGCACAGGCAAACGCTGTTCAATATCGCCCTTCGCCCAGTCGGAATGGTAGAGCGCGTCGGCCGCCTTCAGCGCCGCTTCGATGTCCGCATCAGTGTGGGAGGGATATTCTTTAATGAGCTGGTTGGTGGCAGGATTTACTGTCTGGTAAGCCATATCGAATCTCCTTTAATTACCGCTTAGGGTATTAAGCGTAGTCAATACGACTGGCTATGGGCGTAAAGTTGGGTATATCCGGAGGTTTCCGAAACGCAATATTCCCCCGTCTGCGGAATAGGCGATTTGTTCCGTTCCATACGGTCAGCGCCGCCACCAGCTGATAAACATGTGACGAGGAGAGGTTGCCGTTTCTGAAGCAGCATTCCAGAATTGAGGCGGCAACATCTTCCCCCTTTGCACTTTCCCCGCGCTTCCCTCTATCCTTAACCTATGGAAAAACTTGCTGAACTCAAACGCGCCAAGCTTCTGGCGCTGTCTCTGCTGCTGATTGCCGTGGCGACATTTATCACTACCCTCTTCCTGCCGCAAACCTTCTGGGTGCGCGGCGTAAAGGCCATTGCCGAGGCGGCCATGGTCGGCGCGCTGGCGGACTGGTTTGCGGTGGTCGCGCTGTTTCGTCGGGTGCCAATTCCGTTTATCTCACGGCATACGGCGATTATTCCGCGCAATAAGGACAGGATCGGCGACAATCTCGGCCAGTTCGTGCAGGAGAAGTTTCTTGATACCCAGTCGCTGGTGGCGCTGATCCGCCGCTATGAACCGGCGCAGATGATTGGCACCTGGTTTAGCCAGCCGGATAACGCGCAGCGCGTCGGGCAGCATCTGATTCAGGTTATGAGCGGTTTCCTGGAGCTGACCGACGACGGGCGTATTCAGCGCCTGCTCAAGCGGGCGGTGCATAAGGCCATCGACAAGGTCGATTTCACCGAAACCAGCGCGGTGATGCTGGAGAGCATGACCAAAAACAACCGCCATCAGGTGCTGCTGGACGCCATCATTACCCGCCTGATAACGCTAATTCAGCGCGACAGCTCGCGGGAATTTATCGCCGCACAGGTGGTTCACTGGTTCGAAACTGAACATCCGCGCAAGGCGATGCTGCTGCCGACCGAATGGCTGGGCGACCAGAGCGCGGAGATGATCTCCAACGCGGTTAACGCTCTGCTGGACGATATCAGCCACGACCGGACGCACCAGATCCGTCAGGCGTTCGACAGGGCGACGCTGAAGCTTATCGATAACCTGAAAAATGACCCGGAGATGGCGGCCAAAGCCGAAAACATCAAGCACTACCTGAAAAACGATGAAGCCTTTAACCGCTATCTTGGGGAAATGTGGGCCGACCTGCGCCAGTGGCTGAAGGCCGACATGCAAAGCGAGGATTCCCGCGTCAGGCAGCGCATCGCCAACGCCGGGCTGTGGTTTGGCGAAACGCTGACCGCCGACGCCAGCCTTCAGGCCTCGCTTAACGAGCATCTTGAGCAGGCGGCGCATCGCGTGGCGCCGGACTTCGCCGCGTTCCTCACCCGCCACATCAGCGACACGGTGAAAAGCTGGGATGCGAAAGACATGTCGCGCCAGATTGAGCTGAACATCGGCAAAGATTTACAGTTTATCCGCGTCAACGGCACGCTGGTGGGCGGGACGATTGGCCTGATCCTGTTTCTGCTCTCCCAACTGCCCGCCCTGCTGGCGCATTAATCCCCTTCAGGTGGCGCGACGATGTAACGCGTCGGGGCAAAACAGTTAAGGATCCGGTGGACCAGGAACACCAGCGTCAGCGTCGCCACCAGCGCAAAGGTGACCGAGGTGATGCGATAGAGATCGCTAAACACCAGGTCGCTGTCCGGGTGCATGTTTTGCCCGAACATAATGCCGATGGTGGTGATGCTGGCAAACCCCACGCCCGCCCCCACCTTTTCCATTACGTGCAGCCGCGCGCCAAACGCCAGCCCGAGGCCGATCAGCGGCATCATCAGCAGCATGTGGCTGCTGTGATCGTAGAGAATCAATTGCACGATAAGGATGTACAGACAGCCCAGCACCACGCCGACAACGCGCCAGATGGAGCTCATCACCGACCCGCGATAGTGCATCGGGAAGAGGATTAGGATGCCCGCCATTAGCGCCGACAGGGAGTCGCTGAGATCGCTTATCTGGAACACCACAAAAATCAGGGTCGCCACGGTGCCGGAGAGCAGCGATTCGTGGCGCACCCGGGCGTCGTCTTTCTCAATCAGCGGCGGCGGCCTGCGCGGTTCGACGTCCGGCAGCAGGTAGTTCATCAGCGCGCTCAGGCAGACCGCCATCACGCTCGCTTCGATGTTGGAGAACAGCAGCGTGTGCCAGCTGGTCGTGGGGTAGCTCATAAAGTTGAGCATCACGCTCTGGCACACCACGCCCATCGAGCCGAACAGGAACAGCGGCCCTTTGCTCATAAAGCGAAAACGCATCACGTACAGCGCGAAGACCACCAGCGTCATGATCAGCGGCCACTGGGATAAATAGCCGATGATCAGCACCATTTCGACGCAGTTCAGCGACGCGCTGAAGATAAACTGTTTGGCAACGTGGCGGTTAAAGACCGGCACCAGCGACAGGAGCATGATCGGATAGACCACAAAAAAGACGCCGTAGCTGGTGTTGTAAAAGCTCGACACGCTGAGCGCAATCATCCCCGCGAAGACGATGCGCAGGGTCTGGCGAAAGTCGTTCGCGGTATAGACGATGTTGCCGTGCGGGGTGAAGACCCGCGCCAGAGTGCTAATAGACATAGTGAAGCAGACTGACCAGGTGGATCTGCATCCCTGAGAAGAAGCGTGCGAACGGCCCTTCGCTGTTATACAGCTGCACGGTGGCGCGCGCGCCCGTCGGCAGATGCTTCGGCAGCACCTCGTCCAGCGTCACGTGAATACGCATACGCTGCGCGTCACGCACCCAGCGGTTAGAGGTTTCCGGCTGCGAAAGTTCGCCGTTAACAGCTTCCTGCCCCGCCAGAATACCCGCATCGCTGCTGGCGACGTGCGCCCGGAACACCCGTCCGGGGAAGGCGTCAAACACCACCGCCGCGTCCGTTCCCTGATGGGTATGACGCAGGCTTTTTTCACGGAAATCGGCCACGATATCGGTCTGGTTGTTCACCAGCGCCAGCGAAGCAGAGCCGGACGACGCGTAAAAGCCGGGGCTGAGTTGCAGGTTGCTCACCGTCCCGTCCGCTTCGGCGTATACCTTCGTCCAGCCGAGGTTCAGCTCCGCCTCGTCCAGCGCGTTGCGGTATTTTTGCAGCGTGACGTTGCGATGCTCATCCCGCTCCCCGCGCTGAATGCGCAGGTTGCGGATATTGGCGTTGAGCGAGCTCACCGACTGCTCGCTGCTCTGCCAGGTGGTGCGCACCTTATCCAGATCCGACTGCGAGACATTTTGCAGGGTACTAAGTTTCTGATAGCGCTCGAAGGTCACTTTGTCGTTGCGGGCGGTCAGCACCGCCGTTTTGAGGCTGGCCTGCGCCGCCGCGATTTGCGCGTCCAGCTGATCGTTAGACAGGCGCGCCTGTTGCAGGGCGATTTGCGCCGCCTCGACCTTGTTACGAAACGGCGTATCGTCCAGCTCGAAGAGTAAATCGCCCTTCTTCACCTGGCTGTTGTTGTGGACATGTACCGCCGCCACGTAACCGGACACCCGCGCGGAAACCGGCGTCACCACGCGCATCACGGTGGAGTCCGGCGTCAGCGGGATCCAGATATCTGCGACGATAAAATAGACAAACATCAGCAGGAAAGAGGCAATACTCACCCTTACCCAGCGGGCAAATTTTTGTTCAGGAGTCATGGTTTATTCAGTCTTGTTATCTTCTTCGCGGATTGTCCGCAAATTGCAGGCGATTTGATTCAACGTGTCGCTAAAAATCGCGATATGTTCAGGCGGTATATTGTGCGATACCCGCGTCTGAAAGGTCTCGATGACCCGCGTGAGGGTGTTGAGTATGGCTTTGCCCTCAGGCGTGAGCGTTAACAGCCGGATGCGCTTGTCGTAAGGCGATGTGGTGCGCAGCAGATAGCCCTGCTTTTCCAGCTGTGTCAGCGTGCGCATCAGCGGCGGCAGCTCAATACCCTGCACCTCCGCCAGCTCGCTTACCGAGACGTTATCCCCCAGCTGCTGAAGCTGCATCATCACCGTCCAGCTCGACTGGGTTAACCCGGTATCGATGATGGCGTCATCAATCACCGCGCGCCACTGGCGCACGATCATCGCCATCCGCATACCCATCGGTCTGCGGCAGAACAGATCGTCTTCACTCATAGGGGAACCCTCTTATAACACCAAAGCAGGGTAATAGTTATCAGGGTAAGTATCAAGAAACGAGAGGCGAAAGAGCAGGAATTGCGAAAGGCGTTCCCCCTCACCCTAACCCTCTCCCACAGGGAGAGGGGATTGTTCCGTGCCCTTCTCCCTCTCCCTGTGTGCTGAAAAATCTCCGGTAATTTTTTCTCATAAAGCGATGAGAATAATTTTATATAGATAAATATGTTACAGCGACGTCCTGGTCCGGCTGTAAATCGCCGAAGCGTTTCCGTAATGCCGGGGCGAGGCGCATGGACGCGCCGAGAGGGCATAGCCTGCATGGATGCAGGCTGGTGCCCGACCCGATAGCATGAAGGAATAAGCTGAGGGCCACCGCGAAGCGGCGATTTTCTTGCCGGGAGCCCGGGTTGCCAGGGGGGCGGCGGTGAGCCCCATGGCACGTTCACAAGTCGTGTGGTGACAGAGAAGCAAGTAACCTAAGGTGAACGGAATGACCACCAGAGCCGTATGTTCCCCCTCACCCTAACCCTCTCCCACAGGGAGAGGGAATTGTTCCGTGCCCTTCTCCCTCTCCCTGTGGGAGAGGGCCGGGGTGAGGGCATCAAACCGCAGCGGAAAAATATCTGGCAATGGCCTCCTTCCCTGAAGCCGTCACCACCACCTCTCTGTACCCCTCTACCCGCTTAATCCACCCTTTATTTTCCAGATGTATCAGCAGCGCCGCGCCGGCCTCACCGCCCAGATGAAACCGCCGCTCGCTCCAGTCGAGGCAGGCGCAGCAGGCCTTGCGGCGGGGATGAGCACGTAACGGGATGCTGAGTTTGAGGAACTGCTCCCGGCCATACGGCGTCAGCGCAGAACCGTCTGCCTCAAGCCAGCCTTCGGCCTGCATAAAGTCATAGATCTGCACCGCGACCCTGCCCGCCAGATGGTCATAGCAGGTGCGCGCCTCGCGCATGGACGGGGGAGCCGTTGTCTCCGGCGGCGCTACCCGGCTCCACGACAGCCCCATTATCTGCTCGACAAGCTCTGCCACCTCGTGCCCGGCCAGACGGTAATAGCGATGCCTTCCCTGCGAGAGACAGCCGATCAGCCTGCCCTCCACCAGCCGGGCGAGATGCCCGCTGGCGGTGGAAGGAGCGACATCCGCCACCGCGCTCAGCTCGGTGGCGGTCCACGCCCGCCCGTCCATCAGCGCGCAGAGCATTTTCACCCGCGACGGATCGGCCATCGCCGCGGCTATTGCGGCCACGGCCTGCTCCAGCGCGGCATGGTTATCGGGGGTGGTGCGGGTATTTAACATGTGCAGCCCAGGGTTCAGTGATCTCGGCAGCCAGCTTATCATTATCGGTCAGCAGAATAAGGTGATTCGCGTGGTCGCTGTATTGGGTAAGAACAGACACGCCCGCAGCGGCCAGCGCGGCGGCAATTTCCCCCAGCTCGCCAGGGCGCTCCTGCCTGAGTTTTCTGACGAGCGGCTTACGTACGGCCTGCACGTTAAAGCCGCCATCCGTCAGCACCTGCCGGGCCTTCTCGCCCTCTTCAACCAGAAAATGCGCCGCCTGGCCAAACACGCCACCGCCCTCCAGCCCCACGCCATGTTGCCCAAGAAGTTGTCCAAAGCGCGCCAGTTCGCCGGGAAGATCGTTAAAAATCACATGAACGTCATACATCGGCACGCCCTCCGGTTTCAGAAGCATATTCCCTCACTACCTGCGCCACGCGAATGCGGTAACAGGCAAAAATCGACTCCCGCCCCTCGGCCTGCGCGGCCTGGTGAAACAGGTTCTGCTTCCAGCGACGAATAGCCTCTTCGTCCCGCCACCAGGAGAGCGACAGGATTTTGCCGTCAGTGGTCAGGCTCTGAAAACGTTCAATATCAATAAAGCCGTCGATGTCCGCCAGCAGCGGTTTCAGCTCGGCGGCCAGTTGCAGATAGCGCGCCTGATGCGCGGGCTCGGCGTTGGCTTCGAAAATGACTGCGATCATGGGTGTCTCTCCGTTGTGAGGGTGAGGAGAGAATGCAGGAGGGAAAAGCTCAATGCTTCGGCAAACAGCGAAGCGTTGTGCCGGATGGCGCTGCGCTTATCCGGCCTACGGTTTTTGTAGGCCCGGTAAACGCAGCGCCACCGGGCTCATCCGCGAGCGCGGTATTACGCCAGATTAGCCTTATTCAGGCCGTAGGCCACGTCGAGCGAGCCGGGCTCCATGCGGGAGGTGATCCCCAGACGGTTCCAGGCGTTGATGGCGACAATCGCGAAGTTCAGCTCTGAAATCTCTACGTCCGAGAAATGTTCCGCCACGCTGCGATACAGCGCGTCGCTCACGCCGTGAACGCCGATTTGGGTCAGCGCTTCGGTGAAGGCCAGCGCCGCTTTTTCGCGGGCGCTGAACAGCTGTGATTCACGCCACGCCGCCAGGTGGTACAGGCGCAGCTCGCGCTCGCCCGCAATTTTGGCCTCTTTCGAGTGCATATCCAGACAGAAGGTACAGCCGTTCAGCTGGGACACGCGGATGTCGATGAGGTGTTTCAGGGCCGGATCGAGAGAGGTTTTTGCCACCTCCATGCTCAGGTCGGACAGCGCTTTAGCGAGGGCAGGTGTAGCTTTATGGTGGTTAACGCGAGTGCTCATTGTCTTTCCTCTTTTGGGTTCGGCATACGAAATGCGATGAGGCAAATCTACGCCGTTCATGACATAGTAAAAAGATACAAAAAGCGTAAAACGAGGTAGGACATGAAGCCGGGCTATCACGATATCTATACCCGCTATCGCGACAATATTACGCGCGGCGTGCTGAAGCCCGGCGACAAAGTGCCTGCCATCCGGGTGCTGGCGGAGGAGCTTAAGGTCGCGCGCAAAACGGTGGAGACCGCCTACGCCATTCTGACGGGCGAAGGGTATCTGGTGAGCCAGGGGGCGCGGGGAACGCGGGTGAATCCCGATTTATCGCTGCCCGCCGTTAAGCCGCCCGCGGATGAACGGGTCACCGGCACGCTGCCGGCCTCGCTCATCAGCCAGCGTGAACGCGCCGGGTATTTGCGCCCGGGCATTCCGGCGCTCGACGGTTTTCCCTACAAAAAATGGCTCCTGCTCGCCGGTCAGGCAACGCGTTCAATGCGTCAGGAGGAGATGCTTAACCCGCCGGTTCTGGGCTGGTATCCGCTGCGTCAGGCCATCGCCCGCTACCTGAATATCTCGCGCGGTTTGTCCTGTAGCGCCGAACAGGTGCTGATCACCAGCGGCTACAGCGGCAGCCTGCGCCTGATCCTCGACACCCTCGCCAGCCGCAGCGACAAAGTGGTGTTTGAAGATCCGGGCTATTTTATGGGCCAGCAGCTGCTCAAGCGGATCGTCCCGCGCCTGCATACCGTCCCGGTCGATCGTGCCGGGTTTGATACGGACTATCTGCTGCGTAACCACCACGACGCCCGCTTTGCCATCGTCACCCCGTCGCACCAGAGCCCGCTGGCGGTCACGCTCTCGCTGCCGCGCAAGCAGCAGCTGCTCGACTGGGCGACGCAAAACGAGGCGTGGATCGTTGAGGATGATTACGACGGCGAGTTTCATTACACCCGCAAGGTGCTGCCGTCGCTGAAAAGCCTCGATCGGCACGATCGGGTGATTTTTATGGGCACCTTCAGCAAAACCATCATGCCGTCGCTGCGTCTGGGCTACGTGGTGATGCCCGCCAGCACCGTGGAGGCGTTTACCGACTGCGCGGATATCACCACCAGCGGCCAGCCGGTGCTGACGCAGAAGATCCTCACCCGCTTTCTCGACGAGGGCCATTTCTTCCGCCATCTCAAGAAGATGCGCGCGCTGTACCAGCGCCGCCGCGACTGGATGATTGCCGCCCTGCGGGAGGTGTACGGCGATCTGTTTTTCACCGAGCAGAACGACGGCGGGATGCATATCGTGGCGTTTCTCACCAAAGGCAGCCGTGACCGCGAGGTCGCGCAGTGCTGGCAGCAGCAGGAGTTGCAGGTGAACGCCCTGTCCGAGTGGTATCGCGGGTCGGGCAAGCGCTACGGGCTGGTGATGGGCTATAACAACGTGCGGACCTATCAGGAGGCGCTGGATCTGCTGGAAAGACCGAAGCGGCAGACGCTTGCGCTTTTGAGCTGAAAGTCGCCCGGTGGCGCTGCGCTTACCGGGCCTACGGGATCGAGCAGGCCCGGTAAGGCTGGCTTACACATCATTCCGCGACAACCCCACATCCTTGAGCTGCTCGTCGCTCATCTGACTCAGAATGCGGCGGGTGCGGTTGATGCGATACCAGCTGCGTAGCGTTTTCGCGATCCAGACAAACGCAATAAACGGACGTTTCGAACGATTTTCGTGAAATTCCATGATGCTCTCCTCACTGTGCCAGTGGGGTTATCATCGTGGAAATCGCCCTGTGCAATACAGACGCAAAAACAACTTTTGTTTAACATACAGATCCGCTACAACAGGATCTGAATGCCGATTTTTACCGCCATCTGTACTGGTTTTACGATCTGTATGGTGCAAACAGAGGATACAGCATGACGCGCTACCAACATCTGGCCAATATTCTGGCGGAACGTATTGAACAGGGGCTGTACCGCAGCGGCGAGCGTTTGCCGTCGGTGCGCGCGCTGAGCCAGGAGCACGGCGTGAGCATCAGCACCATACAGCAGGCCTACCACATCCTTGAAAACCTCAACCTGATCGTCCCGCAGCCTCGCTCCGGCTATTTTGTCTCCCGACGCAAGGCCCAGCCGCCGGTGCCGGAGATGACGCGCCCGGTGCAGCGCCCCGTCGACGTGACCCAGTGGGATGAGGTGATGATGCTGCTCGACGCGCGCGCCGACAAAGAGATGATCTCCTTCGGCGGCGGCTCGCCCAATCTCGACCAGCCCAGCCTGAAGCCCCTGTGGCGGGAGATGAGCCGCATCGCCCAGCACAATACCGGGGATATGCTCGGCTACGACGTATTGGACGGGCGGCTTGAGCTGCGCGAGCAGATCGCGCGCCTGATGCTGGACGGCGGATCGACGGTGACGCCCGGCGAGATCGTGATCACCAACGGCTGCCACGGCGCGCTGTCGATTGCACTGCTGTCGATCTGCAAGCCGGGGGATATCGTGGCGGTGGAATCGCCGTCGTTTCACGGCACCATGCAGATGCTGCGCGGGTTTGATATCAAGGCGATTGAGATCCCCACCGATCCGCAGACCGGGATCAGCGTGGAGGCCCTAGAGCTGGCGCTGGAGCAGTGGCCGATCAAGGCGGTGATCCTGGTGCCGAACTGCAATAATCCGCTCGGGTTTATCATGCCGGAGGCGCGCAAGAAGCAGGTGCTGGCCCTGGCCCAGCGCCACGATATCGTCATCGTTGAGGATGATATTTACGGCGAGCTGGCCACAGAATATCCTCGCCCGCGCACCATTCACTCCTTTGATATCGACGGTCGCGTGATCTTATGCAGCTCGTTTACCAAGACCGTCGCGCCGGGGCTGCGCGTGGGCTGGATCGTGCCGGGGCGCTATTACGACCGGGTGATGCACATGAAATACGCCGCGGGCGGGTTTAACGTGCCGGGCACGCAGATGGCGGTGGCCGCGTTTATCCGCGACGGTCATTACCATCGCCACGTGCGCAAGATGCGCCAGATTTATCAGCAGAATATGGAAACCTACACCTGCTGGGTGCGGCAGTTTTTCCCGACGGAGATTTGCGTGACGCGCCCGCAGGGGAGCTTCCTGCTGTGGGTGGAGCTGCCGGAAAGCGTGGACATGGTGTGCGTCAGCAAACAGCTGTGCCGTCTGAAAATTCAGGCGGCGGCCGGGTCGCTGTTTTCGGCCTCCGGGAAGTACCGCAACTGCCTGCGCATCAACGTCGCGCTGCCCCCGACGGATAAAAACCGCGAGGCGCTGAAGAAGATGGGCGAGGCTATTATGATTGCGATGGAGGAGTAGTGCGGCCTGATGCCCTCACCCCAACCCTCTCCCACAGGGAGAGGGAGCCCCAGTAATTTTACTCTTAAAGCGATGAGAATAATTTCATATAGATAAATGCGTTACAGCGACGCCAGTGTCCGGCTGAAAATCGCCGAAGCGTTTCCTGTAGGCCGGGGCGAGGCGCAGGGATGCGCCGAGAGGGCGCGCTTTGCAGGGACGCTGCATCGCGCCCGACCCGAAAGCCGAAAGGAATAAGCTGAGGGTACCGCGAAGCGGCGATTTTCTTGCCGGGAGCCAGGGTCGCCAGGGCGATGGCGACTGAGTCGCCCTGGCACGTTCACAGGTATTGCGGCAACAGAGAAGCAACAAACGTGAGGTGAACGGAATGACCACCAGAGCCGTATGTTCCCCTCACCCCAACCCTCTCCCACAGGGAGAGGGGGAAAACACATCGGGCAAATCCAACGACTTAAAACGTCCAGGACACGCTGCCCACGATGCTGCGTTCTGCACCGAAGTAGCAGTATGACAGCGAGTTACAGGCCGCCACGTAGCGCTTGTCGGTCAGGTTATTGACGTTAAGCTGCGCGCTCACCCCCTTCAGCCCCACGTTCGTCAGGTCATAGCCCACCACCATATCCACCAGCGTATACGACGGCAGCGTGTGGGTGTTCTGACGGTCGCTGGTCACGCCGTTCACGTAACGCACGCCTGACCCCAGCAGCAGGCCGTCCAGCGGGCCGGATTTGACGTCGTAGCTCAGCCAGGCGCTGGCCATGTTGCGCGGGGCATACACGGCGCGCTTGCCCTCCTCTTCCGGGCTGCTCTTCTTGTAGCGGATGTCCGTGTAGGTATACGCCGCCTGGACCCGCAGGCTGTCGGTCAGCTGCCCGATGGCCTCCAGCTCTACGCCCTCAGATTCGATTTCACCGATGGAACGATACGGATCGGTCGGCTCCTCTTTGGTGGCGATATTTTTCTGATTGATGCGGAACACAGAGGCGCTGAACTGGCTGTTCATCCCTTCCGGCTCGTACTTCACCCCCGCTTCCCACTGTTTGCCCTTCATCGGATCGAGGATATTGCCCTGCTCGTCGGCGAAGCTGGTCGGGGTAAAGGCGGTGGAGTAGCTGACGTACGGCGCGACGCCGTTATCAAACAGGTACATCAGCGCCGCGCGGCTGCTGAAGTTGTTCTTATCCAGATCGCTGCGGGTATTGTTCAGCTTGTCGACGTTCGACACGCTCACCTGGTCATAACGCCCGCCCAGCGTCAGGCGCCAGCGGTCAAGCGACATCTGGTCCTGCACGTAATAGCCCGTCTGGCGCAGCTTGTGCTTTTCCTGGCTGTACATGGTGATGTAGTCAGGCTTCGCGCCGTACACCGGATGGAACGCGTCGATTGGCGGGAAGCCGCCGTAGTACCCGGTGGTATTGTTGCTGCGATCCTGATAGTCCATGCCGATCAGCACGCGGTGGTTCACCGCCCAGGTATCAAAGCTGCCGTCGACCTGGTTATCCAGCGTCACCGCGTCCATCTTCTCATCCGAGCCGGAATAGCCGCGGTTAAGCTCGGTCTCGTTGAGCCAGCCCGCCGCATAGACCTGATTCAGCTCCACTTTGGTGTGCAGATAGCGCAGCTT
Source organism: Enterobacter sp. 186315 (assembly GCF_053290175.1). Classification (NCBI taxonomy): domain Bacteria; kingdom Pseudomonadati; phylum Pseudomonadota; class Gammaproteobacteria; order Enterobacterales; family Enterobacteriaceae; genus Enterobacter; species Enterobacter sp. 186315. The sequence goes on along the minus strand of NZ_JBPTTK010000002.1, from coordinate 179,333 downwards.
CTGGCGCACCGACCAGCCGTTATCAAACAGATGCTCAATGTTGTAGCCGACCATGTTCTCGCGGCGATCGTACTTGTCGTAGTCATCTTCGCCTTCGAAGAAGGTATTGGCGATCTTCTTGCCGTAGTGCGGATCGACCGTGCCGTCATACGGCAGCCCCGAGTGGCTGCCGCCTTCCGGATCCCGGTGCAGATAGGCCATCAGATCCAGGCGGGTGTTATCGGTGATGCGCCAGGTGAGGCTCGGCATCAGCGCGTAACGCTCCTCTTTCAGCGGATCGAACTGGGAGTCGGCGTAGCGGGTCATGCCGCTTAAGCGCACCGCCACGCGATCGCTATCATCCAGCGGGCCGGTCACGTCGAACATCGCGCCGCGCTGATCGTTATTCCCCGCGAACAGCTTGATCTCGCCGCCCGGATCGAATGACGGCTTGCGTGAGGTTAGCGCGACGATGCCGCCCGGCGAGGAACGCCCATACAGCACCGAGGCCGGGCCGCGCACCACTTCGATATTTTCCAGGAACCACGGATCGACCACCAGCGAGCTGTGCGAGTTGGTGTCACCCATCATCTTCAGGCCGTCGAGATACACGTTATCCAGGCTGCCGTCCGAGAAGCCGCGCAGCACCATGTAATCGAAGCGGTTCGATGCGCCAATCTGGTTGCTGTAAACCCCCGGCGTATAGCTTACCGCCTGGCGCACGCTGGTTGCGCCCTGCTCTTCGAACTGCTCGCGGGTGACGATAGAGACCGCCTGCGGGGTTTCGATATCCGGCGTTTCCAGCTTGGTGGCGCCACTCTGCATCTGCGACGTGACCACCACGGTTTCAGTTTTTTGGGCATCCTGCGCCAGCAAAGGAAAAGCGACGCTACCGGTAATCCATCCCACCAGCAGTGCCAGACGCGACTTAACAAACATGACCATCTCCAAAGGTATTTCTTATTGTTAATAAGAATTATTACCCTTTTGAGATGATAAACGGCTATGCGCGCCGCCAGGTTACGTATGCGCGATGACAAACCGCACGGATGGCGTTCGCGTGTAGAGGAAAAGTAGGTTAGCGAGAATGGCGCAGGCTGCCGGGCGAGATACCGTAGCGGCGGCGAAACGCGGTGGCAAAGTTGGTGGCGTGCTGGTAGCCCGACATCCACGCCGCCTGCTGCACGCTGTAGCCTTCCAGCAGGTAGCGGCGCGCCAGCGCAAGGCGGCAGTCGCGCAGATACTCAAACAGCGTGCAGCCGTAGCGTTTACGGAATTTACCGCGCAGGCTGCTCTGGCTCATTGCCGCCAGCGTCGCCAGCTGTGCGAGCGTATGATCCCGCTCCGGAGACTGTTCAAGCAGGCAGCGCACGCGCTCCAGACGCGCCTGTTCAGGGCGGCAGGGGCTGGTCTGCTGAAGCTGATACAGGCCGTGGCCCAGCAGCTGATACATCGGCCCCTTCAGCAGTAGCTTACGCGACAGCGCGGTTAGCCCCTGCTGCTGCGCCTGCTGAATACCGGTGAGCACAAAGCCCGGCACCTGCCAGAGGAAGGTCGGGGTATTCAGCGCCCGCCACTCGGCCAGCAGAGAGTCCAGCAGGCTTTCGCGCTGCGCGTCGTCGGGATAGACGCCGAACGAGAGCGTTTTCAGAGTGCTGTTGGCGTCGTGACGCGCGCTCATCGCCTGCTGTTCGCTCAGCTGTGAAATGAACGCCATGCCGGACCGCACCGCGTATTCGGTGTCGCTGAGGCTAAGCGTGACGCAGCCTTCCAGCACCATCAGTATATAAAGCGGGCTGCTGTGGCGAGAGGTGGTTTCGTAGGGTTGAAGCACCCGCACGTCCGAGTGGGTAAGGGAAATGCCTGATGAGAGGGTCATCTCTTCCACGTCGCCCTGAAGCACCGGGCTGCCGATGGCCTGCGCGTCGCCAAGCTGCGGGAAGCGATAATCAATGCCGTAACGCTCGCCAAAAACCTGAAAATCCTCAACATAAAAGACACGTTTTTCTGAGGTGATTTCATTCTGGAGCATTATGCGTTGCCTGCGTCGGATAAAAATAATGTAAAACAGTAACATTCATTTATCGAGGCGGCAATGTGCGGATATTACCGTGCTCCAGCCGAAGCCGGAGCACAATATTACTATTCAGCGTGAAATATATTTACGCTTCCTGCCACTCAGCAAAAACCTCTTTATGGTTTTTGGTCAGGATAACTTTATTATCTTCCACTTTGTCGACCCAGCTCACTGGAATATAGTGGTGTTTACCACCCGCTTCAGGGTCGCTTTTAGCAAGCTTGATACGATCGCCGTCCAGATGGTCCACAACGCCGACGTGCGTTCCGCAGCTGGCTACAACCTGGGTATGATCCTTAATTTCGCTTGTATTTACCATGTTATATCTCCTGTTTCGGTTATATGGCTGTTGCACGAAATTAACTGTAGCCCATAAATTCGGTTTGCAGGCGCTTATTAGCATTTTGAAACATCATTGACAGAATAATAAAGTGCGACTATCCGCGTGAATACTTTATACGGCAAAAATAAGAATAAGATGAAATATTTTCGCCATGAAAAAATATCTCTCATAATTAAATTAACGCAACCAACCGAGGAGATATTTATGACGATACACAATAATCGTACAGAAATTTCACTGGCACTTGGGGAAGCGGTTCTCGACATCGTGCAAAAAGGGCATGAGGTATCGAGAGAAACTCTGGCGCAGACGATGAAAATCAAAGCGGAGAGAGAGCACGACGACGAGCGGCTGCTGAACTACTGGAAGGCCTGCAATATGCTCGTCTGACCGCAGCGGCGTTTAGCCTGGCTAAACGCCGCGCACGTTTAGGTTTACTCTTCGAAGAACCAGTAGCCCTGGTTAATCAGCCCGGTCAGCTCGTCGATAAACGCCGGGTTGTCCAGCGCCCCGCCAAGCTCGGCCTGACCGAGTTCGGTGAAGCGGCACAGCGCGTCGGCGGCGCTCGCGTCTGCGGTTTCATACAGCTCGCTGTTGATAAAGAAGCGATTGCCGATGTTCAGCACGCGCAGCCCGCTCAGGCGGGTTAACGTTTCGCCGCCCTGAAGCGCATCACGCACCTCTTCCGGCGTATACGGCGGCTCGGCGGCGGCGATATCCAGCTCGTGACGCGGCGTAGAGACAAAGCTGCCGAACCACTTCGTGAAATCATCCGGTTTGCTAATCAGGTCGATCATCATCTGACGAACGCGATCCAGCTCGTACTGCTCCACGCGGCCCGGGTGTTCGCGACAGGTCAGATCCGGATCGCTGTAGTGCTCGCCGCCCAGATCGTTTTCCAGCGCGTAGTCGGCAAAACTGCTGATCAGATCGCGGCCGTTCGGGCCACGGAAGCCGACGGAGTAGTTCAGCGCGGTTTCATGGGTGAAGCCGTCGTGCGGGAATCCAGGCGGAATGTAGAGGATATCGCCCGGCTCCAGATCTTCGTCGATGATCGGCTCAAACGGATCGACGTGCAGCAGCGCCGGATGCGGGCAGAACTGACGCATCGGCAGCTTGTCCCCCACGCGCCAGCGGCGGCTTCCCATCCCCTGAATGATAAACACGTCATACTGATCGATATGCGGGCCCACGCCGCCGCCCGGCACGGAGAAGGAGATCATCAGGTCGTCAAGACGCCAGTCCGGCAGGACGCGGAACGGACGCACCAGCTCGGCGGCAGGCATATGCCAGTGGTTTACGGCCTGCGCCAGCAGCGACCAGCCGGTTTCGCCGAGATCGTCAAAGTGCTCGAACGGGCCGTTGCTGGCCTGCCATTTACCGTTGGTATGGCTCACCAGGCGGCTATCGACTTCCGGCTCCATCGCCAGGCCTGCCAGTTCGTCCGGGGTAATAGGATCGACAAAATTCGGGAAGGCATTTTTCAGCACAACGGGTTGTTTTTGCCAGTATTTCTCAAGAAATTCCGGCCAGTTCAGGTTCAGTTGATACGCCATGGGAAGCACCAGTAAAAGGGTAAACAGGCGCGATTATGGAAGAGAGCGTGCGGGGGCGTATTGTCATGGGTCAAGTTAGGGCGTGTAGGTCGGGTAGGCGCAGCCGCCACCCGACACACGTACGGCCTGAAACTTAATCCAGCTTTAACTCATCAAAATGGGTAATCATTTTACCCACGATGCCGTAATCCAGCGCTTCTGCCGGCGACATCCAGAAGTTACGGTCGGTATCTTTTTTCACTTTTTCCAGCGGCTGGCCGGTGGCGTCAGCGATCAGCTTATTCACGCGATCCAGCATACGAATAATTTCGCGGGCTTCGATTTCGATATCCGTCGCCTGACCGCGCACGCCGCCCAGCGGCTGGTGGATCATGAAACGAGTATTCGGCAGGGAGTAGCGGTGCTCTTTTTTCGCAGCCAGGAAGATGGTGATCCCCGCGCTGGCGACCCAGCCGGTGCCGATCACGTGAACGTCCGGGCGGATGAACTTGATAAAGTCGTGGATGGTATCACCCGCTTCCACGTGGCCGCCCTGGCTGTTGATGTAGAGCTTGATCGGATCGTTGCTGACGCTTTGCAGCAGGATCATCTGGGTAATGACCTTCTCGGCCAGCTCCTGGTTGATCTCACCGGAGATCACAATCGAACGAGACTCCAGCAGCTTCTGTTGCAGAGCGCCCGCGCCGTGCGTCCCTTCTGCTTTCTCTTTGTCGCCATCTTTCAGTGTGTAGTGCATGTTATTTCCTCAGCATGTCGCGCTCAAAACCAGAGTGTAGCCTGTTTTGCCAGGCAAAGTCCTCAGGCGCCGTAATGCGAAAACCGACGCGCGTGGCAGGACCGTTCAGGGCCGGGCGTGGTGTACATAAAAACAGCGTTTCAATCCTAACCCTTTCGCCACATATTTATTACACTTCCTATTCATATCATTATCATATTCATAAATGATAATGATAACTAATGTGTTAGTATGAATGAGCATAGCAAACAGTCGCTTACGTTCATGTCGCGGCGGTTTTATTCTCACTTTTATTACCGATCATACGCCGGGGCAGTGCATGGAACACATTGTTTATGTGGTTGATGACGATGATGCAGTCAGACAGTCCGTTGTGGGGCTGCTGGAGTCTGCGGGCTTAAACGCCATCGGCTTTTCATCAGCGGAAGCCTTCCTCCAGCACCCGTTCGAAGAGTTACCCTCCTGCGTGATCCTCGACATGCAAATGCCCGCCATTAGCGGCTTTGAGGTCGCAGATGCGCTGCGCTCTAACGGCCGGGAGATCCCGATAATCTTTCTCACCGGCCACGGGACGATCCCCATGTCCGTGCGGGCGATTAAGGGCGGCGCCTACGAATTTCTCACCAAACCCGTTGAATCCTCAGCCTTAATTGACTCCATCGAGTCGGCGCTCAAGCTCGCTCAAACCAATGCAGACCAGTTCAAAGCCCACTACGCGCTGAAGCAGCGCCACATGTCCCTCACCCCGCGCGAGCACGAGGTGCTGACGCTGGCGATCAGCGGCCTGTTGAATAAGCAGATTGCCGCCGAGCTTGGCGTCAGCGAGATCACGGTCAAAGTCCATCGCCGCCGGGTAATGGAGAAGATGCAGGTGCGCTCCGTGGCGGAGCTGGTCAGGGCCGTTGAGCGCCTGACCAACCCTCAGCCCGCAGAGTAATTCACCGCACGGCAATCGGCAGCGCAAAGGTAAAGACGGTGCCGTGCGGCTCCCGGCGACGGGCAGTCAGCTTGCCACGGTGGCGCTCAATAATGCTGGCGCTGATGGTCAGCCCCATTCCCATTCCCTGCGCTTTGGTGGAGTAGAACGAATCGAAAATCTGCTCCAGCCGCTCCGGCTCTATGCCGCTGCCGGTATCGGCTATCTCAACCACGACACTCTCCTCCACGTTGCTGGTGGCAAGCGTGATGGTACAGGGGCGCGACGTTACTTCCGCCATCGCCTCCACCGCGTTCATCACCAGGTTGAGCAGCACCTGCTGGATCTGCACGCTGTCGCCGGTGATAAAGCTGTTTGCGGCGCTCAACCTGTCATCAACGCTAATGTGTCGCAGCTCCAGCTCGCTGCGCGACAGCATGATGATGTGGTGGATCAGATAGTGCAGATCGATGCGCGTGAAGGTCGGATCCTGCTTGCGGGTCAGCGACTGAATGCTGCGAATAATCTCTCCCGCCCGCTCGCCCTCGGCGGCGATCTCCTCCAGCCCTTCCCGCACCTTATCCAGCCGGGCCGGTTCCCGGTTGAGCCAGCGCAGGCTGGCCCCGGCGTTGGACACGATGGACATCAGCGGCTGGTTGATCTCGTGGGCAATCGAGGAGGTCAGCTGCCCGACGGTCGTCGCCCGGGACACCCGCGCCAGATCTGCCTGCGCCACCCGCATGGCATCTTCCGCCGCGCGCTGGCTGGTGATGTCGGTGATGATGCCGTAATACTCGTTCACCTCGCTGCCCACCCCCACCGGATCGCCGATGCCGAGGATATAGCGCGTGGAGCCGTCGGTACGGTTGATGCGAAACTCCGCCCGCATCGACAGCCCTTCCCGCACGCTCTGGTTCACCAGCGTGCTTATGCGGGCGTAGTCGTCCTCGTGGACGAAGGTCAAAAACTCCGCCATTGAGATCATCTTCTGCTGTTCCGGCAGGCCGAGGATCCGGGCGTACTCTTCTGACATAAACATCAGATCCTGCTCCAGCTCCCAGCGCCAGCTGCCGGTGTGGCTGATCTGCTCGCCGAGCATCAGCGAGGTCTGGCTGGCGCGCAGCTCTTTCTCCACGCGCCGACGCTGAATGTTCTCCGCCAGCAGTTCGGCGTACAGGCGCGCCGTTTCCAGCGACACCGCCGCCTGCGCCCCCAGCAGGCTCACCACCCGCGAGTGCTCGGCGGTAAAGACCTCCGGCATCAGGCGGTTTTCCAGATACAGCACCCCCACCAGCCGCGCCTGTTTGAACATCGGCACGCACATCACCGCCGCGCCCGAGGTCACCAGATAGGGATCCTGGCTAAACGGATGAAACTCCTCCGGCTTGCCGGTGCGGATCTCCTGCCCGGTGCGGATCACCGCCGCGAGCACCGACAGCGGCATGTCCGTCGCCATCGGCGCGTCTTTGAGGATCCGCACCCGCACACCGTCGGCGCTGGTCCAGGCGCTGGCCTCGATCTCCGGGATATGGCTGTCGTTAACGCGAAGCAGCAGCCCGCGCTGCGCCCCGGCGCGCTCCAGCAGCAGCGTCATCAGGTTCTCGATGAGCCGCTCCAGATTGATCTCTTCCGAGAGGGCGCGCGACGCCTTGATCACGCTCTGTAAATCGCGGATCACTTCGTTCTGGGCAAAGGCAACGGTGTCGTAACCGCTGGTCTGCCCCGACGCCAGCAGATGCGGGAAATCCTGCTCCAGCTGGCGCACTTTGGCCTGCGCCCCCGCGCGGCCCCAGGCGGCAATTGCCCCGCGAAAGTGGGCATCCGAGGCCGTCGGGTAGCCGCAGGCCAGCGAAAAGCGCCCCGCCAGCTCGTGCGCCAGCGCGTTAATCGGATTGAATCCCCCTTCCCGCGACAGCCGTACCGCTTTTTCATACTGCTCCAGTGCGATGCTGTTCATGCCGTCCAGACGCACGATTTCGGCGTAGATCAGCGCCTCTTTGTCGGCGAAGGTGCCGGGGTTGATCCGCGCCCACAGGGCGATGTTGTCGTAGTGGGCGTGAATGCTGCGGCGACAGTCCGCCGAGAAGGTTTCCGGCGTCAGCTGCCTGGAGAGCGACAGGGCGCTGTAGAGATGGTAATCCAGCAGGTGAATATGGCCGGGCGCAGACCACGCGTACCAGCCCGCCTGCTCCAGCATGGCCTGCGCGTCGGCATACTCCCCGCAGGTAAAATGCGCCATCCCGCGATAGAGCCAGTACCAGAACAGCATCGTGGACGTCTGCTGCGGAGCCTGCTCGGGCGAGGCCGGAAGCAGCGCCTCCGGCAGCACCTGCGACGCGCTCCAGGTGCCCGTCACGGGCGTGCGCAGGAATTCAACGTAGTGGCGCTGCACCATCAGGATGGCCTCCACGTCCTGAAAATGGGTTTTACGCACGAAGGCCAGGCCGCGATCGATACTGGTCAGCACCCCGTCCAGATGATCGCCACGCGAAAGGAAGTTAATCACCTGATGACAGGCGGCGAAGCAGGCCATCGTCATGTCGCCGTGGGTTACGGCGGCGGTAAAGCAGGCTTTGGCGCATTCAATGGTGAACGATAAAGGCTGGGTCCAGACGCTGAGCTGGTCGAGCGGCAGCAGGGTTTTCGCCTCGAAGGCGTCGTAGCCGTGGCGGTTCACCAGCGCGCGGGCCAGCGTGCCGTACTCAAACCCGAGGCGATATTCCGCGTAACGGTGGCCAATCAGCACGCCGAACCAGGCCATCGCCGTGGTGGAGGCGCCGGTAATGCCGCGATCCAGCGTCAGGTGCATCATGCGGCACAGCAGTAAAAAGTGCAGGCGCGGGCAGGTAAAGCTGGCGAAGATGCTGGCGCTGTAGAGCAGGTTCATTACCGCTTCGGTTTCGGCGTTCTCCATTAGCGACAGTCGGGCAAAGGGGTTTTGCGGCGCATCGCCCACCCGGTTGCAGAACTGCTGCCAGGCCTCGTCGCACTCGGCGTCCTGCGGGTGGCGGCTCACCTGAATGCCGAAAATCCCCAGCCAGCAGAGCGCGGCCTCCAGCGCGAGGCGAATATCCGACTGGCGCATGTAGACCTCTGCCAGCAGGTTGGCGGCCAGCGCTTTTTCCGTCAGCCCGCCCGGCGAGCCGAGGATCGTATCGCACAGCTCGCGGGTTCGCTCCAGATGCCCGAGCGCGAACTCGCAGCCCGCCTCCTCGATATCGAGCATAAAATCGGAGATCGCGCCGCTGTTGCCCAGCGCTCTGGCGGTGCGGATATAGCTCAGCGCCGAAAGATAATCCCCGGTGCGCTTCGCCCGCCGCGCGGCCAGCAGGCTCAGCTCGCGGAACATCTGGCGCTGGGGCGCGGGCTGAATACAGTCCAGCGCGGCGGTAACGTGATGCACCGCGCGGAACAGCAGCTCGTTGCCCGCAGCCTGACGCGCGGCGTCGGCGAGCAGGCTGGCGGTGGTCAGGTGCAGGTGGCTTTTCTCCTGCGGGTCGAGCAGGGCAAAGGCCGCCTCCTGCACCCGGTCGTGGGTGAAGGCGTACTCTTTGTCCGTCAGCACGATCAGCTGGGCGATCGTCGCCGGGTGCAGGGCGTAGCGGATCTCCGCGAGCGACATCCCCACCACGCGGCACATCATCTCCAGCTCCCCCGAACAGCCGAGGCAGGCGATGCTGCCCAGCAGACGGCGCGTCGCCTCGGGCATCTCCTCAAGCTGTTTAAGCACCAGCGTCACCACGTTTTCAGTGTAGTGGCGGGCGCGGATGGCCTGTAAATCGTACTGCCAGCGATCCTGATGCTTGTTATGCACCACCAGCCCGTCGTCGACGATACGGCGGAAAAACTCGTGTACAAACAGCGGATTGCCGCCGGTTTTCTCGTGGATCAGGGCGGCGAGATCGGCCGTACTGCCGCTGCGCACGTGAAACATCTCCCCCAGCCAGCGCGCCACCGCTTTTTCGCTGAGCGGCTGCGGGGTCAGGGCGGTGGCGGTCTGCGCGGCGTCCGTCAGGCTCGCCAGCTGCGCCTGCTGGGCGGCATCGGCGAGCGAGGCCAGATCCCGGTGCGCGACCACCACCAGCAGGGGAATAGCCCCGGCGGTGGTCAGAAGATGCTTCAGCGTGTGCAGGCTGGCGGCGTCAATCCACTGGATATCATCCAGCAGCAGCACCAGCGGCGCGCCCTGGGTGGCGAAGGTATTCACCAGCACCTGCACCATATGGCTAAAGCGCGCCCGCGCGTCGATGGAAAAGGTATCGGCGGACACCCGCGGTCGGGTATCGAGCAGTAAATTCAGCTCCGGGACCAGGCTCACCGCCAGCGCGTCGTAGCCCTCAAGGGCGCGGGACAGGCGGATTTTCCACTTCGCCACCTGCTCGGCGGGCAGGCCGAGCAGGTGCAGCGTCAGGCTGCGAAACGCCGAGCTTAAAACGCCGTAGGGCAGCGAGGGGGAAAACTGATCGACCTTGCCCACCGCCAGCAGTACCCTGCGCCGGGAAAGCGCCTTCAGCGCGGTGGCGATAATCGAGGATTTGCCGATCCCGGAAGGGCCGCCGATGGTCACCAGCTCCACCACCGTGTTCTGCGCCACCCGCTCAAACGCGGCCATCACCTCGCTTGCCTGCGGATGGGCGGCGAAAAGCGACTCCGCCAGATGAATCGCCGGGCTTCTGTCCTGCTGGCCCGGCGTAAAGGTGACGATCTCCCCTTCGCTGGTCAGGGTCGCCTGACAGCGGCGGAGATCGGCAATCAGCCCCTCCACCGTCTGGTAGCGGTTGTCCGGGTTTTTCTCCAGCAGCTTAAGCAGGATCGTCGACAGCATCTCGGGCACGTCCGGGCGCACCGCGCCGGGCGACAGGGGCTCAGAAGCAATGTGGTAGTGCGCCCAGCTGGTCTGGTCGTCCGCGCCCAGCTCAAACGGCAGCCGCCCGGTCAGGAGCTCATAGAGCACCACGCCGAGGCTGTACAGGTCGCTGCGGCTGTCGACGGGGCGCTGGGTGCGGGTGGTGTGCTCAGGGGACATATAGGCGGGCGTGCCGCCGGAGACCGTCAGCCTGGCGTGGAAGAACGCCCCGGCGGTGCCCGTAGAGAGGCCAAAGCTGCCCAGCCGACAGGTGGCATCGCGATGCACGAAGATGTTGCCGGGCTTGATATCGCCGTGGATCAGGTTTTGCAGATGCATCTGGCGCAGCGGGACGCAGATGCGGATCGCCAGCTCGATAAAGCGGGCAATGCCGGAGATGGCCCTGCCCGCGCGGCAGGCCAGCAGATCGAACGAAAACGGCGCGTAGACCAGCGCAAAACGCCCCCGGTACTGGGTGGAGGCCACGGGGCGAATCGCCCAGGCGTCTTGCAACGCGTCGCGCAGGGCAAACTCATTTTTCAGCAGCCGGGTGGCCCGCTCTTCTTCTTCATCGCTGACGGCGGTCGCCATAATAAAAGAGCCGCCGGAATGGGGATGGCGTGCGTTCATCCAGGAGATGCCTCCCTCCTGCGCCAGCACGGTAAAAATGACATCCTCTTTCAGAACAAAAGCCCGCCCTTCGTGGAGATGTCCCTGGGCGGGCCAAAAGGCAGGCTGCTCGTTTTCGTTCATCCGCGATCCTTATTGTCGGCGGGCCAGCTCCCGCTGGATGTGATCCAGCAGAATATCGATGTTAATAGGCTTACGCAAAAATGCAGCGGCGCCCAGGCTGAGAGCGTACCGCTGCATATTTTCATCTGCATGACCGGAGATAAAGAGTATTGGCGGCGGCGGCGCGGCCAGGAGCTGTACCTTTTCGAACAGCTCCAGCCCGCTCATGCCGCGCAGCTTGATATCGGTAATGACCAGCGCCGCGCCGGTCAGCGCGAGCGGATGGCTCAGAAACACTTCCGCCGAATCAAACGACTCTGCCGTATACCCTTCCGACTCGAGAAGGTTACACAGCCCGCTGCGGACAGAACGTTCGTCATCAATGATGGCAATGCGCCACGGCAGCGTCATGCTGTCTTTCCTCAAAAAATTACGCGTCGCGATTTTCCTTCGCGGGCGCGGGGGGCGCAGTACCGCTTATCTTCGGCACGCACTCATGGCGAAACCAGGCCAGCGTCAGCGGCTCGCGACTGGCTAAACGACGCCCCACCGGGATCAGCTGTTCGCCCACCAGCATGCCGAACAGGCCAAGCAGCGCAACGACCGGCGGCGCCGGAGAATGGACATCGAGCAGGGCGTAAATTACCCCGGCGGCCACGCCGCACACCAGCGAAATTATCCACGCCTTCATGATGAGGCTCCCGTCGGGTGGTGAACCTCAGAGACCGTGACCTGGGCGGGGGTATCGCGGGACAGCAGATGGCGCATCGCCTGTTCCCCCGCCAGCATACCGAGCAGGCCAACTAACGCCAGCGCGGGCGGCGCGGGGGAGCGCACCTTCAGCACGGCGTACAGCAGGCCAATCAGCACGCCTGCCGCGAGGGATATCAACCCTGTACTCATTGTGAACTCCAGAGAAAGAGTCAGTGGCGAGCCGGATGAGGGGCCAGCCCGCCGCCGGGACTTAGCGAGCCGGAACCGGCGCTAAGGTGCGGTGCTCACTCTTCTGGCGAGAAGCGGCCTTGTGAACCATGGTGTAGGCGTAATCCACGCCCATGCCGTAGGCGCCGGAGTGCTCACGCACGATATCCATCACCGCGGTGTAGGTCTCTTTGCGCGCCCAGTCACGCTGCCACTCCAGCATCACCTGCTGCCAGGTCACCGGGATCACGCCCGCCTGGATCATGCGCTGCATCGCGAAGTCGTGGGCTTCTTTGGAGGTGCCGCCGGACGCGTCCGCCACCATGTAAATTTCGTAATCGCCTTCCAGCATCGCGCACAGGGCAAAGCTGTTGTTGCACACTTCGGTCCACAGCCCCGCCACGACCACCTTCTTCTTGCCGTTGGCTTTCAGCGCGTCACGCACCTTCTGGTCATCCCATGAGTTCATGGAGGTGCGCTCGAGGATATCCTGACCCGGGAACACGTCCAGCAGCTCCGGATAGGTGTTGCCGGAGAAGCTTTCGGTCTCAACGGTGGTGATGATGGTCGGGATGTTGAACACCTTTGCCGCTTTCGCCAGCGCCACGGTGTTGTTTTTCAGCACCTGGCGGTCAATTGACTGCACGCCAAACGCCATCTGCGGCTGGTGGTCGATGAAAATAATCTGACAGTTGGCAGGGGTTAAGACTTCGAGCTTTGAAGTGGTCATAGGTTTATCCAGTGAGGTTGAAGAAAGAAAATCGTCGCGAGTCGCACGGCGATAAAGTCGACCTCATCCTATGTCTCACCTGACGCGGACGTAATTATCTCTTCGTATAGTTAACCTTCGGTATAGCTATACGCGGGTATAACTATACTTTGGTATACCTATCCTATTGTATAACTGGATCTTTGCTGAAACCGGTTCCCATAATCCTGACCATTCCCCCTGAGTCTGGAGCAGTTATGGTTACCCTCGGAAAAGCCGATCTTATTCTGGTTAACGGCCAGTTTCACACCGTCGATCGCGAGAACCCTGTCGCTGAAGCCGTCGCCGTGCGCGACGGGAAATTCCTGGAAGTCGGTACCGTCGCCGAGGTGATGCAACACCACTGCGACGGCACTAAAGTGGTGGATTTAAAAGGCCACACCGCCATCCCCGGCCTGAACGATTCGCACCTGCACCTGATCCGCGGCGGGCTGAACTACAACCTCGAACTGCGCTGGGAAGGGGTGCCGTCGCTGGCCGACGCCCTGCGGATGCTAAAAGAGCAGGCCCTGCGCACGCCGTCGCCCCAGTGGGTGCGCGTGGTGGGCGGCTGGAGCGAGTTCCAGTTTGCCGAGCGCCGGATGCCAACGCTTGACGAAATTAACGACGCCGCGCCGGACACCCCGGTATTTATCCTGCACCTGTACGACCGCGCCCTGCTCAACCGCGCCGCGCTGAAGGTGGTCGGCTACACCAAAGACACGCCAAACCCGCCGGGCGGGGAGATCCAGCGCGACGCCAACGGCAACCCGACCGGGATGCTGATTGCCCGTCCGAACGCCATGATCCTCTACGCCACGCTGGCGAAAGGGCCGAAGCTGCCGCTGGAGCAGCAGGTCAACTCTACCCGCCAGTTCATGCGCGAGCTGAACCGCCTGGGGCTGACCAGCGCCATCGACGCGGGCGGCGGCTTCCAGAACTACCCGGAAGATTACGAGGTGATTGCCGAGCTGCACGAGAAAAAGCAGATGACCATCCGCATCGCCTATAACCTGTTTACCCAGCGTCCGGGCCACGAGCTGGAAGACTTTGAAAAATGGACCGACATGCTCACGCCGGGCCAGGGCAGCGACTTCTTCCGCCACAACGGCGCGGGCGAGATGCTGGTCTTCTCCGCCGCCGATTTTGAAGACTTCCTCGAACCGCGCCCGGACCTCGCGCCGGGCATGGAAGACGAGCTGGAGCGCGTGGTGCGCCATCTGGTGGAGCACCGCTGGCCGTTCCGCCTGCACGCCACCTATAACGAGTCCATCAGCCGGATGCTGGACGTGTTCGAGAAGGTGAACCGCGACATTCCGTTCAACGGCCTGCACTGGTTCTTCGACCACGCTGAAACCGTCACCCAGGCCAACATCGACCGCATCAAGGAGCTGGGCGGCGGCATCGCCGTGCAGCACCGTATGGCCTTCCAGGGGGAATACTTCGCCGAGCGCTACGGCATCGACGCCACCCGACACACGCCGCCGGTGGCGAAAATGCTGGAAACCGGCGTCCCGGTAGGCTTAGGCACGGACGCGACCCGCGTGGCGAGCTACAACCCGTGGACCGCGCTCTACTGGCTGGTCTCCGGACGCACCGTCGGCGGGATGCAGATGTACGACCACAGCGCCCGCCTGGATCGCGACACTGCCCTGATGCTCTGGACCCAGGGCAGCGCGTGGTTCTCCAGCGAGCAAAATCAAAAAGGGCAGATCAAAGTGGGCCAGCTCGCCGATCTGGCCGTCCTGAGCAAAGACTACTTCCGCGTGCCGGAAGAGGAGATCAAGGGCATCGAGTCGGTCCTCACGGTGGTGAACGGCGATATCGTCTACGCCGCAGGCGCCTTCGGCCCCCTCGCTCCGCCGGCCATTCCGGTGCTACCAGACTGGTCCCCGGTCGTTAAGGTGCCGGGCCACTACCGCAGCGCACCGCCGCAGGCCGCACGCGTGGGGATGAACGCGGTCCACCACTGTAGCGGCCCGTGCGGGGTTCACCGCCACCAGCACGATTTTGCCCGCACGTCTGACATGCCGGTATCCGACGATAACGCTTTCTGGGGGGCGCTGGGTTGCAGCTGCTTTGCATTCTGATGAAAAACGCCATTGCTTCGCCCCGGATCGACCTGGGGCTGTTTTTCCTGCGCCTGACCGGCAGCCTGCTCCTCCTGTACGTTCACGGGCTGCCGAAGGTGCTGCACTTTAGCGACGAGCTGACGCGCATCGAAGATCCGTTTGGCTTCGGGCCGTACGCCAGCCTGATCCCGGCGATTATCGCTGAGGTAGTTTGCCCGCTGCTGATTATCGCCGGGGTTTACACGCGTCTGGCGTGCCTGCCGATTATCGCCGTGCTGCTGGTGGCGATGCTGGCGGTGCATCCGGGCTGGTCGATTGCCGAAGGGCAGTTCGGCTGGCTGCTGCTGATTATCTTCACCACCCTCGCCCTGACCGGGCCGGGGCAGTGGCGATGGCAGCGTAAATCAGCGGAGAGGTTCGCATGACCCAGGTCAACGACGTTCGCGACGCACAGGTTGAGCCGCCCCACCCGCAGACGGTGTCGTCCTGGCAGCCGCTAAGCCAGCCGGTGTTTCGGATGCTGTGGATAGCCACGGTGGTGTCGAACGTCGGCTCGTGGATGAGCGACGTGGGTATCAACTGGAGCATGCTGACCCTGAGCGCCGATCCGCTGGATATCGCGCTGGTGCAGGCGGCGAGCAGCCTGCCGATGTTCCTCTTCGCCCTGCCCTCCGGGGTGATGGCGGACATTGTCGACCGCCGCAAGTATCTGCTGTTCTCCCAGCTGTGGGTCTTTATCGCCGCCGCCGGGCTGACGCTGCTCTCGTTTACCGGGCAGGTCACGCCGGGCGTGCTGCTGGTGGCGACCTTCCTGCTGAGCGTGGGTGCCGCCATGAGTTCGCCGCCGTTTCAGGCGATTGTCCCGGATCTGGTGAGCAAGCCGGAGCTGGGCGCCGCCGTGGCGCTTAACTCGCTCGGGGTGAACATCAGCCGGGCGATTGGCCCGGCGCTGGGCGGTTTTCTGCTGTCGCTCGCCGGGCCGTGGATGGTGTTTGCGCTGAACGCGCTGTCGGTGATGGGCGTGGCGTACGTGCTGTGGCGCTGGCGTCCGGCTCCGTCGGTGCAGCGCCTGCCGCCGGAGCACTTTTTCTCGGCGGTACGTTCCGGCATTCGCTACGTCCACGCCGCCCCGGTGCTGCGCAACGTGCTGGTGCGCACGGTGGCCTTTTTCGTCTTCGGCAGCGCGGGCTGGGCGCTACTGCCGCTGGTGGCGCGCCGCGAGCTGGGCTTAGGCCCGGCGGGATACGGGGTGATGCTGGCGTGCATTGGCCTGGGGGCGATTGCCGGGGCGATCCTGCTGCCGCGCCTGCGCCAGCGGCTAAACGCCGATCGGCTGATGGTGGCCGCGAGCCTGACCTTTGCCGTCACCATGCTGGCGCTGGCGTTCGTGCGCCACTTCTGGCTGCTGAACCTGTTTGAGTTCTTTACCGGCTTCGCGTGGATCGCGGTGCTCTCCACCCTGAACCTCGGCGCGCAGCGCAGCGCGGCGCGCTGGGTGAAGGCCCGCGCGCTGGCGGTCTATCTGACGGTGTTCTTCGGGTCGATGACCGCGGGCAGCGCCGTCTGGGGCCAGCTTGCCTCGCAGTTCGGCACGCCGACCTCGCTGCTGATCGCCACGCTCGGGATGGTGCTGGCAAGCGCCACGGTGCTGCGCTGGAAGCTGGAGAAAGATCCGGATCTGAACCTCGATCTGAGCGGTCAGCCGCTGGACGGCGTGGAGATCGACCTGCCGAACGAGCGCGGCCCGGTGCTGGTGTCCCACGAGTACATTATCGATCCGCAGAACGCGACGGCGTTTTTGCAGGCGGTACACGAGCTGCGCCGGGTGCGCCGCCGCGCCGGGGCGATGAGCTGGGCGGTATATGAAGATATCGAACGTCCGGGTCTGTTTATCGAGACCTTCCTGATGGGCTCCTGGATTGAGCATCTGCGCCAGCAGGAGCGCCACACCATGAACGACCTCCTGCTGCAAAGCCGCGTTCTGGCTTTTCATCAGGGCACAACCTCACCGGCAATTCGCTATCTGGTCGCGCCGGTATAACCATAACAATCACCTGTAGGGGTACACACTATGGCAACGTTTAAGGCAAAAGACGGCACGCAGATTTACTACAAAGACTGCGGCGCGGGTAAACCGGTTCTCTTCAGCCACGGCTGGCCGCTGGACGGCGATATGTGGGACAGCCAGCTGAACTATCTGGCCGAGCGCGGCTTCCGCGCCATCGCCTTTGACCGTCGCGGCTTTGGCCGTTCCGATCAGCCGTGGAACGGTTACGACTACGACACCTTTGCGTCAGACATTAACGACCTCATCACCACGCTCGATTTACAGGACGTGACGCTGGTGGGCTTCTCCATGGGCGGCGGCGACGTGACCCGCTACATCAACAACTACGGCAGCGCGCGCGTGGCCGGGCTGGCGCTGCTGGGGGCGGTGACGCCGATTTTCGGTCAATCCGACAGCTATCCGCAGGGCGTGGATCAGAGCGTGTTCGACGGCATTCGCGACGGGCTGCGTAAAGATCGCGCCCAGTTCATCAGCGATTTCGCCACCCCGTTCTACGGCACCAACGCCGGGCAGACCGTGTCCGCAGGCGCGCTGACCCAGACGCTGAACATCGCACTGCTGGCCTCGCTGAAAGGCACCATCGACTGCGTAACCGCCTTCGCTGAAACCGACTTCCGCCCGGATATGGCGAAAATCGACGTGCCGACGCTGGTGATCCACGGCAGCAACGACCAGATCGTGCCGTTTGAAACCACCGGGAAAGTGGCGGCGGAGATGATCGAGAACGCGACGCTGAAGGTGTACGACAACGCGCCGCACGGCTTTGCGCTCACCCATCAGGATCAGCTTAACGAAGATCTGCTGACCTTTGTGCAGTCGCTGTAATCTTGCTGGCCGGGTGAAGGTCGCCGTCACCCGGCTACAAAATTAAATAACGCTTCAGGGGGAATATGATTGTATTTCCCCTGATGACATTTCTAAACTCTTGAAAAAGTATTATTCCTGGATATCCGTCAGGGGTATATTCTGATTTATAAAAGATTGAATTAATTAGATGATATTATATCAAACAATATTATAAACCTGTGATCATAGCGACCAAACGCAGGCGTATTGTTCTGATATGAGAAGTCCATATATGTTAAAGCAATTCTTTATATTCCTCGTACTCATGGTAAGTGGAACAGAGGCCAGTCTGGCAGCGACAAGTTGTGTGACTGTGACAAAGTACCCTGTTATTAGTTTTTCCGGCGCGGTTCAGGTGAGTCCCTCAGCAGCAATTGGATCGGCTATAGCGACGGGGCAAACGCTAACAACGCTAAACAGTAATTTGCAGGGAGGATCTATTACTTACTTCCTCTTTGCAGGCACGCCAGTCAGCGGAGTCACCTATAGCGTAAATGGTGCAGCAGTGTTTCCAACTAACTTGGCAGGTGTGGGTATATCTGTATGGGCGGATAATAACATTCCAAAATCGACCGCATTAAGCATCTCAAAACCCGATGGCGTCGGGTACGTCACGATGAACTACAATATTTATTACGCATTAGTCAAGACCGCAAACGTCACATCGAGTGGTACGGTTAATTCGGTTGTGTTTAATCAACTCATTAATGACTGCCTTGTAAGTGGCATGCTTGATAATTATGCAATTAATATAGCCGTAACGGGTGCGCCAACCGTTTCCATTAAAGCCTGTACCGTTGACAATCCCGCCATCAACGTCCCGCTCGGCACGACAAAAAATACCGCCTTCACTGGCATCGGCAGTACGGCCAACACCCAGACGTTTACTGTCTCTTTAACCTGCTCGCAGGCAGCCAGCGCCAAAATCACCCTGTCACCCGGCAGCAGCGGCGCGTTCAACGCGGCGAGCGGCGTGATTAACCTCGACCCTTCGACGACGGGCACGGTGGCGACAGGGGTGGGTATTCAGCTCTTGTATAACAATGCAGCCGCACCGTTGAACAGCGCCATTAGCGTCGGTTCCTTAACCGCCGCAGGAAACCTGACGGTGCCGTTAAGCGCGCGCTATTACCAGACGGCGACTAAGGTGACGGGCGGCGTGGCGAACGGAACGGCCACGTTTACCATGACCTACAATTAAGTTTTCGAGTCAGCCATCATACACACCGGGAAATTAAACCGTCCCGGCGGAATAGAGCGTATAATATTCCATGAACATTTCAGTATGCAATTTTTAATATTGTATTTTTAACTTACACAGAGAAAACAGGCCTGAAATAAGTGACAGGAAAAGGTGTTATCTGATTTAAGTTGAGACCAACGTTCCGCTATTACATTTAAGCCCAATTAATATTATCTTAATTGACAGCTATGCCCGATCTTCATCCGGTATATTTTTAAGATAATTTATTGGTGTTGAACATGTTAAAAAAAAACCTTCTTTTTGCTTTTTTGATTTTTATTGGTTTTCGCAGTTGGGCAGCAGGCGACTGTGTTGCTATAAACCAATATCCCGTTATCAGTTTTTCAGGGAACATTCAGGTTGATCCTTCAGCGGCAATTGGATCGGCAATTGCTACCGGGCAAACCCAGATGGTGTTAACAAACCTGACGCCTCAATATCAGGTACAGATAAATTTAATTTTTGCATCAACTCTTATTAGCAACGTCACCTATAGTGTGAACAGCGCCAGCGTTCATTCAACCAATATTGATGGTGTGGGTATTTCTGTCTGGTCAGATAATTCAGTCCCAAAGAAGAACAGCGCAATTATGATAACGAAAAAAGCGGCAGCCTCTGCCGCGACGACCACGCATAACATTTACTACGCATTAATAAAAACAGCTAACGTGGCGTCGAGCGGCACACCAAACTCGGTAGTCTTCAACTCATTCCTTTTAGCCTGTGATGCCCACAGTAGCGGCATGAGTAATTATATATATAACAATATAGCAATTACCGGCAATCCAACGGTGACGGCAAAAGCCTGTACCGTGAACAATCCCGCGATTAATGTCCCACTCGGTACGACAAAAAACACCGCATTTACTGGCGTTGGCAGCACGGCTAACACCCAGACTTTCAACATTTCTTTAACCTGCTCGCAGGCAGCCAGCGCCAAAATCACCCTTTCCCCCGGCAGCAGCGGCGCGTTTAACGCGGCAAACGGCGTGATTAACCTCGACCCGGCGACAGCGGGCACAGTGGCTACGGGTGTGGGGATTCAGCTTTTGTATAACAACGCCGCCGCACCCTTGAACAGCGCCATTAGCGTCGGCTCGGTGGCAGCGGCTGGAAATCTGACGGTGCCGTTAAGCGCACGCTACTATCAAACGGCGAGTACGGTGACGGGCGGGGTGGCGAACGGAACGGCCACGTTTACCATGACCTACAACTGAGAAAAAGCCAGCCCGTTGATGGGCTGGTTTTGTGGGATTTACAGAAGAGTACCGTACCGATCTGAAGGCAGGTTACGCACGGAAGGATGCGCGGTGCTCAGGGCATACACATCAAACGAGCTGTATTCATCACTGGCGAACTTGCCCTTGGTGTGCAGAAAATCGATGTACGCGCCCTTCACCCCTTTCACTTTGGTCATCAGCGCTTCGGCGAGCTTCATCTTGCAGTAGAGCTCGAAGGTGCTCATCACGCCCAGCTTGTGCATCGCGTTTCGTTTGTGCAGGCTTTGCGTTTTCGACAGCGTGACGCCCTGTCCGGTATACATAATAAAATCCAGGGTACTCATTTCCGTCGCGGTTAAGCGCTCGAAGATATTTTTCTGGCGCGGATAGAACGACGGCTGCTGCGATATTATCGCCATTGCACCCAGCAATTTTTCAATCAAAACATCCTCTTTCGCATCCAGCGTTATAAAGCAGACATTCCTGTCAAAGAAAATGCCGGAAAAAATACGCTTAATGGCCGGTGTGCAAAAAACCACGGCGTAATCAGCATCCAGCAGCTCGGAAGAGTGAGGTAAATAGATGCAGTCTGCATCATCCGGCAGAATAAACACCTTGAGCGTGTCGCGATTATATTTCGCTGCGCACAACTTTCCGAGGTTTTTTGCGAACAGCGCGGACATGCTCTCTTTATAGAAGTTATTCGCGGTAACAATCTCAATATTCATTTGTTCTCACTCACTCAGCCAGTGGCACATCATGGAAGTCAGCGGCTCGCGTCATCTCTTTTGATCCAGAGCAAGAATCCAGGCGCTTCGCTTCGCACGTTTTTTGATGTGCCAACGATACGCCTAAAATTTACCTTGCTGGAATTTAAATCCAGAAAGAACAAATAAAGACATATTTTTACCCGCTTTTTATATTTTTATAGATTTTTAAACCAGAATTGAGCGTAGGGTGTTACAACCACACGCTCGATGTGGTCGCACAGAGAGGAGAAGAGACTGAAATTTTCCTGGCGCTTTGGACGTTTTTCATGCGACTCACCTGCTTTTCTCTCAGCTGATATGATGCGAACACCAGGTCAGAAAAGCCTTCCGAACGTCGGGATAAATCGCCAGCAAAGTAAACGACATGCACTGACTGAAACTATTATCAGGCGATAGAAACCCCGTTAAGACAATATTCAAATTCTGATTTAAGGATTTATTTCAGGCATACAAAATGCGCTGCGATCGACTATTCCTAAAGCGAAAAAGATCGCATTTCTGATAAATTACAAAATTATCCTTACAATTCATTAAGATACATGTAAAAGCAGAAAAAACATCAGCACTGCGACATCAATTAAGTCGGTCATAAACACCAAAAACAAGGTTCTAAACACTCGAAAATCAGAATTTTTCACTACTTAATCCTAAAAGAGCAGCTCAAAAGACAAGATTAGCCTCCAACTCCGCTGACTCCACTCAACACAAAAAGAGACATATTGTGATCCGATTAAAAAAAAATAGAATGAGCCCCGTCAGCAGGAAATGCGTATGGACAGGGATCGTTAAGACACCGAGTCTGAGAGTATTACCGCTTGTATAAACATCGCTTGCTTGCAGGTGAATATTATCAGTGCACTTTATTGGAAGGCAAAGTACTGCTGGCATCTCCATTCCGTTATTCACCAATACCAGGGAATCGGAATTTAACCTTAATAAAAATAAAGCTCCTCCGGTAATAATCCGGACGGAACCAGGAACCGGACTATGAAAAAGCAATTTATCGCATTAAGCATTATGGCAGGCCTGTTCACCGCGACCGCAGTGAACGCAGCAGACGGCACCATCAACTTCACCGGTAACATCACCGATGCAGCCTGTACCGTTGATTCCACCTCTGCAAGCCAGACCGTTAACCTCGGTACCGTTGCATCATCAGCGTTTACCGCTGCGGGCGTGACTGCTGCACCAACGGCGTTCACCATCGATCTGTCCAGCTGCCCAGAGACTGTGACCGCGGCATCCGTTAAGTTCGACGGTACCTCTGATACCACCAACACCCAGATCCTGAAGCTGGCTTCCACCAGCACCGCGACTGGCGTTGGCGTGGCTATCTATGAAAAAGACGGCAGCACCCTGGTGCCTATGCACACCGCGTCTGCTAAGCAGACTATCGACAGCTCGCTGACCACTAACAGCCTGGCGTTCATCGCGAAATACATGTCTACCGCAGCGTCTGTTACCGCGGGTACTGCGAACGCAACGACTGATTTCACCATCGCTTACAACTAAGCATGGTCTGGCAGGCCGGGCACCCGGCCTGCCCTTTTTCCCCCATCTCTTTTCATTCATCACCAGGAGGATCGCATGCGCTGGTTTTCTGCCTTTTGTATGGCAGGTCTGTTACTGAGTTCAAGCCAGACCTTTGCTGGCGTCATCGTTGGCGCAACGCGCATCGTTTTTAATGCGGACAAACGCGAAGCCGAGCTGACGGTTGAGAACCCAACCAAAACTGTTCCGTATCTGATTCAGTCATGGATCGACAACTATGTGGAATCCGATACCCAAAAACCGCCGTTCACCATGACGCCGCCGCTGTTCCGTCTGGATCCGGGCCAGGAGAATATCCTGCGTATTATCCCGACCTCCACGGCGCTGCCGCAGGATCGCGAATCGGTATTTATGGTTAACGTGAAATCGATCCCCTCTTCAGAGGAAACCAACAAAAACCAGCTGCAAATTACCGTGCGCACGCGCATTAAGCTCTTCTGGCGCCCGACTGCGCTTAGCAATGAAGACGCGGCAAAAGCCTATGAAGCGCTGACCTTTAGCCGTCAGGGCGGCAACGTGGTAGTGAACAACCCGACCCCGTACTACGTGTCGTTTTACAGCGTGAATATCGGCGGCAAAGAGATTAAAGACGCCGGCATGGTCGCGCCACGCAGCACGCTTGCCCTGAAAGCCTCCAATGGCGGCCTGGTTCGCTGGAAGGCGATTGACGATTTCGGCGGTATCACCAAAGAGGCTCACGCCACGCTCTAACCCATTTCAGAACGTAGCCAGTCACACCCCACCCATCGACAAAAACAACAATACGGGACAGTTATGAAACCTTTTGCGGATGTTCACCTGTGCAAAATGCCGCCCTTTAAATTGTCGCTGCTGGCCTGCCTTATTCCAGGCCTGATGTTCGTCCATCCTGTACTGGCACGGGACTACTTCAACCCAAGCGCCATCGACCTGCGTAACGGCGGACAAGCGGCGGATCTGTCAAGCTTTGCCGAAACCGGGGGGCAGGCGCCGGGGGTGTATCACGTCAATATCTATGTGAACGGGGAGCAGGCTGAAACCCGCGACGTGAACTTCGTGTCCGAAGAGGGCAAGCTGCGCCCCGAGCTGACGCTCGCCCAGCTGAAGCAGTGGGGCGTGCAGGTTGCGCTCTTCCCTGAACTGGTCAGCCTTAAAGATGATGCGATAATTACGCAGCCGGGGAAATACATTCCTCAGGCCGATACCTCACTGAACTTTAGCCAGCAGCGTCTGGATATCTCCGTGCCGCAGGCGGCGATGGGGAATCAGGTGCGCGGCTACGTCGATCCTTCACAGTGGGATCACGGCGTGCCGGCCCTGTTGCTGAACTACACCTATAGCGGATCGCAGACCGACTACAAACGTCAGAGCGGGACCTATGAAAGTAACTTTTTAAACCTGCGCAGCGGCGCCAACGTTGGTCCGTGGCGTCTGCGCAACTACTCGACCTGGAGCAGCACCAGCAACACCGGTTCGAAGTGGAACTCGGTGAACAGCTATTTGCAGCGCGACATTCAGAGCCTGCGCGCCCAGCTCACGATGGGCGACAGCAACACGCCGGGCGAAGTGTTTGACAGCGTGCAGTTCCGCGGGGTGCAGCTCGCCTCCGACGACAACCAGCTGCCGGACAGCCAGCGCGGCTTTGCGCCAATCATTCGCGGGATCGCCCAGTCCAACGCGCAGGTCACCGTGCGCCAGAACGGCTACATCATTTATCAGTCGTATGTCCCGCCGGGGGCGTTCGCCATTAACGATCTTTACCCGACCGGCTCTCAGGGCAACCTGGACGTGACCATCCGTGAAGCCGACGGCCGCGAGCAGCGCTTTGTTCAGCCCTACTCTTCCCTGCCGATCATGCAGCGTGAAGGCCAGCTGAAATACGGCGTGGTGGGCGGGAAATACCGCAGCAGCGTGTCGGGCTCCCGGGAGATGGAGTTCGGGCAGCTCAGCCTGATTTACGGCCTGCCGGCGAACACCACGCTGTACGGCGGCGTGATTGGCGCGGGCGATTATCAGTCGGCGGCTATCGGTATCGGTCATGGCTTCGGCGAGCTGGGCTCCGTTTCGGCGGATGTGACCCAGTCCAGAACCAAAATGCGCGATGACAGCAAAGAGCAGGGCCAGTCGTACCGTATCCAGTATTCCAAAGATATCGCCGAGACCGGCACCAACTTCACGCTGGCGGGCTATCGCTACTCGACTAACGGCTTTTATGACTTCCAGGAAGCCAACGAAATGGTGCCGAACGGGGAACCGGGCACCTTCTGGTACGGGCACAAGCGCAGCCGTACCCAGCTCAACATCACCCAGACGCTCGGGGATTACGGCAGTTTTTATCTGTCCGGCTACGACCAGCGCTACTGGGGGCAAAGCGGCAGCGAACGTAACCTGGCGGTGGGCTACAGCGTCAATATGTGGAACATGACCTGGGGCCTGAACTACACCTGGACCCGCCCGGCAGACAAAGGGCCGGACAACCAGCAGCTGGCCTTCTCGCTGTCGATCCCGCTGGGGCAATGGCTGCCGAACGCCAACGCCTACTACAGCGTGACCACCGACAAGCAGCATAAAACGGTGCAGCAGGCCGGCCTGAGCGGGACGGCGCTGGCCAATAACAAC
The DNA here is from genome assembly GCF_053290175.1 of Enterobacter sp. 186315. Taxonomy (NCBI): domain Bacteria; kingdom Pseudomonadati; phylum Pseudomonadota; class Gammaproteobacteria; order Enterobacterales; family Enterobacteriaceae; genus Enterobacter; species Enterobacter sp. 186315. The sequence continues at coordinate 154,111 of NZ_JBPTTK010000002.1, read as the reverse complement.
CTGAACTACAGCATCAGTCAGGGTTACACCAACAAAGGCGAAGGTAACAGCGGTTACGCCACGGCGGACTACAAAGGCACCTATGGCGAAGTGACGGGCGGATATAACTACTCCCAGGATACGCGCCAGGTGAACTACGGTCTGGCGGGCGGCGTTATCGTCCATCCGTATGGCGTCACGCTGTCGCAGCCGCTGGGCGATACGGTTGCGCTGGTCAGGGCGCCGGGGGCGTCCGGCACGCTGGTTGAAAACCACTCCGGCGTGAAGACCGACTGGCGCGGCTACGCCGTTGTACCGTATGTGAGCGCCTACAAACGTAACCGCGTGGCGCTGGATACGCAGACGCTGGCGGAGAACGTGGATGTGGATCTGAAAACCCAGAACGTGGTGCCGACCCAGGGCGCGGTGGTGGTGGCTGACTTTAAAACCCGCGTCGGTTCGCGCGTGCTGATGACGCTGCTGTTCGGCGGCAAACCGCTGCCGTTTGGCGCCCTGGTGACGCTCGACGGCGAAGAGGGCTCCGGAACCGGGATTGTGGGCGACGGCGGTCAGGTTTACCTGAGCGGCGTGCCGGATAAAGGCTCGCTGGTGGCGAAATGGGGTAACGGCAACGGCCGTACCTGTCGCGCAGACTTTGTGCTACCGCCGCAGAAAAAAGACGAATCGTCGCTACGGTATCTCGACAGCGTGGCGTGCCGTTAACACTGTTCAGGCTTTCCATTATTCGTGATGGGAAGCCTTTTTGAATCTTCACAATGAGAACGTGAAAAATGCGTAATGTTAATGCCTGTTTATTGGCGACAAGAAAAGGGGCTGCGGGGGCTATGCGCGGGTTATTGCTGATGCCGCTGTTTAGCCTGATGGTGATTTTGTCGGGGTCGCTGTTTTCATCCTCCCATGCTTCTGTCACAGGTACATGTGGACGATGGGATTACACTTTGAGTTATCTAGGCTCGAGCGCCTTCACAGTGTCTCCTACAGCAGCGATTGGATCTTTAATCGGCTCTGAGATCACAACATCCCCAAAGGGAACGGTGAATGTCACGACCGGCAGACCTCCCTTCTATTTTTTTGCGACTCCCACAGCAACAGTGGTCAGCGGGATTACCTATAAGGGTGCAACCGTATATAACACTAATCTAAACGGCGTAGGGCTAGCGATGTGGGGAACGACCTACACCAGTGGCCCTATCACTCTGTTGTCTAACTCGACGGTTGCTGGAACCTACACGGGATCTTTTCATTATGCCCTGGTTAAAACGGCAGCAACGGTAACGCCTGGCGTGGTCAATACGGTCTGGGGTAATAGTCTGGGCTTACAGTGCCTAAATACCGCAGGAGCTACGGTTAAATCGCCTATTGAAAGCGGTAACGTTGCTTTCGCTTTCGTCACACTCACCGTCCCCGCCTGCTACGTTTCCAGCACGTCAATTAACGTCCCCCTCGGTGACGTCAAGCGCACTACCTTTACCGGCGTAGGCAGCACCTCCCCGGCGCAAAGCTTCACCGTCCCGCTGGTGTGCAGCCGCGCGACCAAAGTCAGCATGACGCTCTCGCCGGGTGCCAGCGGCGCGTATAACGCCAGCACTGGCATATTAAACCTCGACACGCCCACGTCCGGGAAAAGTGCGACAGGCATTGGGATCCAGCTGCTCTACAGCAGTGCGGCAAAAGCGTTAAACACCGCGTTCAGCGTGGGCTCGGTCACGGCGGCCGGGAACCTCAACGTGCCGCTTTCCGCACGCTACTACCAGACGGCCACGTCGGTGACCGCAGGCCAGGCCAACGGCACCGCGACCTTTACCATGACCTACAATTAGTTTTACTGAGTTAACATCGTGACCAACAGGGAAATGACTATGAATAAAGTCCTTATCACATCGCTGCTCTCCTTAAGCGCATTCGCCGTTCACGCCGCGGACATGCCGACCGTCAGCGAGCTGGCGACGGGTAAAACCACCGCCGCCGCGTTTAAAGAGATGGTGGGCAAAACCACCCTGCCGCAGTGGGTGGTGAAAGGCGGCGTGGATTCACAGGGGCAAAACGTCACCATTGATGGCGTGACGTATCAGCTGCAAACCGCCTGCAAACCGCACGACTGCGGCGCAGAGAAAATTGCCGTTCTCTACTCACCGAAAATGCAAAAAATGGCGGGCGTGCTGGCCACCAGCAACGAAAGTGAAAATAAGCAGACCTTACAGTGGCTGAATATCAGCGATGAACTGTCTATCGACGGTAAAACAGCGCTGTTTGCCGCCCTGACGGGTAGTGCGGATAATCACCCGGGCATGTTTAATTTCAAATAAAAAAAAGGCGTCGCAGTGGCGGCGCCTTTTTTTGGTGCGTAAACCGGGTGATGAATATCTTAATTAACGACACCGACCACCTCGTTCCCCGTAAAATCACCTGAACGATCGAAATTATAACTCATGGTTAAAATCCCGATCGTTTCACACCCTTCACACACTTTTACCGGATAAGCATAAAATAGCTGCTGTCCATGATAGTTCACGGATTTATCCACTAAAAAACCAGGCCCGACCGGAAAAGCATGAGGCTGCTTTTGTAAAAATCGTTGCCACTGGCTATTTGCTTCCAGATCCTGAAGCGCGTCCTGCATATCCACCGGCGCGCCCTCTGACGGCACAAGGATATCCTCCTGGGTATTCTTCTCCCGGAACGGGTAGGTCACGGTCGCGATGGCGATATTGTGAATGCGCGTGTAGCCCGACACATAGCCGTAATCTTCTTTAGCAGAGACATACATCGCCGCCGCCACCGCTTTCGGCGAGCCGGAGTTCTGGATGGTACTGATCAGGCACTCGCCGTGGCGCTTCTCGTAAAAACAGTGGCTCACATCGCCGCGCCAGACGGAGTCGACCGTAATAAACGGCGTGGTTTTGTGCTCCACTATTTTCTGGATTTTGCGCAGGGCGTTCGTCGCTGGCGCATCATCGCAGCCCGATAAAATAACGGGCAGCAGTATTGCTGAAAATAAACGTTTCTTTATCATAATGACATATTGTCTTAACGCTGTGCAGGAATTTCAGTCTATATAAATAAAGGTTAACTGTGAGCTATGAGGATTCTGATTTTAAATATCAGCACTAACTCTGCGAGTCCGCACCGCGTATAATGATCGCCATAATGTTATCCAGCCTGATAGTGTCCTGAATTATTATTTCATGACCGCATATGATTATTCCGATATGGCGATACGACTGCTGGAAAAAATAGTCACGAGCAAAACCATGCCACTGAAAAGAAAATATTACGTCTTGCTAACGGCGGGTATTATTACCCTGTTTATGTTAATAGCCGGTAGCATCTCGATCTGGTATCAAACCTACCGCTCCTACCAGGCGGATGCCCAGAACAACGCCAGACAAATCGCTCACCATATTGACGCTATGCTCACCCAGGCCGAGCAGACGGCCATCCGCAGCCAGTCGTTTTTAGACAAAGCCTGTACCGCCGAAACCGGCTGGCAGCTGGCGCACCTCAACGCCTTTTTTCCGTATATCCGTTCCATCAACCTGGCGGAGGGGAGCACGATCTGGTGCTCCTCTTTGCTGATCAACAAGCCCCTGCCGCTGGAAGTTGAACTCTTTGAGGGGGGCGAGCTGGCGCTGCATCCCGGCACCGTGGTTACGCCGGGCATTCCCGCCTTCTCCTTGCGCAAGCAGTTCGCGGACGGGGACGTCGTGGTCACTATCCACGGCAATTTTTTGCGTGACGCGCTGCAACAGATCGGCACGCTGAACGACGCCTATTTTCAGTCAGGCAAAATGCTGATGACCAAAACCGGCAAAGTCCTTCCCGCCCCGCCGGGCGAGCAGGAGGGATACAAAATTTACCGCTCCAGCCATTTCCCCTACGTCGTGGCCTACAGCTACGGTGCGCCGACCTTTCCTATGGTCTGGCAGCGCGGCAAGTACCTGTTTATCCTCAACGTTATCCTGTCGGCGCTGGCGGGATGGCTGTATCACCTGTGGATGTCGAGACAGCAATCGCCGTTTCATATGCTGGAAAACGCCATTCAGCGCGGGCAAATCGTCCCCTACTATCAGCCGCTGGTGAACGTGGAGGAGCGCAATATTGTCGGGTTTGAAGTGCTGGCCCGCTGGATCCACCCGGTACACGGCGTGATCCCGCCCGATGCCTTTATTCCGCTGGCCGAACAGAGCGGGCTGATTGTCCCGATGACCTCGCTGCTGATGGAGAAAGTCGCCAGCGATTTACAGTATCTGCAAGCCAGGCTGCCGAATAAAATTCACGTCAGCTTTAACCTCAGCAAGCAGCATTTTGAGTCTTTAACCTTCATTGAAGACTGCAAAAAACTGTTCGATACGGTGGGCAAAGACCGCGTCAATATCATTGCGGAAATTACCGAGCGCGATGATATCGGCACCACCAGTCGGCTGGAGGAGGTTCTGTCCACCTTGCGCAAAATGGGCGTGGCGATAGCGCTGGACGATTTCGGCACCGGCAATTCCAACCTGGCCTATCTGGGATCCATTCACCCTGACCACATCAAAATTGATAAACAGTTTATTAGCCAGATTGGGAAAAACGACGAGGATAATGTCCTGCTGGACTGCGTGATTGATATCGCCAGAAAGCTTGGCATGAATATCATTGCGGAAGGGGTCGAGCATGAATATCAGTCTGAGTACCTTGCCGGCAAAGGTATCAGCAGTATGCAGGGTTATTTATTCTCTAAACCGCTGTCCTTGAAGGACATGATCACGCATATGATGCTGGAGAGACAGGGTCATCACCAGCAGATGTATTTGCCGTAACGGCGGGGTTAGTTATCCAGAATTTCCCCGCAGTTCATGACCGGCGAGTAGAAATTCGAAACCAGCATCAGACCCGGCTCAATCATATTTACGATCAGCTCCATCTCCTTGCCGGTGTCCTTTTTGTTTATCGGCCAGGAGGTGTACTGGTTTTTCTCTGAGTCCGGCGGGTAAAATTCAACGCCGGTAAACTTCAGATTTACCAGCCCTTTTTTCTTATCGGCCAGTTCATAATTAAACTTCACGCTGCGGAACATATGGAAAAGATGTTTCTCATCCTGGTAAACATCGCCCGCCACGTTTAACGTGCCGGTGTAATCTTTTTTAAGCTGCAACGACATTTCACCGGTGAGTTTATCCGAGTCACGTCTTAAGGAATCATAGGTGATATCCAGTCGCGTACCGCACACCATGCTGTAGCCATTATGATGTGAGTTCCAGAGCAGCGTGCTGATACTGGCGGCGACCAGTAATGCAGACCCGCCGAGAATTCCCCACGCATGGATCCGTTTCATCGCGTTATCCTTCCCCGTTATGGGTGTAGAGATTAATACATTCCACTGAGCCCTCTTTCTGACAAAGAGAGAAAAATACCCGTTGGGCATGTTTAGAGGCGAAATGCTGATCGATACTCAGACGGATCTCTTTATCCGCGTTGCAGGAGAGATTCAGCTTTTGTAATAAGAAGCGAACCATATCGAGATGTTCAGGAATTAACGCGGCCTCGACACGGTTAAAAGAGAGAACCTTGCAGCCGTTAACGGTGCCCAGCGGGTACTCTTTTTTAATCGGCGGCAAGGTTTCGCGGCTCACCGTCACGGCGGTATAAACGGCAAAACAGCATGATAGCGCCAGAGCGCCCGCAGCAAGCCAGCCCAAATAGGATTTTCGCTCGGCGGACACCTCTTTTCCCCGCACGGCGATATCGGCAATAAATTTAAAGCCGATTTTCGGGACGGTGACGATGATATTGTCCGGCAGGCCCAGCAGCGCAAACTCTTTACGCAACAGGCTAATATGCTGGTTGAGGTTGGCATTAGAAGATCGCATTCCGAAGTCATCCCAGACTTTTTCGAAAAGCTCTTCACGCTCGATGGTCTGGCCGTTCTTTTCAATAAAGAGCTTAAGAAGACGCGTCATTGCCTGAGCGAGAAACACCTCTCCATCCCCTTCGGGCAGACTCAATCGGCCGCGCTGCACATCGAATACAACCAGATCGTTGATAATGTATTCCATTTAATCTCTTACTTAGCTGAATAGCTCCAACTGGATATGAGCACACCGAAAGTAAAATGAGATTCTAGCATAAAAACCTCAATCCTCATAAAAAACGGCTCAAAAAATGTATATCGGCGGCAACCCTGAACATATATTTCAACAACCAGGCCTTTCTGATTACTTTATTAACCTGGGTGGCATGTGACCTAAGTGAAATTAACATCCCGCCCTAAATCAAAAAGCGATGAATTATAACGGGGTGTATTATGTTGAAGATTGACGTTTTTTCTCCCGACTATTTTCACAACGAGATGCTGTACCGCAGCATTAATCAGTTAATGGCATTGCATCAAAACAGTCTGCCGGCTTTTTCTTCCAAAGTGTTCTTGCTTCCTGACGATGGTCAGTGCCTTGCCCTCTCTTTTTTGCCCGAACTTATGCTCGCAGACAATGCACTTGTTCTATGTACCGACAGGATTTACCGCATTCTGACGGGCTTATTATACGGAAAAATCATCTATTATCCGGAGCTCCCTATAAGCCAGAAAATATTTATTAATGCACTAATAAATAAGCTGATTAGCGAAATGTACAGTAACGCTACTCGAAATATCAGCCATTTTGCAAATAAAATCTCACCCACTCAATTGTCATTTCGTGCGCAAAATTCCCAGCTCAATCGTCTGCTCCAGCAATTAGCCGTTGCGGAGCAGGTTGTTGGCTTCAAAAAGAATAACGAGCAGACCATTTCGCACGTATTTGGGATCGCTTCTGCGCCTTCTCATTGGTAAATGAGATCCTACAGCTTAGCACCACTGTATATAGACACCTGTGAACTTTCTTAATTAACCTTTCGCCAGATATATGTTTAAGCATTGTTTATATAATAAGCCGCAATATCACTCCTGCCCTTACAGGGGGTGTAAAGACATATATATCATTAACGTAACATTCGTTCTCAATCTTTGAGGTAGTAGTAGACAGGACTGCTACCTCCTTTTTATTCCAGCATAAACAGCCATATTCAGCCGCGAAGGAGAGCCCTGAGAAGGGACAAAAAGAAAGGGAGAAAATCGATGCCACACACTGCTTCATTTATTCTTAGCGTGATGTACGCCATGGGATTGGGCGTGTTTCTCTCACTTGTCGGCGGCCTGGCCCTGTTTATTCTCTCTCTTAAAAAATAAGGGGCTGTCGATGGCAATCGAGACCGGTGCGCTTTACCAGACAAAGCACAACGCGGCGCTAACCCGCATTCGCATCCTGTGCGTGGCGGTCAGCCTGTTATTGATCGTCTGCTCGGTCGCCGAGACCTGGTACATGCTGGAATCCTGGTTCAGCGGCGAAGCGTTCCAGGAAATTTATGAGAACTACGCCCGGTTTTATCCTGAGATCGCGCACGTCGCGCTGGGCGGCTGGGGCGTTTATATTCTGACGATGCTCGTCGATCTGTGCGGCTTTATCCCCTATTACCTGGCCCTGGTGCTGGTAGCCCTGCTGTTTTATAAGCTGCGCGACGGGGACATCCTTGAAGGCTCTATTGTTCGGCTACTGAAAGCGTCCAGCCTTCTTCTGGTTGTAGACGCCTGCTTCCCTGCCGTTCGCGATACGCTCCAGGTCTTTATCTTTACCTTCAGCAGCAGCCACCCGGTTTTAGTCCTGACGATGGGGCTGAGTTCAGGGGGAATACGTCTGTTTATTGTGGCGATGGGCCTGTACGCAACGGCGTTAATTTTGCGTCAGTGTAAAACGCCGCTGTAGTACGCTCAGCCCCGGCAGCTGGCGCCAGAAAGAGAGACTTTTTTGCAGGTCGCTGACCGCGAGCGTCAGAGGGTTAAGTGATTGCAGCATGACATCCCCTTTGGTTTTTCGCTTCAGGCATGATACGGTATTTTGATGAATACATACTCCGCCATAATCACCGCAAATCGTTGGTGGCAGCCTTCTTAAAGGCGGCCCGGAGTTGTTTATCCCATTTTCAGATAGCCGCCGAAAGGCGGCTTTCACATTTTTAAGACCCCTTTCGGCAATTGCACATTAAGGAGTCTTTATGAACGTTCAAACCATCCTCACCGGCGATCGCCCGACCGGCCCGCTGCATCTTGGCCACTACGTCGGGTCGCTGCGCCAGCGCGTGTCCCTTCAGCAGACGCACAACCAGTATGTGTTGATCGCCGACCTGCAAGGGCTGACCGACAACGGCAGCAACCCGCAGAAGATCCGCGATAACATCCCCGAGGTGCTGGCGGATTATCTGGCCGCAGGCATCGACCCGACCCTGACCACGATCTGCCTGCAATCCGCCCTGCCCGCCCTTGCCGAACTGACGATGCTGTATATGAACATCGTCACCGTCGCCCGCGTGGAGCGTAACCCGACGGTGAAAAACGAGATTGCGCAGAAGGGCTTTGCCCGCTCCCTGCCGGTCGGGTTTATGGCCTACCCCATCAGCCAGGCGGCGGACATCACCGCGTTCAAGGCCGAGTGCGTGCCCGTCGGCGACGACCAGCTGCCGATGATTGAGCAGACCAACGAGATTGTCCACAAGATGAACAGCCTGCTGCCCGCCCCGGTGCTACGCCACTGCAAGGCGATGCTGAGCAACACCAGCCGCCTGCCCGGCATCGACGGCAGCGCCAAGATGTCGAAATCGCTCGGCAACACGCTGCACCTCTCCGCCAGCGAAGAGACTATTCACCGTGCGGTCAGCGCGATGTACACCGATCCGAACCACCTGAAGGTGAGCGATCCGGGGCAGATTGAGGGCAACGTGCTGTTTACTTACCTCGACGCGTTTCATCCGGACAAAGACAAGGTGGCGGCGATGAAGGCGCACTATCAGGCGGGCGGGCTTGGGGACAGATCGTGCAAGAACGAGCTGGAAACCTGTTTGCAGGAACTGATCGCGCCGATGCGGGAGCGCCGGGCGATGTATATCCGTGATAAAGGGGAGCTGATGGCGATGCTGAAGCGCGGGACCGAACGGGCGCAGGGAGTGACGCAGGCGACGCTGAAAGAGGTGAAGGTGGGGCTGGGGGTGCCAGTGTTTTGAAATAACCTCCGGCAGCCTGTTTTCGAATTACAGGCTGCCAAAACTACCTATTCCAACATCCATTAAAACGAACGTTTATTATCACGTTAATTAAAGATGACCTTAGTCAAATCAGACGGTTAATTAAGATTTTAGCCCGGTCTATTTATCGCGCCGTGTCTCATTATTCATCCTCTAAAACCTTACAGTGCTGCACTTCGTTTTCTTCTTTGCAGGAATTTGAATGCAGCCTTATATCCATGAACGTATCGTTTCCCTGACGACCCGCGAAGGCATTTTTCCCCATGCGGGTTTCTTAACCTGGCCCGGAGAATAGGCCATGGGCTACCGTTCCACGAACTTCGGTCGCGGTCAGGCGCTGCACGGAGACAGAACAACCACGGGCGCGATTTGCTGCACCACGTTGCCCAACTGCACCGAGTACGGACGCGGCGTGATCCGCGTCGGCGATAAAACCACGCCCTGCCCAAAATGCGGTAAAGCGGGCGTTATTGCCAGCGGCGAACCGCGCGTGAGCTGGATGGGACAAGCCGCCGCCGTTGATGGCTCGATTGTTATCTGCGGTTGCCCGGCGGGCACCCACCGCGTGATCGCTCCGGCGGGCGTATGGCTCGGCTCCGGCCCTTCACCCGAACAGCAGGCGAAGGTGAAACATCAGGCCATGCTGGCCGCCCGTCAAAAAGAGCAAGAAGCCGAAGCACGGCGACAGGCGGAAGAACGCGATCGCAATCGGGTGTTTGCAAAATCGTGCCTGCGCGGCGAGGGCTGCAACGATGCGGGTTCGGAACCCGAGCCCCACACCCACTTCGCCGAGATGGCGTTTTACCAGACGTTGCCCGATGACGTGCCGCAGCGCGCCCAGTCGGCGAAGCGCAAGATAATTCCCGAACCGAAGCAGCGGAGCGCGCTTTATACGTGGTGGAACGGTCACCACGAGATGATGGATTATCAGGCCGCGGTTGCAGCCGAAGAGCGCGCGTGGATCGCCAGGACGGCCATCGCCGATGCCAGCGAACTTATCCGGATCGGCGGGCGCGCTATCACCTCCGGCACCTGGGCCGTGCGCGGCGTTACCTCGCTGGGTGGGATTGCGGCTGGCGGCCCCGGCGCGCCCGTTGCCGCACTGCTGGTTGGCATGCTCCCGGGCAGGCTGAACGACGGGGAGCAGGACTTTATCGACCTGATGCGCGCCGAGCAGATGCGCAACGCCCCTACCCGCGTTCGCTTTACCTGGGAGAACGACGCCAGCGGTTATCCGACTTCGCGCGGCTGGCATACGCCGCCGGGCAAGGACAGCGTGCGCGTTCGCCGGATGGAGTGGGATAGCCGCCGCAACGCGTACACCTTCACCACCGAGGAAGATCCACGAATCACCCTCATCTGGACGCCGGACAGTACGGGAGAGAACAGGCCGTGGAACACCGGGAACCAGAACCCGGTGCGAATACCGAACCCGGTGATGGTCGATCCGCTGCCTGAAGATACGGGGATAGGTGCGACGACCAGCCCGACGCCGGAAGAGAAAACGTTCGCGGATTATATTCTGATTCTGCCGGTGGACGGGGTGCCGCCGATTTATGTTTATCTCCGTCACAATCCTGGGCGGGTCACGGGCAAAGGTCAGAAGGTTAGCGGGATTTGGTTGTCTGATGCCAATACGGGGAACGGGTCACCCGTTCCGAGTCAAATAGCAGACCAGTTACGCGGGCGGACATTTACGGACTTTGACCAGTTCCGTAAGGCGTTTTGGTTGGAGGTATCGAGGGATCCGGGGCTGATGGAGCAGTTTATTATTAACAACCAATCAAATATTAAGAGCGGTGTTGCGCCTTTTACCCCAACTAGCGATAAAGTCGGTAAAAGAAATCGGTATGAGATACATCACATAAATCCTATAAGTCAGGGCGGTGCAGTTTATGATCTAGATAATATGAGCATAACAACGCCTAAACATCATATTGATATACACAAAGGGAATTAAATGAAAACTATCAGCGACTATACTGAAAATGAATTTTTAGATTTAGTAATAAGAATTTGCACTGCGGCAAGTGAAACAGAAGAAGAAGGAAGTTTATTGGTTTTAGAGTTTGAACGCCTTTCTGAACATCCTAAGGGATCTGACGTTATTTTTTATCCTGAAGCCGGTAAAGATTACAGCCCCGAAGGCATTGTCCGGGAAGTTAAAGAGTGGCGTCTGGCAAATGGCAAACCGGGGTTTAAGGTGTAACCATAGATAGCATTGCCGCGCGTACTGCGCGGCTTTTGCTACTCTCAGGATAAACTTGTTGACTGCAAATTATGCTCCCACGCTATCTTCATTGATAATCCCAGGGTTTTTGTGCCCACTTTTTATTCGATTTAAGTAATCATGAACTAGTTTTTTTATTTGATTATCAATATTATAAAAATCACCCAGCGAATAAAGAGAATCATTTTTCAAACCTGGTTCCTGTAGGCCACATTGGGCTATAAAGTAAAAATAACGTCCTGAAAGGGTTTTAACATCAAACTTCTTGCCAATAACAGGATTGGCATCAAACAAATTAAAGCCTATTTCTATCTTATTATCAGATGGCAGATAAAGGACATACCACTGTTTGCGATCGTGCTCAGCAATTAAATTTTCAACAAATTCTTCCGGCGATAAAGATTGTAGTAGCGTTATCTTCTTGCGAACATGCCTTCTCATTGAGCACTGTTTCATCATTACTATCAATAGTGCAATTGAGAATAAAACCACAAAAGTTAGCACTGCAACTAATAGTAACCACTCGCCAGTCACTGGACGTAAGAAGCACGATGAAATAATTAAACTTGCCACAATAGAAGACACAAACAGCAGGCTATGCCATTTATATTCATCTTTAACAAACCTAATCCCAAAGTAAATGATAAACAAACCCATAAAACTATAAAAAAACAATAATGACCTATCCATTGTCATAACCCTGATTAATACAATATGTAGTTTTATACTGAAGCGATACTAACATAGAGCCTTGATTTGTATTTAATTATATCTCAGGTGAATCCTGGCACACTCCCGACACAAAGCCGAAAGTGGGCCTGATTTTTATATTTATACTACTTGTCCGATTCCACGCTTCACCACCGGAACATCACCCGTATCATTTAATACTCCCGGAAACGTCTTCAGCCACTGCGCGACTTTCTGCTTATTAATATTCACCACACTCATGCCCTCAAGGCATCCCCACAATTCTCTTGTATGCTGTGGCGTAATCACGATGCAGTCTTTCATCACCCGGATTTTAACGGGCATACCGTTGATAAAGCCGGCCCGTGTTAGCCAGTCGCCGCCCAGAGAAAGATGCTGATAGTCTACCCGCGCGTAAAGCTCACAGCAGGCAGAGCTGGCCTCCGGCGTATCCGCGCGGGGATGAACCGGCGCAATGCTGGTCTGGTTGCCATGAAGGCGAAGCGCGCTATTTTTGCGTACCAGCTCGTGATTTTCGATCATGCTGGTGAAAGCATCTGATTCTGTTTTGCAAACGGTAAACTCTGGCTTAAAATTCGTCGCAGCCATTTTCAACTCCATTCTAGTTGGTTGTGGTTAGCGGTATGGGGGTGTTGCAGCACCTTCATATCGCGAATTCCTCGTTAAATTCTCTTTGATACTTCCTTTCGCCGTTCGGCGTAATTTCTGGTGGCTATTATACCGTGCTGAATATACGTACAGCGGTTTGGCGCGGGGGAAATTTGGAATTTGCGAGGGGGATTCAGGAAATAATGTTATGTGAGGTAAGCTCATGTTTTTGTTGATTGTGGGTTGATTGGTCTGGGTTTTGCGAGCATCATCGCAATTATTTACCTTCTCCCGTAACACGATGGCTTCCAACAAAACTCTCGAACAGGCAATTGCCGACATCACCATCTGGCGTAAAGGTGAACAACGTGCGCCGCATAAGCCTTTATTGCTTCTGTACGTGCTGGCGAACTATCAGCAGGGACATGCGCGATTGTTTGATTACGGTACGGAAGTACGCGATCAGCTACACAGCCTGCTGGAACGCTTTGGACCACAGCGTGCACAGTACCGTCCTGATATGCCGTTCTGGCGTTTACAAGGTGATGGCTTTTGGGAACTACAAAACGCAGAGCGCTGTTCCACATCAGGTACCAGCAAACAACCTCCTGCGGGGGAGCTGGTTGAACATCATGTTGCAGGTGGTTTTGACGAGCAGCATTACACTCGTTTGATAAACAGTAAGAACCTCATTAACTCTATAGCTCAGCAAATCCTCGAAGCACACTTTACCGAAAGCATTCAGGAAGAACTTGCCGACGAGTTGGGATTCAACCTCCTGCAAATTCGCAAACAGCGCGATCCCTTATTTCGACAGCAGGTATTGCGAGCCTATAACTATCAGTGCGCCGTTTGCGGTTTCAATATGCGACATGATAATACCTCTGTCGCACTTGAAGCCGCTCATATCAAATGGAAGCAATTTGGAGGGCCATGTGAGATCGCGAATGGCTTAGCTCTCTGTGCAATCCATCATAAAGCCTTTGATAAAGGCTCTCTTGGAGTGGATGAAAACATGCGCGTTCAAATATCTTCCGCTGTAAATGGCAACAGCGTTGTATCCAGATTTTTTTGGGACTTCGCAGGAGCACAAATTCACCTCCCACTACAGAAAGAAAATTATCCGCAGGCTAATTATATAGAGTGGCATATACGCGAAATTTTCAGAAAGTAATCTATTCATTTTAATGGTGATAAACATGGCATTCCCGAGTTATAAAGAGATTGAGATTCCCTTACTTTTAAATATTTATAACCGAGGGGGAGAAGTTAGTTCTTCCTCATGTTATGAACCGTTGGGGAGGGAGTTCCGCCTTACCGATGAAGAAATGAGCATATTGCTTCCTGATGATAGCAACCGTCCCCAATGGAACAACATGGTCCAATGGGCGCGAAAAAAGCTTGTTGATTACAAGTATCTTCATAATGCCAAAGAATCAGGCCTTGGCATCTGGAAACTCACTCATGAGGGCATCAAAAAAGCAGAATCGCTTTCTTCCAAGTTAGATATCGATTATCCAGATGATGTCCCGGAAACCTTTTATGAAGGGGCCGTAAAACAGATCAAAGTTAACAAGTACGAACGGAGCAAAACAGCAAGAGACAAATGTATAGACCACTACGGCTGCCATTGCACCGTGTGCAATATGGACTTTGAGAAAACATATGGTGAAACCGGCAAGGACTATATCCACGTCCACCATATCACCCCTCTCTCTGAGATTGGAGAGCGCTACAAACTCGATCCTGTAAATGATCTTCGCCCTGTCTGTCCCAATTGCCATGCAATGATCCACAGGCAAAAACCCTCACTTACTATTGAGGAATTGAAGGTCTTGATGAGCAAAGCACAAAAAGAAAATGAATCGCCACAGAGCAAGTTAACTCAGTAATTCATCACTTTGGTCAGCTCAACTTCACCCGTAGCGGCGTTAAAGTACAGATAGAAAATGTCCCCGTTTACCTGATCGGGTTTTGACCAGATTTCCTTTTCGCAGAGGCGACGCTTTTCCTTCGTGTATCCCAGCGTTTCGAGATACGTACGCAATGGTGCAGTACCGGTATCTCCTTGCTATTTGAAGGGGCATAACCATCACCGGGATGCGCCTCGAAATAGTAATCGTTCGTGATACGCGGGGCGTTTTCAATATCCTTGTCAGTCAACGTGTGGTAGTGGAAAAAGTCATTTTCATTGTAAACCGTCGTTTCATCCGAACCCGATGCCACGAGCCAGACAAACAGCCATCCAAGGATAAAGATTGTGGCTACCGAGAGCGCACACCACTTCAGGATTTTTAAAAGCATTGTCATAGCTTAGCCCCCATGAATGAGAACGATGTCCCATCGTTTGTAATGACCTTCACCGCTCCGGATGCAAGATCATCCCACGGCCTGAGCCATGTCATAAAATGCGGAAGATTGACCGTGTACGGCTGATGCCGTACGCACTGCTCCTCAGGAGCAGGAAAGAGAATCGGGCGAAAGCCATGGTTTTTATGGGAACCGATAGCGCCGTAGTAATCCCAGCGGTGAACGGCTGATTCATAACTCACGGGCTTGAGACGGTAGCCGTACCGGCCAGGAATAATTGCGCGATAGAACCCGAACAGGTCAGGCATCAAATCCTCACCGCTAAAGCCGCTGTCCGTATACCAGGAAAATGAACGCAGGCTTTGCAGACCTTAGAATCTGGATGCGGTGTTCATCATCATCGCCAGCATGATTCTGTTAATCTCTTCGGTGCTCCGGCCACGCTTAATTTCCCAGTGAGAGAACTTCCCGACGCCGAGCCGCGATTTGAATTTTAAGACGCCCATATCTTGCCGATACATGACGGAATAAGTTGGCTCACCGCTACGCTCTCCCTCAACGAATTGACGTTTGAGCGTTACCACATCATTGCCACGGGCATGTCCCATATCAAGCCAGCCCAACGCCTCGGTGTAGACGATCCCTATGTCGAGAACGTCAAAGAGTGCCCCATCCTTTATCTCACTTCTGGTGCTCATGCTTACATCCCCATATGCAGTCTAACTGGCTATGTTATAGACGATTTTTTGGCAGTCCACATGATGATCATTTGTCAATGATGGCGAATATTATGTGTTATACCCATTTTCGCTAACGTCTTACTTGGTTAATTTACAACCGAGTCGTTCACTAACTTTGTGATATCTATGGGTTAACAACGTTGAACATCGGCGTGGTGTTGTTCATAATCCCTTCAAAAGGCTTGGGGATGGCCATAACCTCAGGGCGGTAGCGTGGCCAAAGTTTATATCCATACCAATCACTTTTATCTAAAATATGAGTTTATCCGAGTTATTACTGAGTATAAAGAAGGTATCAAATTGATAGTTATAGATTTTTTTTGTGGCTGTGGCGGAGCCAGTGAAGGGCTGCGTCAGGCTGGTTTTGATATCGTGCTTGGAATAGATAATGACTCACAAGCATCAGAAACCTTTAAAGCTAACTTCCCTGATGCAAAATTCATCCAAGAAGATATTAGAAAAATTGAACCAGAAGATATCTCCGAGATCATTAATATTCAAGCTAAACGGCCTTTATTATTAAGTGCATGTGCACCGTGCCAACCATTTTCGCAACAAAATAAAAATAAAACCAGCGATGATTCAAGAAGAAATCTACTTGATGAAACCCATCGTTTTATCAGAGAACTACTTCCTGAATATATTATGCTTGAAAATGTACCAGGAATGCAAAAAATTGACGAGAAAAAAGAAGGCCCATTCCAAGAATTTATCAAAGTAATTAAGGAGTTGCAGTATAATTATATATCCTTTATAGCTAACGCCGAGAATTACGGTATACCCCAAAGAAGGAAGAGGCTTGTACTTCTGGCTAGTAGAGTAGGCAAAGTAACCCCACCAGATATAACTCATGGTAAAAATAAAATCCCATACAAAACTGTACGTGATTATATCTATAACTTCACAAAATTATCTTCAGGGGAAATCGATCCCCAAGATTCTTTGCACAGAGCAGGAACACTTACCTCTCTAAATTTAAAAAGAATTATGCACACTCCAGAAGGTGGAGATAGAAGAAACTGGCCCGAAGAGTTAGTTAATAAATGCCATAAAAACTATGATGGGCATACCGATACTTATGGAAGAATGAGCTGGGATAAGCCTGCACCTACACTGACGACAAAATGCAATAGTTACTCAAATGGACGATTCGGGCACCCAGATCCAACACAACATAGAGCAATAAGCATAAGAGAAGCATCAAGACTGCAAACATTCCCTTTGAGTTATGTATTTAAAGGTTCTTTGAACTCTATGGCAAAGCAGATTGGAAACGCTGTACCATGCGAACTGGCCAGAATATTTGGACAACATCTCATAGAAAATTGTACTAATAAGGATTAATAGACATGGCTAAGATAAGAACAAAAGCCCGAGCTTTGGATATGCTTGGCAGACAGCAAATTGCAGGTATACCGACTGCGTTAAGCGAATTATTCAAAAATGCTCACGATGCTTATGCTGATAATGTTGAAGTGGATTTTTTCAGGAAAGAAAATCTTCTTATCTTGAGAGATGATGGTTTAGGAATGACAGCTGATGAATTTGAAGAGAGATGGTTGACCATTGGAACGTCCAGCAAATTAATAGACGATGATGCCATAAATAAACCGGCAATAGATAGTAATAAAGCCTTCCGTCCTATAATGGGTGAGAAAGGAATAGGTCGTTTATCTATAGCAGCAATCGGCCCGCAGGTGCTGGTTCTTACCAGAGCTAAAAGAGACAATGAGCTTATGCCGCTAGTTGCTGCATTTGTTAACTGGAGCCTATTTGCTATACCATCACTTGATCTTGATGATATAGATATACCAATTAGAATTATAAAGAATGGTGAACTTGTAAGTAAAATATTCTTGAGGAGATGATTGAACAAGCCAAAAACAATTTAGAATCCTTAACACAAAAAATATCAAAATCGAAAGTATCGCAAATAAACACACAGTTATCACTTTTCGAATTCGATCCTGCCTTATGGGAAAAAAAATTAGGTGGATTAAAACTTTCAGGAGATGGTCATGGAACTCATTTTATAATAAACCCTACCGAAGAAATTTTAATAGACGATATATCTTCAAGCGATAGTAACAAAACAACAGAACAATCTTCCCGCTTAGAGAAAGCTTTATTAGGCTTCACAAACACAATGTATAATGATTCAAACCCTCCTATTATAGCCCGCTTCAGGGACTATCTGGAAGATGGAGAGTGCATTGACAGAATTAGCGAGTCAATTTTTTTTACACCACAAGAATTCAATATTGCTGATCACCATATAGAAGGCTGGTTTAATGAATTTGGTCAATTTAGCGGTAATGTTTCTGTTTATGGTGAAAAACCAATTCATCATGCTGTGACTTGGAGAAATAATAATCAATTAACCCAATGCGGTCCCTTTAAAATTAAACTGGCATATATACATGGCCGACTCCGTGATTCACGACTCCCAATGGAACTCTGGGCTCCACTGAAGGAGAAAACTGATAGATACGGTGGTTTATATATTTATCGAGATGGATTAAGAATTCTACCTTATGGAGACTCGGACACCGACTTTCTAAAAATAGAAAAACGAAGAACATTATCTGCTTCTGAATATTTCTTCTCTTATCGACGTTTATTTGGGGCAATTGAATTAACAAAAGAAAACAATGCTTCATTAGTCGAAAAAGCTGGGCGAGAAGGGTTCATTGAAAATAAGCCTTATAAACAATTCAAAGAAATGCTTGAGAATTTCTTTATCGAGATAGCAAGAGATTTCTTTAAAGATGACGGTGATATGTCTGAATTATTTATTGAGACAAAACAACGTAGAAATGAAGAGCATGATCTGTTATCAAAGAGATCTAAGCAGACTAAAGCTAAAAAGGACAGATTAAAAAAAGAACTGTTTGAATTTTTTGATAAGCTAGATAAGGATTACTGGAATACTGAAATAAATAAACTTATTAATTATAATGAAGAATATTTCTCTAGCACTGAAATAACTGATACCAACATTGATTATATATATAGCAAAATTAAAGAACAAAATGACAACGTTATTAATAACCTTCGTAAAACCATAGATATAAGGAAACCATCTGGCGTTGGCTTAACAAAAGAATTATCTAATCTATGGGATAGATATCAAATAGAAAGACAAAAAATTTTAGTTTCGTTAAATGAATTAAAAGATAATGTTGATCGTAAACTTATTGAATTAGATAATAAAAATAACGACTTCCTCAATTTACGAAAAAGGCTTGAGGATTCATTGATCTTACAACAAAACTACTACGATAAAGAGCTCTCAAAATTATATACTGATGCAAAGAATGCTTTGAAAGAAGTACAATCCAAAGCCAATAAACTCATTTCAGATAATAAGAAAAAACACAAGGGCGAGTTAAAAAATATTTCTTACGAATTCCAGTCGACAAATTTAAATGGAAAGGACACGGAATATATATTAGATATAAAAAGAAATCTTGAAAGCAAGATTGAGAACACATCAAATGAAGTCATTAATGAAATAAAAAGATTAACTGACCAGATTGCTATAATAAGTGATAGTACCATTCCTGAGAATGTAACATCAGCTCAAGTGACAGAAGCAATCGAAACCGAGCTTGAACATTTACGAGATCAACAAGCAAATAATGCAGAGCTAATATTATTAGGCATGGCTCTTTCCGTTGTTCACCATGAGTTTAATGGTAATATAAGAGCAATTCGAAGTGCCCTAAGAGAATTGAAAGCATGGGCAGACAGAAATCCAAAAATCGATATTATATATCAGAAAATCAGAACTAGTTTCGATCATTTAGATGGTTATTTAAAAACCTTTACACCATTAACAAGACGTTTAAGTCGTTCTAAAACAAACATAACTGGGAGCGCTCTTTTAGAGTTTATCAGAGATGTATTTGATGATCGTCTTGAGAAAGAAAATATTGAACTCTTTACTACCTCAAAGTTTGTTAATCAAGAAGTTGTAGCTTATACATCAACTATTTATCCTGTCTTCATAAATTTAATTGACAATGCAATATATTGGCTTACTAAAACGACAGGTGAAAAAAGACTCATACTTGATGCGACTGACACCGGATATATCATTGGTGATACCGGCCCTGGGGTTTCAACTAGAGATCGCGATGTAATCTTCGATATGGGATTCACACGAAAAACAGGAGGCCGTGGAATGGGATTATTTATTTCTAAAGAATGTTTATCCCGAGATGGGTTTAATATAATACTAGATGATTATCGACCTGAACAAGGTGCCTTCTTTATTATTGAACCATCAGAAGAAATAAATTAATAATGGATATTAACAAATGACAAGCTCAACTGACTTTCATAAAATTTCAGAAGACTGCGTTCGCCGTTTTTTACATTCTGTAGTCGCTGTTGATGACAATATGTCTTTTGGTGCAGGTAGCGATACTTTCCCAACAGAAGAAGATATTGATTCTTTAATTGACCCCGACGATGTGACTACCCAAGTAATAACCCCATTAGCTTTTCAAGGTTTGGAATCTACTAAATCAAAAGCAAAAATTAAAAACCATCCTTTTGATTACCAAGCTCTATCAGAAGCATTTGCGAAAGATGGAATTGCATGCTGCGGATTATTAGCTAAAAGCTTTAATGTCGAAGAAAAAGATATCATCACAGCATCCTCCCGTAAAGCTGATATAACAATACTTGATTGGGATATGCAAAGCGATAGCGGACAATTTGCTATTGAGATAATAAAATCAATTATTGCTGCAGATATAATCTCTGGAGGACGATTACGTCTTCTTTCAATCTATACCGGTGAGAATGTTGCAGCGGTTATGACAAAACTAAATAATGAATTAAAAAAGTCATATACTACAAAAATAAAAAATGAAAATAGTCTATTCATTGAAGATAATTACGCACTTGAAAAATGGTGTATAGTTATTATTAGTAAAGATATTTATGAAAAAGACCTTCCGAATGTTTTAATAAAAAAATTCGTCAATCTTACAGCTGGACTGTTATCAAATGCTGCCCTTTCCTGTATTTCACAAATAAGAGAGAACACCCACGGAATATTAACAAAATATAATAATACACTTGATACAGCGTATGTTTCCCACATTTTGAACTTAATGACATCCAAAGACTCAAGGCCATATGCATATGAAAATGCACATGATTATGCAGTAGATTTAATTTCCGAAGAAATACGTTCAACGTTACAAATAAGTGAGAATTTAAAAAAATCGCTGAGTAAGGATTCCTTATCGCACTGGCCAATTTTTCATTATACAACGAATGACTCCAAGAATTTTACATTAACAGGGAAAACTAAAAAAGAATTATCCGTAGAACATCTAAGCAACATACTTTCTGCAGATTCTTTAGGTGAAATTGAAGGTGCTATAGGACGAGCTTCGTTAGGAAAAAAAGATTATTTAAGCCAGGATGGGGAACAAGACACAAAAATAATGCAATTATGTTCGCTTGAAATTACTCGAAGAAACTTAAGATATCACTCCAATATAGATAATGTATCGTTAAAACAAGGCACATTACTTTTAGATGCATATAACTTTGTTTACTTATGCATACAACCATTATGTGATAGCGTCAGACTACATGAAAGAGCCGATTTTCTTTTCCTTAAAGGAACATTAGATAATAATGACTACAACTTATTGATTGAGGATGAAAATGGTAATTTCTATAAAATAAAAATGTCTGCAAAAGCCGCAAATATTATCTCGCTAAATTTTGGCGTTGAGAACGAAAAAGGCGTTGTCATGGGCAAAAAAAACAACTTAGTTAATACTGATTACATCTCGTTCATTCCACTATCTATTGAAAAAACATGCACTCCCAAAGTATTAAAATGGATAGGGGAAATAAAAACAACTTATGCACAAAAAATAATAACAGATATTGTTAGCAATCTTTCAAGGATAGGTTTAGACCAACACGAGTGGTTACGAGTAAAATCAAAAGACATATAGGGAAATATCCTTAGCGCTCGGTGTTTTTCTGCCTTAGTTATTTGAAAAACACCGTCGCAATTTATTTATTGCATGACTGAAAACTTACAATTTATTCAAATAATAGACAGGCAATATATTGCACTATATCTTCACCATATTAATTTACTAACCTAGGCAATAGTAGCACTTTATCTTATTAGGTGAGGAACCCACACGATGGAATATTTATCGACGAATATAACATAAATATTCCTTGCAAGTTTCTGCCCATGTACTTAGCAACAAACTCGCTATTACTAATGACTCGTTCTTAAGTTGACGCAAGAATTATGGTGACATGGAATCCGCTTAAGTGAAGCATCCAAAGTTACCTAGAGACACTAACGCCCAACTCAAAAAGCTGCTTGCCGATGTTACGCTGAACAGGGAATGAGTTATGGGGCGATTTGTATTGGCATAGCACTAAATTCCACAAATCTAAAAGGTTCATTTTTTTGACATAGGTTCAGGCAGGTCTCTGGGAATGGAACTAGCTAGTGTTGGATATCACAAACCCTCATGGCTCAGCAGTGCTGGCTTCACTATCGGGGTAACAATATCAGGCGCACCAGCGGAACGGTCCTTTCCATGCTGCAGTAATCGGAAATAAATCTTTTGCCGCAAGATGACATAGACTGTATCGACGTCGTCTTTTTCTTCCTCAAAAAATTTACCGACTATCGCTTCGTCAAGACGACCCGCCGCTATCTCATGTCAGAGAGTGAAATTTTTGGCGTCTTTGCATTCAAAACTGCCTTTTACTGACTCAGCATCTGCAAGCGAGTTGCGCCAGTATGAGGCAAACCCTAAAGCATTTTCATCCATTACCAATTCTCTGACTCAATGAAACCCATTGATTTCGTATTTAAAATCACCGCATGGATAACTATTGTCCATGTTGTAAGGCTGGCTACAATCTTTTGTTCAGGCTTCGATACAAATACTCAGGTTATACAGAGTTTAGAAAATAACCATATCATGCTGCATGGCACATAAAAGCTTTATAACTGAACCTGTAGAGGATTACCAGTTGCGCAGCACGCTCCAGAAACCCGTGAGCCCGACTGGACAACGTTCAGTGCAATATTGGAACCTGTCACCTCTGTCGAACATTGTTCTGTATGTAGGCTCTCCAGCTATTGCTTTGTACGATGTTTGCGAATAAAAGCATTCAAAATGTCGCCTTCACCATGCATGACAGAAAAAAAATATTCACACTCTTTCTTTATCAAGAATCCACATAATTCCTTGTGCAAATCAACATTAACTCCCTTTCCTTTCTGTGCTTTCTTCACACCGAGCTCACATGAACTGATTAATTCAACGTTACAAGGTTCCTTCAAACAATTCACACCATCAATTCAGTCTTGGAGAATGCATCTATTTGCTGTCGTATCACTGTAGAAAAAAGTCAGATATTTTATTTTCTTTTCGCACTTCAGCACAACTTCAGCCGAACCTTCACGTGTTACTGCATCACAGCTTCCAGTTGAATATATTTTTACCATCTTCATTTTGTACCTTACCCATTACTAAACGAATCACAACATCCTATATCAAAGGCATTTTCGTCAAAACTTAGCTATCTCAGTAAATTCTCCCGATGCCACTCCAGATAACGATATGATTCAACAGGAAACGCCTTTATTTTCTCCAACATCAAAAGCTGATCTTTAACACTAATATCCAGTTCATCACTAATTAATAAATGTCCATCATTCTCAAAAGAAATCCATCCCTGATCGAAAAGAATATCAATATTTACGGCCAGTATAATTCCATTAAACGGATCAAGACGTTCACTCCCACTCTCGCAGGCAGCCCACGGTTTTATATGGCTGGCACGGAGTAACGGCGTAAACGTCGTTCCCGTAACAGGACATGCCGGATATAACATGAGACAATTTTTCCGAAAGGCACCCTGCCCCAGCCGTGCCGCAATCAACTGCTCTCGTACAGTATCTTCAATACTTTTATCCTGCTGAATAGCCAGACAATCACGTTGTGCCAGCTCATCTCCTTCAGAAGATATTAACGAAAGAACACGCTGCTCAATCGCACTGTCTGAAAGCCGGCTCAATCGCTGATGCACACGCTGCGCTGAATGAGAAAACACAGTAGGAGCGCCCTGCTCGTCAAGCCAGCCAACACGCACATCACTAAGCCAGGAATCAAAACGGTCACGACTATTTTTCAGACTATTGCGAAACTCACTGGCGGTTTTGCCCGCCCCGAAACGGGGATAAAACAAGGCATAAGCCTCTTTCCATTTCTGAACTCCCAATCCCACGGGGGGTAGAAATTTACCATACTTCGACAAATACCACGCCACTTCAAGCAAATCGTCTTCCGAGCTATTCAATGTTACGTCCTGTTTTTTCAGCGTAAATAATCACTAGATTATGTCTGAAAAGATCGTTAACTAAACTGATCAGATTAGTTATTTTCGAAAAACTTCTCACACCGATTTTCACAATCAACAAGAAGTACGCACAACCGCTAACGAAAAGGAACGATCCTCTGCAATTCACCTGAATCAAGAGACCATGACAGCCAAATAGCCTAGATGTCAATCGATGAAAATGACCAACGCGGAAAGACAACCGATCAAATATAGTTATTGCAGAAAAATAAATTATCTATGAATTACAGACGGATATGGACGAATTTGGACACAAAAAAAGCCACCCTTAGGTAGCTAATTATTGCATCACTTGGTGCCGAAGGCCGGACTCGAACCGGCACGGGTTTAGGCGGCTTAGCTTGCTTCAACAATCATCGTTAACTCGTTGAACTAACTAGACTAAAGCTCATAACCCCGGCACATTTCACAGACTGTTTAGCCATGAAAAAGCCCCGACAACATAACCGGGGTTTGTATGAGTTTCAAGAGAGATCGTTATCTAGTTTTAGATCCCTGCGGGAATTACCTCGTGCGGATAGCTATTCCCAGCTACATGCGCCACCTGTTCCAAGGGAAGCGCTACTTTATGAAAAGCACAGGGACACGAGACATACGTCAAGCGCGTTTGTTTCGGGATGCTATTGCTCTGGAATGGACTCGCTTACGGAATCTACTAAAGCCACAAGGAGGCTCATCCGTCGATCAAATCATTGATGAACTACGGCGTGTCAGTGTTTACGCCAAGGAAGCCCCCGCATCATTTGGTGCATCGGTTCAGGCTTGTCCTTCCCTACTTAAAATGCGCGATCTGTATCTTCTCCAATACAGCGAGAAGAGAAAGCTGACCACGCTATCCAAGACCAACAAAGCCGTAGAGGTGCTGTTAACCCACCTGAAAAAGAAAGATATTCAGTTGCGTGATATCAACCGAACCATAGTTACAGGCTGGTTAGATAAGCTCAAAACTGAGCGAGCGCCCCAAACTATCCAAAACTATATAAGCGCACTGGCGCAGATATGGGATTTGGCACGCAATCGCTATCACGATGCGCCACAGGATAATCCTTGGCGTGGTCATGCACTCGAAGCAAAAAGCAGCAAGGTCAGCTATGAAGTCTTCGCACCCGGCGAGCTGGCAGAGGTCTACGCATTGCTTGATGATGAGATGAAGGCGGTGACGGCTATTGGCGCATACAGCGGCATGCGACTTAACGAGATATGTTCACTAAGTGAAAGCAGCATTAAAACTATCGAGGGCGTTTTGTGCTTTGAGGTAACGGAGGGCAAAACCAAGAGCGCAGCGCGAATCGTTCCAGTACACAGCAAGCTAATCCCTCTCGTAAGATCATTGCTTAAAACCACGCATAACGGCTTTCTCTTCTATCACGCGTCAACTACAGACCGAGCAGATGGGAAGCGATCATCGTGGCATACTCAGCAATTTTCGCGTGCTAAGCGTAAAGCTCTTGGTGAGCCTGCCGCAGAGAGAAAAGTGTTTCATTCACTCCGACATGCGTTTGTGCAACAGCTCGACCGTGCTCAAGTGCCAGAGGACAGAATTGCGCTACTGGTAGGCCATGAGCGAGGGAATACTGAGAGCTTCAAGACTTACTCAAAAAACGCAGCAGCTCCCCAGGAGCTTAAACGCTACATAGAAATGCTTGAAAGCGAGGATATAAAAATCAGTTAAAAACGGTGGGGGAGCTTTTAGGTTGGGGTAGAATGCTAAGCGACAACGCGAAGAGGAAGTCCCATGCAAAATTCCCCAGTAATCCAGCTAAGACAGATGATACACGCCGACTCTTATGGTATGTCTTCGATATTAATGCAATCTATTATTATTGCTAGGAAAATCGGGGACAAAGGGTTCGGTGATTGGCTCGAATACGAGTACAGGGGATACCCATCTAAAGCTCTCACACCAGTTTATAGGCTTTTTGATCTTCCCCATTACGCCCAGCTACACGATGGCAGTTGGCAGCCAATGAACCTAGATCGAACTTTTTTAAAAGATATACTTGAGCACGATAACTTTAACCTTTTTAAGATGTGCGCGGTTCAGAACCCTATGGCTGATATTGAACGAATGGCCTCTTCTGACGAACCAATAACAGCTTTCTTATCTGAAAAGCAAAAGCAGTTCTTTTCTAATCTCTTTGGAAATTTTAAAAACTATGCTCAATTCCCTCATCGTTCACATATGGTGAAGATCATTTTAGATGTAAAAATGATGATACTTAATTGGGCCTTAGAATTAGAAGAAAAAGGAGTGCTTTGCGAAAACTTATCAATTACTCAACAGCAAAGGGAGATCATGACCGTGACTGTGAACAATAACACTAATAATTTCCACGCACCTGTCAATAACGCTGGAACGATAGTTGCGGGTAGTACAGGAAATATTGAGCAAGCAAATAAAATAACAGCGGGGGACTTCAACTCTCTCAAAGAACAGCTCAAACAATGGGGTGCAACTGACGAAGATATTGGGGCATTACACCAAGCGATACAGGAATCGACGCCCCCCACCAGTTCAGACGCGCTTGGAGGAAAGATTGGTAAATGGGTCGGTGACATGATCGGTAAAGCATATGCTGGTACATTAAACATTGCTGCCTCCGCTGCTCCCGCGCTACTGACTAACGCCATTTGCCATTACTACAACATTCCTGTTTGAGTAGCTACGTTACTGTTTCGGCGGGGTTTATTACCCCGCAGTTATGGATATAACACGCCAATACCAGTGTATTGCTTGCGATAGCTGCCAATCATAGTCCTTAGATTCGTAGCGCTAACACCACACGTCCGCCCAACGTAGCGGCCTCCCTCAGCAGCGTTAGCAGAACGATGCACCACAGCACGCACGCGCCCGGTTCGGTGGCAGTGATCTAGCACGGCAGACGTGAGGCGCAGCGGCTTACCTGTCACCGCACAGCGTCGGTATTGATAATTCCACAGAAAGACACGGACAGCGGCCACATCAGCGCGGCGCAGCTCCAACCGCCCGGAACCATTCAACAGGAAGCGATACACATCTTCGAATGCAGCAGCGTTTGTAATCCGTTCCGCCAGCGGCATATTGCCGAGGTGTTCCAGATAGCTCCGCATCGCTTTTCTTAGTAGTTGGTCTGTCCGTGTAACCATGATTCAAAGTCTCCATTGTCAGAGGCAGCCCGCTTGCAGGCTTCATATTCTTCGCGCTGGCGTTGGCATACCAGAGCATAAAGCTCATCAGCCACCGCATTTACGCGCCCATCACTGATACCGTTGCGACGCATCTGCCCCAGCAGCTTACGAAATTCAGCTTCCAGCTCAGGCTCTCCGGTATCCATTACCCACTGTTTCAGGTCAGCGAGTGCGCCATTCATTGGCGGCGGCTCGATGTACCGCCACCTTAATTTAATCGTGGTTATCATCTTCTTTATTCTCTCTGTAAGCCGGGTGCATTGCCCGGTATTGCTCAATGGTCAAACCCTCGCTGGCCGCTGTAAGCCGTTCCTTTTGCTTACCCGCCAATCGCAAGGCGCTGTCTCTCCAGCAGAGCAGAAAGAAGATGGTCAGCACCTGTTTACTCAAGCCATCCAGAAGATCGCCAAGCCCTTGCTCCAGCATACAGGCACGCCATGCAGCGGCGTGCTCAGTCATAGCACCGACTATCGGGACAGGTGCGCCGAGCATCGTCGCAAGCTGGCTCATAACACTATTAGCATCGCCCGGATGCAGTCGGGGAATAGTCATGCGGCCAGCCTGCGCCAACAGTTCAGCGTACCGCTGGCGGCGTGGGTCATCATCTGCCAGCGCTCTAATCGGCTTTTCATCAGCCATATATGGAACCTCCGAGGATTAGGCAGCCTGCAACAAATCGGCTGGCGTTGAGGGATGGTATCTGGCTTTAGCTTTTAGATAGGCAGCACGCGCCGCCGCTTCGGTAGTAAATAAGCCAAGGTGACGGAGTACACCATCAACGCGTATGTAAGCCTCCCATTTGCTACAGCCCTTATTCCAGCTATATCCCCTTGTCTTGCGTCGGTTCTGGTCGTTTTCCCGCTGCGTAACCAAACGCAGATTGCATAGGCGGTTGTCGTCACGGATACCGTTGATGTGATCGATCTGCTTACCGTGAGGAATAGCGCCATGCGCAAGAATCCACGCCACGCGATGGGCTTTTAGCTGGTACTGCTTGCCATCAAGTCGCAGGGCAACTTGACGATAGCCATCAGCTCGCCGGGTGGAGTCAGCATAGGAGCCAGCCTTAACCCGGCGTCGGTTAGCTTTATGGCACAAGCGACCTGTAACCGGGTCATACAGGAAAAGGGATCGCAACAGCTCAGGGCCGTAAGCATCATTAACCATGACTCAGCCCTCCAGTTATGCAGCTTGTCGGAAATTGATAACGCAGTCAGGACGACGCAGCCCAACGTTGAACAGGCGATATGAGTCCATCACCATCGTCATTTCGCGTTCATCATCCCACTGGCGATTGATGACGCTCTGCGCTTCGACCGTCAACAGTACCGAGGAAGGTTTAAACAGCGTCGCCCTCGTCAGCGCTTCCTCTGCGGTAACGTCATAATCAGCGCCCAGTTCATGCCCGGTAATGGTTTCCTGCGGGTAACTGTTCAGCTCAATAACTCGCACCCCAGCGACATAGCCAACACGACGCCATGCGTAATCGTTGCCACTATCCCGGCTGTAACGGACGTTCATCAGCTTCTTATGTTCCATCAGGATACTGAACCAAGCCGGGTCGATAAGCAGTACCAGCTCCGCCACCGGAATATCTTTCTCAGTCAGGAATCGATTAACAGCAGCTTTGATAGCGTGAACCAGTTCGTTAGCTGCATCCTCTTCGCTCCCCGTGGTCAGGTCGAGCGAGACAACATTATCCGTCAGCGGGTTAAACGTTGGTTGCAACGTCGGCGGCGGTACAAAGTCAGTCGCTTTGATTAGCTGGATGGTGTGCGCTTCGTCGTAGAATTTAGCGTGAGCAGTACCGATATTGCGGCTCAGCTCTGAGCGAAAGGTGGGTGCTGTCCAGTCATCCTGATAGTCAATCGGGATGCGGATATAGCTCAGCGTATCCACAGAGATAATCAGCTTATCCGACTTAACAGCGGTAGGCTCCAGCGATTGCCCTGCGGTTCTGCCCTTCACCTCCAGATCACCACTCAGGCGATCAATGCGGTATTGGTTGCTGGCTTTCAGCGGCCTGTATGTAGACAGCCCCTCGGCCAGAAATACGGATTTGGACTCTAAACGGGTCTGGACATCCCGGTCATAAGCCTCGATGTGAATATCATTGTCGGATTCCACCCCGCCATAATGTGGGCGAAACAGATCGGGACTGTACGAAGTATCAGCCATAAACAAAACTCCTACGTAGGTTGATGAAGACCGCACCATCGTCATGGCGCAGACGTGCGGAATCCTCCCGCCGAGGCAGGATTCTGAACGGTATCGATTAAAGGGATGAGGTGCCCCGAAATGGGCGTTGTGAGGCCAGAGCTGGCGCGGTTCTCAGGGGTTAGTGCGCGTGAAGTAAGGCGAACGTACTACCTTGCATTAGTGCGCACTCATACGCGCCATGTTCAACACCTTCCGCACAGAGGTTTCAGACACGCCAACCTTGCTTGCAATGTAACGATTCTTTTGGCCTTTTGCAGAGCGATCGATAATGTCAGCGCGTATCGCCTCAGTGATCACCTTGCGGGGTCTGGCTCGGTTCTTCTCGTGCCGTTTACGTTCGCGCATCCGCTCGGCCATCTTCGGCGGCAGCACGGGGGAAAGCCCACGGCTAACGCCAGATGTGCGGGTGCCGGATGTGGCAGACCGGGCAACGATATAAACCGCTTCGTCTGGATTGAAAACGTGCTGCACACGCTCAGGGTAAATGTGGCCGCATCTACCCAGCGGCAAGGCGAAAACTGGGCGCACGTCAGCGACACGCTCCACGGCATGGAAATTATAGGTGCTCATTACGAACCTCGGTTAATTAAAAATAGGCTTTCAGATGCCGCGCAGAATGCGGCTTGCGGGGACTCATGCGCATAGATTGGTGTGGTAGTACCGGGTCGGTGCGCACTCGGTCTTGCAGGGCACATTCCACCGTTGGGCGTTAGCGACCAGCACGTTTGCCAGCGGAGCGCTGCGCAACCAGAGCGCGGTATTGTTCATCGTACTGGCGATGGCCGGGGCCATAACCTGATTGCTGCGCCCACTGCGAAAGCTGGTCATACGCTGCTATAAACTCAGCATGAGACATTCCGACAGGTTGCGCGGTAGACTGGCCGTATGAGTTCCCCTGTGATGGGACATAACCAGTCGCAGTGCCTGCGGCCATCCTCTCTTGCAGGTACTGAACAGCCCGCTGCATCAGCGCAGGGTCGCCAGACATAACCATACGTTCAAGGGTGGATTGCGTCCCAGCGTCGAGTGTGCCAGCGTACTGCAACATGGCGTCAACTGTCCCCTGCCCTAGCTGGCTTTCGACAGACTGGTGAAACTGCCCCATCAGCCCATGAAGTTCAGGAGTCAACTCAACAGTAGTGCCATCCTGTAATTGCAGCGTGTCGCCCACTTGCGCAGCAACATCAATCTGCTGGTCTTGCTGGTTGGCAAAGTTACTTTCGTTCCAGCTTTGATTAATGTTCGCTGGCTGCGTTTTCAGGAAATCAGCATCAGGTGTTGTCTGGTCGAATCGGCTAGCGCCGTTGTCAGCGCCTACAGGTGCGGCCATGTACGGCGATTGCTGCGGCGCAGTATCAGCGCCCGAAAGGTACGGATTAACATTCTGGTCAGCCATGATTATGCAACCTCTTGTGATGTAACTCGGCGATGTGCCAGTTCAAGTAAAAGCATGTGCGCGTGTACGCATCGGGCAGGAATCATTTTCTGTCCGTGGTACGCTTTGCCGAGATCTTGTCTGTCGATCTGGTACACATGAGCCAAATCGATTTGACGAAGATTCAAGGCTTCGGCAATGAATTTCAGTTGTTGCCCGCAATCAGCCGCGCGGCGTGGCTCCATTAAAACGATAGTTTTGCTCATGGTAATTCCTCGTTAAAGTAATCCACGTTTACGAAGCCAACGACGCTCACCAACGGAGCCGCGCGGGCGTTGTTTCGGATTGTGGTTAAGTGTTTGGCCGGGGTCAGTTCGCCCTTCCCCGGACAGGTTCTTTGTCAGTACATCCCAGCCGCGTGATTCAAACGGAGCGTACCCTTCACGCTGTTCGTCAAGGTTCACGTAGAGATCAGGGTTAACGGCGGGGTGCAGCGATTCGTTCTCTGCCATCATTCAGCCTCGCTGAATTTGGAGTTAACAGACTCCAGAGTATCCGGGTACGACCAACGATTTCTCAGACAGAGTTGCACATGCGCGACGACTTCAACAGGGACGCCCAGCTTCCCGGCGATCTCCGCAGCAGGCCAACCGAAGCGCTCTAACTTGTGGATTTCATCTAAATCAGTAGGCACCAACTTGCGCACTACTTTCGCTTTCTCCGGCTTTGCTTTGACGGCTTTCGGCACTGGGTGCGTGTGGACGTTGCTAAAGCGGGAATGGGCGATAGCCAGCACAGTCTCAGGGCGAATCAGCATATCGCGGGCAATCATAAACTCTGTATCGCGGTGCAGCTTGCCGGGCTTATAGCGGCTGCGGATGGCGTTGTACTCCGCCAGAGTGATATCAGCATCGTCTTTCCAATTTTCGGCCAAGTCATCGACATAGACGCCACGGATTACAGCATCAATATCGGTCAGGGTATGACCTGTCTCCGCTGCAATCTCTTCATTGTTCTTTAGGTGCTTATGAGCCAGCGCGTTAATGCGCTGGATATCGGTAATACTCAAAGTCATAAATTAAACTCCGAATCAAATTTAATCTGGTCAGTAACCAGCGTGTGGATCAGCGCAAGGCTTGATGCGGTATGTGTGCCCGACTTGCGGGCGTTGTCGTACATGGTGCGTGCGGCGCTCTGATAATTCGGCGGCAGGGTGGCAAACCATGCTCTAAACTCTGCGGGTGTCATTGCTCGTCATCCTCAAATACACGGTTAAATGACGTGTCCGGCGCTTCTACGGCATTGGCCTTAAGGAAGTTGACTGCACTGGATAACTCCGCTGCGGCCATGCGCGACTCACCAGCCTTGTCTTCCTCAAGGCGGCGAATCAGCGCCCCAAGAAGCAAGCCTTTCATTCGCCACGTTTCATTTTCAAATTCAGATTTCGTCATTGGTGGTTGTCTCCAGTTAGTCCCATTGCACGCAGGTGTTGAATGACCTCGGCATGTACTGGCTTTGGTAAAAACAGGCGACGCTGCACGGATTGAAATATCTCGTCGCGCGTCTTGTCGGCAGGGTGAACAGTCCCATTAAAGACCTCACGAGCCATGCGATAGGTCGGCCAAAGACGAGCGCCATCCTCCCGGCGTCGGAATCTATTCAGCACAGCGGCCAGACATTCCCAAGGCTCACAGTTATTGAGCAGGCAATACCGCTGTAGAGGCGTACTTGCTTGACGTAACAAAGCCTCACGGTTAAGGGTCTGGCGGTGGCGCTCAGCCAATCCATCAAAGGAATAGCCGTTCAGGGCGAAGGCAAGTTGTGCGGTGACGAGCGCATCCGCACGCGCAGCACGACGCTGCGCATGTTCGGTAACAGGCATATGGATTAACTCCAGAGAATGAGGGGGAGCCTTTCGACTCAGAGGTATTTAGCGATGTACTGCCAGTTGCAGTTTTCAGGGCGGTAGAAATAAGCAAGCTCATCAGGCACACCAGACGGCACCGGGGCAGAATCGGCGTCATAAGTGATTGGATCGCCGTACAGCGCCAACGATGACCAGAGCAGAAACGCGCGGGCTGGCTCGCCATCGCGACCAGCACGCCCGACCATCTGAACGAGGTCGGCCAAGTCTTCGGGTACATAAGTGACGATTACGTTACGCACGTCAGGGATATCAGCACCGAGGCCAAAGGCTTTGGTCGCCACCAGAACAGCGCCGGGCGTAGTGGCAAACCACTCAGCGTTAGCGTGACGCTGGTCACGGCTCAGACGGCGGGTGTCGGAATGATAAGGCCGGGCGCGGCTTCCCAGCTCGTCGAGGTACGCGTAAAGCATCTTGATACTGTCCACCATAACCAGCGTCTTTTCATCCACCGGGAGGGCATCGACCAGACCAACAGCAGCCCGGCGCTGAATTGCACATTGCCGGACAGGAATCAACTGGATATTCTCTCTTGAAACGTCAGCCCGAAAGGTGAGGAGCCCGCCACGACAACCCAACTCTTTCATCAGGTCAGCCTCATCCCCTTTTGGCAGGGTCGCGGTGAATGCACACCGCTGCGCATCAGGAAAGGCATTTTGCAGGGTGTGCTTCATCGCGGGGAAAGCGGCGCGGAACTCCCAGTCGTCCACGGTGTGAACTTCGTCGATGATAAATCTGGCCACACCAACGGCCATCAGCGCAGCCAGTACCTGACTACCCGGCACCAGATGCTCCGGCGAAACGACAGCGACGCGGAAAGCGCCAGCAGCCACCCCCGCAAGTTGCTGCGCATTACGCCGCTTCGGTAGCTTATCGCCAAAAGCCACCGCGTGAACGCCAGCCTCCCTTAACTGCTGTAACACCTGCTGCTTGATGGTGTTCGTCGGCACAACAATAACGGTCAGACCGTCACCCGCGTCAGACTCGAATTGCAGGGCATAGGTGAACGCAGCCGTCTTGCCGTACCCAGTTGGCAGCACGGCCAACATATCGCGGTCACGGGCAAACACAGCGGCGGCTACGTCCTGCTGGCCGGGTCGCCAGTCGCCACCATCTGGCGGCGGCAATGGCACAAACGCCGGGCGGTTGCATTGCTCCAGCTCGCGGAACCTGTACGGTGCTGTAACCAGCGGCGGGATGGATGGCGGCAGGCCAGCGCCCCCAACGTCACAATGCAGATTCAGCGTATTGAAATTATCATCCGTGGGTTTCAGCTCACCGCACCACAACTGACGGAAAGCCGGGCTGTCACCCATTCGCGTAAAGTCAGCATGGCGCATCGCTTCCAGCTGACTCATGCCCCGGTTGATTCTTTTCAGGGTGGCGTCATCGCAAATCAGAAACTCACGACAGGCTTTGAGAAAGGCGTTTTGCCCTGTGGTCGCTTCCGGGATGGCGTGCTCGCGCGGTTTCAATGCGGCATCGTCAACGCGAACGCCGGGAAAATCTGGCGGCAGTGGTTCAACATAACGAACGGGCTTCTTATTAAGCCATTGCTCAATCTCAGCGCGACGGCAGTGGATTGCGTCGCCCGGCTGGATGACTTGCCGCAACCCCGTGTCAGAGCGCTGCTTTTGCTTCTTCGGTTGAACACCGTGCAGCGTTCGCCACTCCCGCAAGGTCATCGCGGAGCCATCTGCATTGTAATAAAACTCTTCGGTCTTTGTGTTGTATGCCGCCTTAACGGGTTTACGCTTTACGGGGCATATCTTGGAACGTCGAATAACAATCCCGTCAGCGATCATTTGCTGTACATCTGCATCCGCAGTATTGAGCGGGTCAGCGTCGGCAGCCTGCGCAAGCAGGCGGCGTAGATTCGTTGGCATGGTGAAATCTCCAGAAATTAAGGTGAGTTTAGAATGGGGCGTAGGATGGAAACGCCGAGAGTGTGGCAGTCTGTCCTTCTTAGTAGTTACCATCATTGCAATGGCGTCGGGGTTCTGTTTCTCTACTGTAGATGCTTTCTTCCGGCGATCTGGACTAAACGCAGGAGCGGCGGGCATTGCCGAGGGTCAGGCCGTAGGCAGGCTTTCGGCCACAGCTTGTGACGGTCGTATCCCGTTTCAGTGGTAGCCTTTCCCCAATTTAGTAGCTTTCATTGTCAGCGGCGCTATCCGTGGTGGGTAGCCCCAATATACTGACCCTCATCAGCAAACCGAGCTACAACCCACAGTGGCAGGGGGTTAAGCTGAGAATGCGATGTAGGCTACTCAAGTGTGGATTTGTAGGCGTTTTATGGTATCTGTCCTTCTTATTAGACACCTTTAAATTTCATTAATAAATACAGTTAGTTAAACGGTTATCTTTATTACTTATAAATTTCACAGATCAATAAATTAAAATTGATCGGAATTATCAGCTTTAATTTTCTTGACAGCTATTTGTATAATGGTTTTAAGAAGTTGTATCGGAGTGAGCGACTGGCAGTGAGCGTAGCGAACGATAAGCCAGTCGGCGAAGAACGAAGAGTATGAGATGACTTGTCATCGAAAACGATGAGTGATTGAGCGGTACGAACGGAGATACGCTGTATAACAGTTAGAACAATTACCAAGCTGAATAATACTTTTAATATTTATCTGGATTAGTATTTTCTATTTATACTTCCCTGTAATAATTCAATCCTTTCTTCTATTTCAATAATCATTTCTATCCCAGCAATTATCTGTTTAAGTAATACCGATACAGAGTACCGTCCCACTACACCTCCCCGCCGCGTTGCCTGCCACGGCAAGCACGGTTGCGTAGAGTGGCCGAGCATCAGCAGCGGGCGAAGACCGGGAATGAGCCAAAGGCGATGGAGCGGGCTGGAGCATAGCGAGAAGCGCAGCAAGTGAAGAGAGCGAAGCACTCGTAACTACATTTAGGAGAAGGGATGTAAGGGAAGAACCCTTTTTTGTACATGTATTTCAAATACAACTTTAAAGATACTACTAACGTGTTGACCAGCTTCTAATCTAGCTT
Organism: Enterobacter sp. 186315; assembly: GCF_053290175.1. Lineage (NCBI taxonomy): Bacteria > Pseudomonadati > Pseudomonadota > Gammaproteobacteria > Enterobacterales > Enterobacteriaceae > Enterobacter > Enterobacter sp. 186315. Next base: position 118,295 of record NZ_JBPTTK010000002.1, on the reverse strand, counting down.
AGTGATTGGACAACACAGCCTTTGATCCCTTCCCCTGCCCCATCCCTCGAATTGTTCAGTGATAAATCACATTCACAATCTGATCTCGATGTTCATCGTCTGGCACGGCTAAAGCCCCGCCACCTCTTCACATCGAGAGCCGCAAGTAACACGAAAATACATTATAAATCATATCGTTATGACATTACGCATAACATAACCCACTGAAATCAATACAAAAGCTGTAGGTCACCCATCACCCACAGCCCAGTAAGAGCCAGTGCTGGCACCTCATTTGGCTGTAGGTCATCACCCCTCGCCCTTGTTCCAGTGGCGTTTAACGGTGCTCACGCTAACGCCGAGACGCTTCGCTACCTTCGATTGAGACAGCCCCTCACTCCGCAGCTCCTGCACCTTTTGAGTGGTGTCGGTGGCTTCCTTGCGTCCCAGCTTAACGCCATTGGCTTTCGCCTTCTCCAGCCCGTCCAGCGTCCTCTCACGGATACGGTTTCGCTCGAACTCAGCAAAGGCTCCAAACATCTGGCGGATTAGCTTGCCCTCAGATGAAGTCAGATCACGCGCTGGCAGGTCAAGAGACACCACCTTCACGCCGCGTTCTAACAGCATGTCGATGGTCTGTTGCACGTCGATGTTGTCGCGCCCCAGCCTGTCCAGTTTCAGCACGACAAGCTGATCTCCCGCTTCCAGCTTATGCTCAACCATCGCCCGAAACTTAGGGCGCTGCATAGCCTGAACGCTGCCGGAAATGTCCTCGCTGATTACCCTGCTCTCAGGCACCGTGTACCCGGCACGCTCAATAGCCAGCACCTGATTCTGCGTATCCTGCTCGCGTGTTGAAACGCGGCAGTAGATAAAAGTCCTCATGGTTCACCTCACCCGTCTGGTATCACAAAACGGTAGCATCATTGCATTGGTGGTAGCATTTAGTCAAACCCTAAATTGATGACACCAGATAGTAATCACTCAGGCAGGTAGCAAGAATCGAACGATTGATGACACCATCAAACACTAGCAGTGTGCCCCCGGCAACACGCGCCTGCAACGGTTGTCTCGGATGAGCAAAATCTTAGGGTTTTCTCAGCGACCCCTGACGCGCGGGCACGCACATGCGCACGGGGGCGCGGGCGAGCTATAGAGTTGAGGGAGGGCCAACCATAAGCGTGCAATTTTTCAAGCCGGGCGCTATTTTATTCTTGAAAGCAATTAGCACGCCACCTCAAGGACAACTCATGATCGAGTTTATTGCAAAGCATATAAACACAATAAGCACACTTATCTCCGCTTTTGCAGCATTGCTAACAGCAGTTGCTACATTTTTCTTGTGGAGAGTAACGAGGCTGTTAGCAGACGAGACAAAAAGGATGGTTGACGCATCAGTTCAACCTCATGTAGTTGTGACTCTCGAACCAAATTCGTGGGCTGCTTTTTATTTTGATATCAATATAGCTAATACCGGAAATGCTCCAGCCTATAATATTGAAGTCGAATTTAATCCCCCACTGGTAAATGCAGAACATAGAAAAAATAGAGGCATACCATTTAGCAAGGTTAGCGTATTGAAAAACGGACATTCTCTCAACAGCAATCTTTGCAAGTATGAACAGATCAAAGATCAAGTTTATTCCATCAGTATTAGTTGGTCGAAACAGCCGGACTCAACTGAAAGAGAGCGGAATGAGTATTCTTATGATATGGCCTCTTTCGAGGGGGTTAGCTACTTAGGGGCAAGGAGTCCAATGACACAGATAGCCGAGCAGGTGAAAAAGATTAGAGAAGACTGGAGACCAATTTCCCAAGGAGCCAAGAAAGTAAGAGCAGACGTATATACTTCAAGCGATAGAAACGAAGAACGCAAGTTTATGCAAGAGCAACACGATTTGGCAATAAAAAGGCGGGATGAGAAAAGAGCTAAAAGATTAGAGTCTGGTGAATAATTTGAGAGGGAGTGGGTAACTAACCCACTCTTAACTATAAACTTGTAATTAATTACTTATTTTTGCCAGCAGGTAATTACTAAACGCACTGCATGTGACTAACATAAATTTAGCTTCGGCTAAGGTAGGATTGACATCTTCTTCCGTTAGCGCATGACGTATTCCACCCTGATCACTTGTATAACCATAGAGCTGACTAAAAGCGCCTTTCATTGCAGAATGTATATATCCTTTTTCCTCTATGGTTTTAAGACAAGCCCCCAAAGTCCCTTTATCATTACCCGTAATTTTTCTGCATAATGATTCAATTGCAGAGATAGACTCTTTAATAGAGTTTCTGTAGTCTGGCTGCTCTCTATCCGTCATTAGTTGTAACGCTCTTTCGAAATGGCTACGCGATGAATCAGTACCATTATCAACTGCATTCTGAACACTTTCAATTTCATCATCATTTGAAATAGGAGTAATACAACCATTGATTAACGTATATCCGACACCATGCTTTCTAAAGACGGAATTGAGATGCTTCGATAGATCAATATATGAATTAGTTCTTTCGATGATGAACTCGATTAAATCATATACCAAATACCACTCTTCTCCATATATATAACCTCGGATAGCGCTCAGCAATGTCTTATCACCTTTGTATCCACCATCATATCGAGGGATATTATCAGCAGGTTGGTTTAAATAATATATCCACACAGACTGCGCACATTTTGTTGCTAAACCAGTTTGACGATTGTTAGTCCAAAAGAAAAGATATAAGCAGTTCCACAATGCTATGCGTGTATCAGAATTGAGATCATTCAACTGGACATACTCTCTAACATTCACATGACCATACCTCACAGAAAATGGCTTTATCATACTTCCCCTGCCTGTTTGTTATGCGCGTTCAAATTAAGTAATCTGCGTTTGATACAATCATATATTAAGCAATAGAAGCCATAAAGCCCCGTTGGTGGTAAGACAACAAGCGAAGCCTCTGGCGACTTCATCAGGGTTATGTCAGTTAGTGAGGCTTATCAGGATGACCATGTACCCAAAGGGAGCGAGGCCGAACCGCTGGCAGAGCTTGCATATGGTCTGCAAGTACCGTGACCACCATAAACCTGTTTATCCCCTGCGGCGTCTCGCGACGGCGACAGAACGGGGGCATCGGGCTAAAATGCGCTTCACTAAAAGTTTTTGGGATTGTTTAGAGACGGTGGCTACGTCATAGCTTTCAAGTTGAGTCAGTACGTGTTTGACGCTTGGAACTACACGCCGCTATGAGTTAACATCCCAATTACCACTATCAACCACAGCGGCTTTTTCAAGGGACATAACAGAGCATTTCTTACAGGCAAAAGAGACAGATTTCATTGTCTAACTAGCTGTATTGTAAGGAATTTAGTGACTTGGTGCCGAAGGCCGGACTCGAACCGGCACGTATTTCTACGGTTGATTTTGAATCAACTGCGTCTACCGATTTCGCCACTTCGGCACTGAAGGGGATGCGGAAACGTTGTGGATTATACCTGTCGCGCGCCGCCATGCAAGCAGCGACGCGCTAAACCTGCGCTAAGTGTCCAAAAAACCAGCGTAAGCCGTTAGTCCAGCTCCGACACCGCCAGGCGTATCACGCCTGCCGCCTTGTCTTCCGGCAGCTTAAGCACTTTCGCCCACATGTCCTGCACCATATCGCAGGAGAGCTTCTCTTTGCCCACCGCCTTCTCCGGCATTTGCAGCAGCTGGATGTCCTCGCCGTATTTATCCGCCAGCGATTTCATAATTGGGCGCACGTCGTTTACGGCGGCCTCGCGCTCGGCCGGGGTGACGGTGTGGCGGTTTTTGCCGTAGGCCGCGCGCATCATGTCGGCATCGGCGTGCAGTCGACGCTGCAACAGCGCTTTATCCAGCACGCGCATCGGGTTTACGCCGCCCTTCACGCCGGGATAGAGAAAACGGAAACAGGCGTCGTCGCTCACCTTCTGAATGGCGGCGGTCTGCTCCATGTTGGCCTTCATATAATCCACCACGTTGGCGTCGGGCGCGTTTTGCAGGCGCGCCATTTGCAGGCTGAGGATCTGCGGCTGTATCACGTCGATGATGTGCTGCTCGGGCTCACCGGCTTTTTGCATGGTGACTATCTGGTCGCGAATACGCTTTTGCATCGCAGGCTCTTGCTCTTTCAGCACCTGCCAGGCGGGCATCGCGTTGAGGGTGGTATCAATCTGCTGTTCGGGGTTTTGCTGCTGGCGCTGTTTGTCGAAATAGACCCAGAACGCCACGACAGCGGCCAGAACGACGACAACGACAATACGGATCCACGTTTTATTCATCTCGCATCCTTATCCTTTAGCTATGCCGGTTTACACCGGCACGCCGCTGTGAAAGCGAAACTCGTTATCCGGTGTTGAGATAAGTGTGGCTTCAATTTCGCCAAAAAGCTTTATCCGGGATGAGATATCCTTGTCGCTGACCTGTTGGGCAAGTGTCAGATAGTCCTGATAATGCCGCGCTTCCGAGCGCAGCAGCGAAAGATAGAACTTCTGCAAATCGTCGTCGAGGAACGGCGCCAGCGCGGCGAAGCGCTCGCAGGAGCGGGCTTCGATGTAGGCGCCGCAGATAAGCTTGTCGATCAGCGTCAGGGGTTCGTGAGTACGCACTTCCTTGAGCATCCCTTTGGCGTAGCGGCTGGCGGTGATTTTGACGTACGGGATATCGCGCGCCAGCATCGCCTCGCGCACCTGCCAGAAGTGGTGCAGCTCCTCTTTTATCAGCAGCACCATGCTGTCGATAAGCGCCTGTCCCCACGGGTCGTCGGTTTTCGGCATCACGCTTTTGCCAATCTGCTTGTGCAGGGCGACAAAGTCCGGCTCCGGGCCATCGCGGAAGGTGAACTGTTCGTAAGGTTTGAGCCACTCAAGCAGCGCGTCGGCACCGCTTTCATCGGCGACGTATTTACGCACCAGCAGGAGCGCGGTCTGCGCGGCTTTGAGCTCGCACACCATGTGGTCAGTGAGCAGCAGCGGCAGGTTAGCCGGGTCGCGGGCTTTATCTATCCATGCTTGCGGGGTCGGGCACTGGAGGAAACTGAGTACGGGGGCCAGTATCTGCGGGTAGTCCATTTTTCTGCCTTGAAAAAGCGGTGGCGCGCGCCACCGCCTGAAACGCTTAGTGACGCACGCCGTCGTCGTCTTCGTCGATGTAGTCTTCGTCGTCGCCTTCTTCGCCGTCTTCACCGTTCGGATCTTCGAAGTAGGTTCCCCAGCCGTCGTATTCCACTTCAAACTTCTCGGCCAGGTTCATCAGCTGTTCGACCTGTGCGTCGATCAGCTCTGCCTTCAGCGCGCCTTCGCTCAGAATATCGCAGCAGATGACGGTGTCGCCCTCTTCCACTTCCAGCTCTTCCGGCTCGGTCACTTCGTAACCCAGCTTGAAGGCTTCAACCGCCAGCTTTTCCAGCGCTTCGAAATCGTCGGCAGAGAAATGGTGCTCGATGGTGTACAGCGCGTCCGGATCGCTGCCGTCGTCCAGCAGTTCCTCAATAATCAGACGCGTTTCTTCGCGTTGCTCTTCCAGTAGTTCCGGGTTTGCCATGGCTCATTCCTCTTTAAAGTGCGGCAGATACTTCTATTTTCACACACGGACGTGTTTGCCTCCACCTTTGTAAGAAAGATTTGTGAAACGGGGTTGCAAATGAATAATTACACATATAAATTGAATTTTAATTCAATAAATGGCACTAGCCATGCGAGGATAAAATGTCCGATTTATATAAAAAACACTTTTTGAAACTGCTCGATTTCACCCCTGCACAGCTCACCTCTCTGCTGTCCCTCGCCGCACAGCTTAAAGCGGATAAGAAAAATGGCAAGGAAGTACAAAAGCTTACCGGTAAAAACATCGCGCTCATCTTCGAAAAAGACTCAACCCGTACACGATGCTCTTTCGAAGTTGCCGCATTTGACCAGGGCGCGCGCGTCACTTACTTAGGGCCGAGCGGCAGCCAGATTGGGCATAAAGAGTCAATTAAGGACACCGCGCGCGTGCTGGGACGGATGTATGACGGCATTCAGTATCGCGGCCACGGGCAGGAAGTGGTTGAAACGCTGGCAGAATATGCGGGCGTGCCGGTGTGGAACGGGCTGACCAACGAGTTCCACCCGACGCAGCTGTTAGCCGACCTGCTGACCATGCAGGAGCATCTGCCGGGCAAAGCCCTCAACGAGATGACGCTGGTTTACGCGGGCGATGCGCGCAATAACATGGGCAACTCGATGCTGGAAGCGGCGGCGCTGACCGGGCTGGATCTGCGTCTGGTGGCGCCGAAAGCCTGCTGGCCGGAAGAGAGCCTGGTGGCGGAGTGCAGCGCGCTGGCGCAGAAAACCGGCGGGAAAATCACCCTGACGGAAGACGTGGCGGCGGGCGTGAAGGGCGCGGACTTTATCTATACCGACGTGTGGGTGTCGATGGGCGAAGCCAAAGAGAAGTGGGCGGAGCGGATCGCGCTTCTGCGCGGGTATCAGGTGAACGCGCAGATGATGGCGCTGACCGGCAACCCAGACGTGAAGTTCCTGCACTGCCTGCCCGCGTTTCATGACGACCAGACCACGCTCGGCAAGCAGATGGCGAAGGAGTTCGATCTGCACGGCGGGATGGAGGTGACGGACGAGGTGTTTGAGTCGGCGGCGAGCATCGTGTTCGATCAGGCGGAAAACCGGATGCATACGATTAAGGCGGTGATGGTGGCGACGCTTGGGGGGTGATTCCTCTGCGGTCTGGTGCCCTCACCCCCGGCCCTCTCCCACGGGGAGAGGGGGAAAACACTAAAAAACGACAACAAGGTTGTCGTTTTTGCTTTTACCTTGCTACCAGCATTTTCACAACCACTTTACGCACCTTCGCTGGCGCCCCCACCGCGCACAGCGGCTTGTGCACTTCCCCTGGATAAAACACCACGAAATCGCCTTCGCTCAGCACCACGGTTTTCTCCTGCTCGCCTTCCGGCAGGAACGCGATGTCTTTGTCCGCCAGCCAGTCGGTGTCCGGCGTGCCGTGCGGCAGGGTGCTGAAGGTCATCCCCTCCTGGCCCTTCATAATGATTTGAATATCCAGATAGCGCGCATGATATTCGGCGCGGCGCTCTGCAAACGGCTGGGTCGTGTCTTCGGACACCAGATAAAACAGGCGGTTGCCGTCGATATCGTGTTTACCGAGCGGGGTGGCGTCGGTAACGTGCGCCTTAACGTGTTCAATCGCCTGGCGCAGCTCTTCCGGCAGCCAGGACTGGAGATGGTGAATGTTGCCTGCGATCATGATTCAATCCTTATTGTAAAACGCTGTTTCATTTTTATCTTTTATACGAGAATTCCCACTGCCATACCACCACTTTTTCCAGGAGATTTGCGTCAGCGCATGTTTATCGGAAAACCTGTTAATTATCTGTTAAGCGCTGACAGGCAATTATGCAGCGGTTATGCATAACCTCAGCGAATGAATTTCACGACGCTGCGTTAACGTGCTGATTACCAAAAGCTAATCACAAAACTCCTTCCCACCTCACGTTTTGCTCTTTTATTTATCTGCGCAACTATCCACTAATTATTTGTTGATTTCCGTTAAGTCAAAAATAATTAATTCTGTTTTTTGCATAGCCATTCCCTTCATTAATAAAAACCATTAAATATCAATTACTTAAATTTATATTTCCAAACATTACATTCTACAAAATAATAACAACCACAAATAAACGCAAAGAACGGCGCGTAGTTATTCACTGCCCGGAAATAGCTAATTAATCATTATCTGATACGCATCATGCATATTAAAAGAAACGCTAAATATCCCGTTTCCGCGTGAGCAACATCACAATATCAAATAGCAAGCCGCCTACTATAAGCCGTGAAATCAATTGAGCTACACCGTCATGTCATTAATTAAAAATACATGACCCGGCCCTGTTTATTCTGAAAAAACAGTTAAAGGAATAATTATGGAAAAGCATTACGTCGGTTCTGAAATTGGTCAATTGCGCAGCGTGATGCTGCATCGCCCCAATCTCAGCTTAAAACGCTTAACCCCGTCGAATTGTCAGGAGCTGTTATTTGACGACGTGCTGTCGGTTGAACGTGCGGGTGAGGAACATGATGTGTTCGCAAACACGCTGCGCGAGCAGGGTGTGGAAGTCCTGCTGTTAACCGACCTTTTGACACAAGCCCTTGATATTGCAGAGGCAAAATCCTGGCTGCTGGATACGCAAATCTCCGATTATCGCCTCGGGCCAACCTTTGCCGGGGACGTTCGCGGCTGGCTGGCGGATATGCCGCACCGTGAACTGGCGCGGCGTTTAAGCGGCGGATTAACCTACGGTGAAATTCCCGCCGCGATTAAAAATATGGTTGTGGATACCCACACGGCAAATGATTTTATTATGAAGCCGCTGCCCAACCATTTATTTACCCGCGATACCTCGTGCTGGATTTATAACGGCGTATCGATTAACCCAATGGCGAAACCTGCCCGTCAGCGTGAAACCAATAATCTTCGCGCGATTTATCGCTGGCACCCGGCATTCGCCGACGGCGATTTTATTAAGTATTTCGGCGACGAGAATATTAATTATGACCACGCGACCTTAGAGGGCGGCGACGTATTAGTGATTGGACGCGGGGCGGTATTAATCGGCCTCTCTGAACGCACCACGCCGCAGGGGGTGGAGTTCCTCGCCAACAGCCTGTTCAAACACCGCCAGGCCGAGCGGGTGATTGCGGTTGAGCTGCCTAAACACCGCTCCTGTATGCACCTCGACACCGTGATGACCCACATCGACGTCGACACCTTCTCCGTCTACCCGGAAGTGGTGCGCAAAGACGCCCAGTGCTGGACGCTCACCCCGGACGGACGCGGCGGCCTGCTGCGCACCCAGGAAACCGACCTGCTCCACGCCATCGAAAAAGCGCTCGGCATTAACCAGGTGCGCCTGATCACCACCGGGGGCGATGCCTTTGAGGCCGAACGCGAGCAGTGGAACGACGCCAACAACGTGCTGACCGTCCGCCCCGGCGTGGTGATTGGCTACGAGCGCAACGTCTGGACCAACGAGAAGTACGACAAGGCGGGCATTACCGTACTGCCGATCCCCGGCGACGAGCTGGGACGCGGTCGCGGCGGCGCGCGCTGCATGAGCTGCCCGCTGGAACGTGACGGAATTTAAAGGAGCCATCATGGAACGAAAACCCACTCTGGTTGTGGCCCTCGGCGGGAACGCGCTGCTCAAACGCGGCGAACCGCTAGAAGCGGAGATCCAGCGCCAGAACATCGCATTAGCCGCCCGCACCATCGCGGGCTTAACGGAGCAGTGGCGCGTGGTGCTGGTTCACGGCAACGGGCCGCAGGTCGGGCTGCTGGCGCTGCAAAACAGCGCCTACGACAAGGTGACGCCCTATCCGCTCGACGTCCTCGGCGCCGAAAGCCAGGGAATGATCGGCTACATGCTCCAGCAGGCGCTTAAAAACGCGCTGCCCCAGCGCGAAGTGAGCGTGCTGCTGACGCAGGTCGAAGTGGACCCTGCCGACCCGGCGTTCGGTAATCCCACCAAGTACATCGGCCCGGTCTACAGCGAGGAGCAGGCCAGCGCACTACATGCGGAAAAGGGCTGGACCTTTAAGGCCGACGGCCGCTACGTCCGCCGCGTGGTGCCCTCCCCGCAGCCTAAACGCATCGTGGAGAGCGACGCGATTACGGCGCTGATCCAGCGCGACCATCTGGTGATTTGCAACGGCGGCGGCGGCGTGCCGGTGGTGGAGAACGGCAACGGCTATCACGGCATTGAGGCGGTGATCGACAAAGACCTCTCGGCGGCGCTGCTGGCGCGCCAGATTGAGGCCGACGCCCTGCTGATTTTGACCGATGCCGACGCGGTGTATCTCGACTGGGGCAAGCCGACCCAGCGCCCGCTGGCGCAGGTGACGCCGGAGCTGCTCAAAGAGATGCAGTTTGACGCCGGATCGATGGGGCCGAAGGTGACCGCCTGCCGTGAGTTTGTTGAAGCCTGCGGGGGGATTGCCGGGATCGGCGCGCTGGCCGACGGGCCGGACATTCTGGCGGGCGAGAAAGGTACGTTGATTCGCAACTAATCCCATTATCCCCTCACCCTAACCCTCTCCCAGAGGGAGAGGGAATATAACGCCGGGGTGAGGGCATCAGACAGCAAACAATTTAAAAAGGATTTCCTACATGACCATTAACCTGAAAAACCGCAACTTCCTCAAACTGCTGGACTACACCCCGACGGAGATCCAGTACCTGATCGACCTCGCTATCGAACTGAAAGCGGCCAAAAAGGCCGGGCGCGAAAAGCAAACGCTGGTCGGCAAAAACATCGCCCTGATCTTCGAGAAAACCTCCACCCGCACCCGCTGCGCCTTTGAAGTGGGCGCGTTTGACCAGGGGGCGCAGGTCACCTATCTCGGCCCAAGCGGATCGCAGATCGGCCATAAAGAGTCGATGAAAGACACCGCCCGCGTGTTGGGCCGCATGTACGACGGCATCGAATACCGCGGCTACGGGCAGGCGATCGTCGAGGAGCTGGGCGAGTACGCGGGCGTCCCGGTGTGGAACGGCCTGACCGACGAGTTCCACCCGACGCAGATCCTCGCCGACCTGATGACCATGCTGGAGCACTCGCCGGGCAAAACCCTGCCGGAGCTGAGCTTCGCCTATCTTGGCGACGCGCGTAACAACATGGGCAACTCCCTGATGGTCGGCGCGGCCAAAATGGGGATGGATATTCGCCTCGTGGCGCCGAAATCCTTCTGGCCGGAGGCGGGGCTGGTGGAGCAGTGCCGGGCCATCGCCAAAGAGACCGGGGCGCGCATCACCCTGACGGACGACGTGGAAGAAGGGGTGCGCGGCGCCGATTTCCTCTACACCGACGTATGGGTGTCGATGGGCGAGCCGAAGGAGGCCTGGGCCGAGCGCGTCAGCCTGATGAAGCCGTATCAAATTAACGCGGAGGTGATGAAAGCCACCGGCAACCCGGACGTCAAGTTCATGCACTGCCTGCCCGCGTTCCATAACGAGCACACCAAAGTGGGCCGTGAAATCGAGATGGCCTACGGGCTGAAGGGGCTGGAGGTGACCGAAGAGGTCTTTGAATCCCCGAACTCAATCGTCTTCGATGAAGCGGAAAACCGGATGCACACCATTAAAGCGGTGATGGTGGCGACGCTCGGCGACTAACCCCCGCCCGGCGCGCCGCGCGTGCGCCGGGTTTTAAGGAGAACACCATGGGCAAGTTCAAGTTTCCTTCGGCTTACACCATTCTCTTTTTTCTGATTGCCGTGGTCGCCGTGCTGACGTGGGTTGTGCCAGCCGGGCAGTATCACATGGCGATGAACGAGGCGCTCGGCAAGGAAGTGCCGGTTGCCGGAACCTATGCGCACGTCGCGGCGCATCCGCAGGGGCTGGTGGCGGTGCTAATGGCGCCGATTGCCGGGCTGTACGATCCGGAATCCGGGCAGGCCGGAGCGATCGACGTGGCGCTCTTTATCCTGATCATCGGCGGATTTCTGGGGATCGTCACCAAAACCGGGGCGATCGACGCGGGGATCGAGCGGGTCACCACCCGCCTTCGCGGTCGTGAGGAGTGGATGATCCCGATCCTGATGGCGCTGTTTGCCGCAGGCGGCACGATTTACGGCATGGCGGAAGAGTCGCTGCCGTTTTACACCCTGCTGGTGCCGGTGATGCTGGCCGCCCGGTTCGATCCGGTGGTGGCGGCCTCCACGGTGCTGCTCGGCGCAGGGATCGGCACGCTCGGATCGACCATCAACCCCTTTGCCACGGTGATCGCCGCCAACGCGGCGGGCATCCCCTTCACCAACGGCATCGCCCTGCGCGTGGCGCTGCTGGTGATTGGCTGGGTAATCTGCGTGGCGTGGGTGATGCGCTACGCCCGCAGGGTACGTAAAGATCCCTCCCTGTCGATCGTGGCGGATAAACAGCAGGAGAACCTCGCCCATTTCCTCGGCAATAAAGGCGAGCAGTCGCTGGAATTTACCCCGGTGCGCAAGGTCATTCTCGTGATTTTCGCCCTCGCCTTTGCGGTAATGATTTACGGCGTGGCGGTGCTCGGCTGGTGGATGGCGGAGATCTCGGCGGTGTTCCTCGCCAGCGCCATTATCGTCGGCCTGATTGCCCGCATGAGCGAAGAGGAGCTGACCTCGACCTTTATCAACGGCGCGCGGGATTTGCTGGGGGTCGCGCTGATTATCGGCATCGCGCGCGGTATCGTCGTGATCATGGATAAGGGCATGATTACCCACACCATTTTGCACAGCGCCGAGGGGCTGGTGAGCGGGCTGCCGACCGTCGCGTTCATCAACGTGATGTACTGGCTGGAGGTGGTGTTGTCGTTTCTTGTGCCTTCTTCATCCGGCCTGGCCGTTCTGACGATGCCGATCATGGCGCCGCTGGCCGATTTCGCTAACGTCAACCGCGACCTGGTGGTCACCGCGTACCAGTCCGCCTCCGGCATCGTTAACCTGGTCACGCCCACCTCGGCGGTGGTCATGGGCGGGCTGGCGATTGCCCGCGTTCCCTACGTGCGTTATCTGAAGTGGGTTGCGCCGCTGTTGGGCATTTTGACGGTGGTGATTATGGTGGCGTTGAGCCTGGGCGCGCTTATGTAACGTGCCGGGTGGCGCTGCGCTTACCCGGCCTACGGGCGGGTGCGGTGCCGCCGGTTATTTCGGGAACTGATATGGGAAATACGATGGACTACGAAGAATACTCCCCAAAAGAGCAACTCCAGCTCAGGGTCTGCCAGCGCCTGATTGCAGAAAAGAGCTATCACTCCCAGGAGGAGATCCGCCGCGACCTGCAAGATCGTGGCTTCGACACCATCAGCCAGTCTACCGTTTCACGCCTGCTCAGGATGCTCGGCGTCATAAAAATTCGAAATGCCAAAGGACTAAAGGTTTATTCGCTGGATCCTCAACTGCGCCCTGCCCCCGACGCCGCGCGAACCGTTTCTGAAATGGTGGTCAGCGTGGAGCATAACAGCGAGTTTATCCTTATCCACACCGTCGCCGGATATGGCCGCGCGGTGGCGCGTATTCTGGATTATCACCAGCTGCCGGACATTTTAGGCGTGGTGGCCGGGAGCAGTATTGTCTGGGTCGCGCCGCGCGTGGTGAAGCGTACCGCCCTGGTGCATAAGCACATTAATTATTTACTTAAAATGAATTGATATTCATAAAGAACCGTTTGCATTGAGTAAAGCGTGCATTAAATCGCTTGATCCGAACATCGGGGTGCGTATAATGCCCGACAATTTGCCGGGAGGAAGCATGGTCAAGCGTGTACGACATAACGTTCTACCGCGTCTGAAATCAGACGCTGGCCTGCCGTTTTTCTTCCCGTTGCTCAACCTATTCCCAGAGCCCCTCATTTGAGGGGCTTTTTTTTGCCCGGCGTCAGGAGATAAACATGAATCCGCTTTATCAAAAACACATCATTTCCATAAACGACCTCAGCCGCGAAGAGCTGGAACTGGTTCTGGAAACCGCGGCAAAACTGAAAGCGAATCCGCAACCCGAGCTGCTCAAGCATAAGGTCATTGCGAGCTGTTTCTTCGAAGCCTCAACCCGCACGCGCCTCTCCTTTGAAACCTCCATGCATCGCCTGGGGGCAAGCGTGGTGGGCTTCTCGGACAGCAGCAACACCTCGCTGGGTAAAAAAGGCGAAACGCTGGCGGATACCATTTCGGTTATCAGCACCTACGTGGACGCGATTGTGATGCGCCACCCGCAGGAGGGCGCGTCCCGCCTGGCGACCGAGTTCTCCGGCGGTATTCCGGTGCTTAACGCCGGGGACGGCGCGAACCAGCACCCAACCCAGACGCTGCTGGATCTGTTCACTATTCAGGAAACCCAGGGCAGCCTGGAAAACCTGCATATCGCGATGGTCGGCGACCTGAAATATGGCCGCACCGTCCACTCGCTGACCCAGGCGCTAGCGAAATTCAACGGCAACCGCTTCTACTTTATCGCCCCGGACGCGCTGGCGATGCCGCAGTACATCCTCGATATGCTGGACGAGAAAGGCATTCAGTGGAGCCTGCACGCCAGCATCGAAGAGGTGATGAGCCAGGTGGATATTCTCTATATGACCCGCGTGCAGAAAGAGCGTCTGGATCCGTCCGAATACGCCAATGTGAAGGCGCAGTTCGTGCTGCGCGCCAGCGACCTTGAAGGCGCGCGCGCCAACATGAAGGTGCTGCACCCGCTGCCGCGCATCGATGAGATCGCCACCGACGTGGATAAAACGCCGCACGCCTGGTACTTCCAGCAGGCCGGAAACGGCATCTTCGCTCGCCAGGCGTTACTGGCACTGGTTTTGAATCGCGAATTAGCTCTGTAAGGGGAAACGACAATGACACACGATAATAAACTTCAGGTTGAAGCCATCAAGCGTGGCACCGTGATTGACCACATCCCTGCGCAGGTGGGCTTTAAGCTGCTGACGCTGTTCAAACTGACCGAAACCGACCAGCGCATCACCATCGGCCTGAACCTGCCGTCCGGCGAGATGGGCCGCAAAGACCTGATCAAAATCGAGAACACCTTCCTGACCGACGAGCAGGTTAACCAGCTCTCCCTGTACGCGCCGGACGCCACGGTGAACCGCATTGACGATTACGACGTGGTGGGCAAATCCCGCCCGAGCCTGCCGGATCGCATTGAGAGCGTGCTGGTCTGCCCGAACAGCAACTGCATCAGCCACGCCGAGCCGGTTTCATCCAGCTTTGCAGTGAAAAAACGCGCCAACGACATCGCGCTCAAATGCAAATACTGCGAAAAAGAGTTTTCTCATTATGTGGTGCTGGCCAACTAATTGAGGTTGGTAATGAATTCCCGGCTGTTATAATGCCGGGGAACATTCTTAACGCTGTAATTCTGGAGAAAACATGAGCAAAGTACTCGCGACGGAAAATGCACCAGCCGCTATCGGTCCATACGTTCAGGGCGTTGATCTGGGAAGCATGATTATCACTTCCGGCCAGATCCCGGTGAACCCGAAAACCGGCGCAGTGCCGGATGACGTCGCGGCACAGGCGCGTCAGTCGCTGGAAAACGTGCAGGCTATCGTGGAATCCGCCGGGCTGAAAGTGGGCGATATCGTGAAGACCACCGTCTTCGTGAAAGACCTGAATGACTTCGCCACCGTTAATGCCACCTACGAAGCGTTCTTCAACGAACATAACGCTACTTTCCCGGCGCGTTCTTGCGTGGAAGTGGCCCGTCTGCCGAAAGACGTGAAAATTGAAATTGAAGCGATTGCCGTTCGTCGCTAATACATTTTTTATATTATTAAAGGCAGCCAGCGGCTGCCTTTTTTTAATTAAATCATCAGGTAATTTATTTTAAATATTTTTACTCTGTCCATTAGATGACGTTTATCCCGGTCCATTAATAAAATCGCTGCGTTTTCTAACCCCCTCTAATGGACTAAAAATGAAACTTTCTAAAATTGCACTGGCACTTGCCACACTCACGGTTGCTTCATCGGCTTTAGCACATGGTTATGTTGAATCTCCAGCCAGCCGTGCGTATATGTGTAAGCTCGGCAAAAATATCGATTGCGGTACCGTTCAATATGAACCGCAGAGCGTTGAGCGTACATCCGGCTTCCCTACCGGTGCACTGCCACCGGACGGCCAGCTGGCTTCAGCGGGTATTTCCCAATATTCTCAGCTCGATAAACAGAGCCTGAATGCCTGGACGAAAACCCCGATTACTGCCGGTAAAAATACCTTTACCTGGTATCACACTGCCCCACATAAAACCGTAAACTGGCGCTGGTATATTACCAAGCAAGACTGGAATCCAAATAAACCGCTGACTCGCGATCAATTTGAATCCACCCCATTCTGTACCGTTAACGGAAATGGCCAGGCGCCAGCAGCGCGTCAGCAAATGACCTGTAATGTGCCAGAACGTACTGGCTACCAGGTTATTTACGCGGTATGGGAAATTGCGGATACCACTAACAGCTTCTACCAGGCAATTGACGTTGATTTCGGTAACGGCGGTAACGTTACGCCTGATGAAACGCCAGTGGTTGTTTCTGAGTGGACTAAAACCCTGAACGGCCAGATCTCCGGTAACAATATTAACGCTGGCGATAAAGTTATTGCTCGCTTCTTCGACGCTAACGGCGAAGTGACCTCTATGCGTACCGAGCTGACCGTGGCGTCTGCCTCCCAGGGTAACGCAAGCCAGTGGTCTTACGACCTGGCGCAGGCGATTAACGCCGCTCACAGCGACGTGCGTGTCGGTGTTAAAGACGAAAGCGGTGTGGTTAACCCGGTTCACGGCGCGAACAACGTGTACGTGAAAGACGGCAGCACCCTGAAATCTGTCGCTATCTCTTATGAAGAGCAGCAGACTCAGGTGAGCGAAGATATCGCTGTCACCAACGTTAAGTTCAGCAAAGTGGCGAACGGCAATGCGACCGTGACCTTCCACGTGAACACCATGGGCGATGTTAACCTGGAAGCACGCGTGATGAACCACGCTGGCGCAGAGAAAGGCTATGTGAAGCAGGACATGAATAACGCCAACCAGGACGTTACCATGAACCTGACCAACGTGACTGCCGGTCACCACATGCTGAAATACTACGCGACTAACAAAGACGGCACCCTGTTCGCTCAGGACGTTATCGATATGATGCTGGAAAACGAGGCCTCAAGCGGCTCCACCGGCAAATACGATTACACCTTCCCGCAGAGCATCGCGTCTTATAAATCAGGCACCGTTGTGTTCCAGCCTAAAGATGGCAAAACTTACCAGTGTAAGAAAGCGCCATACAGCGGCTACTGCGTACAGTACGCAGCTGGCGCTAACCAGTTCGAACCAGGCGTTGGTTCCCATTGGTCAATGGCGTGGACGCTGAAAAACTAAGTTAGCGAAGTGATGCCCGGCGGCCTTTTATTTGCCGGACCTGCAATGTGAGCAGGCCCGGTAAATAAAGTGCCACCGGGCTCTTTTTTATTGATTCCTGGTTGCGCGCAGCAGCGTTTCCAGCGGATAGACCGCCGCAATTACCACCTCATCCTGAATTTTCGCCGCGTTATCCAGTTCGCTCTGAATCGACGCAATCTCTTTGTCATCCAGCGTGCCCTGCCGTGCCACCAGATCGGTCAGCCGCAGGCCAATCGACGCCAGTTTATCCACCTCCTGAATCACCGGCTTAATCGCTTTTAGCTGATAGTTGCCGTCGCTGAGCGCCAGCGCGTCGCTGGTATTATTCTGCCAGCGGTTGAAGATATGACGCAGCGCCTCCGCGCTTTCGTTATCTTCCGCATCGCTCACCAGCCGCGTCGCCCACTTGTTCATCTGCCGCACGGTGCTGCTCTCGGCGTTCAGCGCGTCGGCGAGGCGGTTTAACGGCTCAAACTGATGGTAATTGCCGGCCTGGAACTTGAGGTGCTGGCGGGTGTAATACTGCGCGGGCTCCAGCGCCTGGGCGAGGATTTGCAGCGGCAGCGTGTCGCCGTTGTTCGCCAGACGGGTGAAATAGGCCTGCTGCTGGCTATGCTGCTCCAGCCCCACGGAGACCGTGGTCCAGACGTCCATCGCCTGCAAGCGGGTGTACATGTTGTCGATATCGTTCACGTCCTGTGCCGACCACAGCCGCTCCGCGACCGCAAACGCGCGCGGCCAGAGTTTGATATCCAGCACCGGCGCAACCACGTTTTCGGCCCACAGGGCGGCCTCACCTCCCAGCAGATTTGCCTGCTGCGCGGCATCGGGCACCACGGGCGCAATCCCCTTCGGTACCGCATCAAGCGGCTTGCCGCTGACCGGATAGCGGGCGTTGCCCACCAGGAAATAGCCGCTCAGGGCGTTGTCGGACACCGTGACCACCGGGCGGGTTTCGCCCATCCAGGTGTCGACGGTGAAGGTCACCTGGTCGTCGCTGCGCCATTCAATATCCTTAACGGCGCGGCGCGATTTCCCGGCGAAATCGATAAACCCGCGCCAGCCGGAGTCGCCCTTAACCAGCGTAAAGCTTCCCTCCACCGGCTTGCCCTTCAGGCGCGGCATGGAGAAGGCCCAGGTCTGGGCGCTGTCGTTGTCGCCGATCGCATCCACGTTGTTTAAGCCTTCAGGCACGATTTCGTTGCGGTAGTGGTAGGCCGTGGACTGGGGCTGATCGAGGTAAAAGCCCGTGGAGAGGATCCCTTTGTAGCCCTGCTGCGCCACCTGTCCCAGCGCGTCCTGCCCCTGCCAGGACTGGATCAGAATGCTTTTTGGCAGATCCGGGTGGAAGATTTCGTCCCAGCCGACCATCTGGCGGCGGTGTTTTTCGAGGATCGTTTCCAGCCTGCGGTTGAAGTACGCCTGCAACGCGTGGCTGTCCGCGAGCTTGTTGTCGCGCATAAACTGCTGGATCGCCGGGTTCGCTTTCCACTGGCTGTCGTCGACCTCATCCCCGCCGATATGCAGGTAGGGATCGGGGAAGATCGCCGCCAGCTCACCGACCATCGCGTCGGCAAAGGTGTAGGTCGCGTCTTTAGTTGGATCCAGCACCGGCTTCAGCACGCCCCAGTGGCGCTCCATTTCGTACGGCCCCGGCGCGCTCATCAGCTCCGGGTACGCCACCGCGATGGCCGAGGCGTGCCCCGGCATGTCGATTTCCGGCACCACGCGAATGCCGCGCGCGGTGGCGTAGCGCACAACCTCGCGCATCTGCTCCGGGGTGTAGAACAGGCCGTCGCTCGCAAGCTGGGTCAGCTTTGGATAGCGCGCCGAGGCAAAACGCCAGCCCTGATCGTCGGTGAGATGCCAGTGCAGAACGTTAAGCTTGGCGGCGGCCATGCCGTCAATCTGGCGCTTGATGTCTTCCAGCGGCACGAAGTGGCGGGCAGAGTCGAGCAGCAGCCCGCGCCACGGGAAGCGCGGCGCGTCCTGAATCGTGACCCAGGGCACCGAGGTGTTTTCCGCACCGTTCTGAACAAGCTGGAGCAGGGTTTCCATGCCCCGCAGCGCGCCGAAGCGGGTATTGGCAGAGAGGTTTACGCCGCTGGCGTCCACCGTGAGCGTGTAGCTTTCGTCGCTGTCCGGCATGGGCTGCGGCTTCACTTTTTTGGCAACGGTAATGCGGATGGTCGGTTTATCCGGCGTCGCGCTCTGCGGCTTAAGCGTCCAGCCGGTTTGCAGCGCGAGGCGCTGGTGCAGGCGGGTAACCGCATCGCCCAGATCGTCGCCGCTGACGCTGACGGAGATGTCGTCAGTGAGCACCAGCGCACCCTGCGCGGCAGGACGTTCAACCTTTGCAGGCCAGGGCATTAATGGGAGATCGCCAGCGGGTGCCGCCAGCGCGGAGGTGCCGAGCAGGAGCCCGGCGGTTAAGAGGCTGTACCGTAACATGAATGTTCCTTATTTGACGGGCCGAAAAAAGGCAAAACATTCTGTTAACATGCGCTCAATTTGTCGTCAAGCGAATGGCATGACGGAGATCACAGGTTGTTGAATTTGAGAGGAAACGCGTTGCCGGGTGGCGCTGCGCTTACCCGGCCTACATGTCGGGAGTAGGCCGGGTAAGGCGAAGCCGCCACCCGGCAAACAAAACTTACTGCCATCCATACCGGCGGGCATAAAACCCTTTCACCATCTGGGTCAGCACCATGTAGCCCGCGAGGATCGCCACCAGCCACGGGAAGTAGCTGAGCGGCAGCGCCTGGAGTTGCAGGTAGCTTGCCAGCGGCGAGAACGGCAGCGCGATCCCGAGCGCCATCACGATGCCGGTCATGACGATCAGCGGCCACGCGGCGCGGCTCTGGATAAACGGAATACGACGGGTGCGGATCATGTGGACAATCAGCGTTTGCGACAGCAGCCCCACCACGAACCAGCCGGACTGGAACAGGGTCTGGTGCTCCGGCGTGTTGGCGTGGAACACAAACCACATCAGGCAGAAGGTCAGGATGTCAAAGATCGAGCTGATCGGCCCGAAGAACAGCATAAAGCGCCCGAGATCTGCCGGGTTCCAGTGCTGCGGCTTCTGGATCTGTTCGTCGTCGACGTTATCAAACGGGATCGCCACCTGAGAGACATCGTACATCAGGTTCTGGATCAGCAGATGCAGCGGCAGCATCGGCAGGAACGGCAGAAACGCGCTCGCCACCAGCACGCTGAAGACGTTACCGAAGTTGGAGCTGGCGGTCATTTTGATGTACTTAAGCATGTTGGCGAAGGTGCGACGCCCTTCGATCACGCCCTCTTCCAGCACCATCAGGCTCTTTTCCAGCAGGATGATATCCGCCGCTTCACGGGCGATATCCACCGCGCCGTCCACGGAAATACCAATATCCGCCGCGCGCAGTGCGGGCGCATCGTTGATACCGTCGCCCATAAAGCCCACCACGTGCCCCTCGCGGCGCAGCAGGGTGACAATGCGCTCTTTATGCATCGGCGTCAGGCGGGCAAACAGCGTGGTGCCCCGGGCAAGCGCCGCCAGCTCGTCGTCGGAAAGGTGTTCAATGTCGCTGCCCACCACCACGTCGCCCGCGTCCAGCCCCACTTCATGACACACTTTGGCCGCCACCAGCTCGCTGTCGCCGGTGAGGATTTTGACCGTAATGCCGTTCGCCTTCAGCGCCTTCAGCGCCGGGGCGGTGGTTTCTTTCGGCGGATCGAGGAACGCGATGTACCCTTCGAGGATCAGGTCGGATTCGTCGATGCGCTGATAGTCCCCCTCACGGGCAGGCAGGAATTTGCTGGCGACCGCAACCACGCGCAGCCCCTGGCGGTTGAGGTTATCGGTGACGCGCTTGATGCGGCGCAGCATAGCGTCGTCCAGCGGGACGATGTCACCGTTGTACCGCACCTGGGTAGAGACATTGAGGATCTCCTGTAGCGCCCCTTTGCAGATCAGCTGGTGAACGTCCGGCTGTTCGCTGACCACTACGGACATGCGGCGGCGCTCAAAATCAAACGGGATTTCGTCCACCTTCTGCCAGCGGCCGGAGAGCGTGCGGGCCGACTCTTCGTCTACCCCTTCCAGCACCGCCACGTCGAGCAGGTTTTTCAGCCCGGTCTGGTAGTGGCTGTTCAGCCAGGCGCAGTGCAGCACGCGGTCGCTGGTTTTCCCGGCGATATCCGTGTGGTTCTCCAGCACGATTTTATCCTGGGTCAGGGTGCCGGTTTTATCGGTGCAGAGAATATCCATCGCACCAAAGTTCTGAATGGCGTCGAGGTGTTTGACGATCACCTTTTGCTTAGAGAGTTTGACCGCCCCGCGCGCCAGCGTGGAGGTGACGATCATCGGCAGCATCTCCGGCGTTAACCCCACGGCCACGGAGAGCGCGAACAGCGCCGCTTCCCACCAGTCGCCTTTGGTGTAGCCGTTGATCAGCAGCACGATCGGCGTCATCACCATCATAAAGCGGATCAGGAGCATACTGACGCGGCCAATGCCTTTCTGGAACGCGTTCGGCTCGCTCTCCTGCTCCGTTACGCGCCCGGCCAGCTGTCCAAACCAGGTGTTACCCCCGGTGGCCATGACGATCGCCTGCGCCGTGCCGCTCACCACGTTGGTGCCCATAAAGCACAGGGTATCGCACTCAAGCGGGTTCACCTGCTGCGGGTCGCGGCTGCGGGCGATCTTTTCCACCGGCAGGGATTCCCCGGTCAGGGACGCCTGCGCCACGAACAGATCGCGGGCCTGAATAATGCGTAAATCCGCCGGGATCATATCCCCGGCCGCCAGCTTCACCAGATCGCCCGGCACCAGCTGGTCGATAGGCAGCTCAAGCCAGGCGTTTTCCCCCAGATCGTTAATCACGCGCGAGACCGTGGCGGTGTTGCTGACCATCGCTTTCAGCGCGTCCGCCGCTTTGGTCGAGCGGGCCTCCTGGATAAAGTTCAGCAGGGTTGAGATCCCCACCATCAGGGCGATAACCCCGGCGGCGAACAGATCTTCGGTGGAATAGGAGATAATGCCCAGCACCGTCAGCAGCAGATTGAAGGGATTGCGATAGCAGATCCACAGGTGTACCCACCAGGGGGCCGGTTTATGTGCCGGGATGCGATTGCTGCCCGCTCTGGCGCGGATTTTTTCAACCTCCGCCGCGTTCAGCCCTTCGGGATGGCCGCCGAACGCGCGCCAGACTTCGTTTTCATCCATTGCCGCCACGTTGAGGCAGCGTTCGGTCAGCGAGGCGGGAATGGCCGCGCTGCTCAGGTTTTTGCCGTCGGGCATAGGGTCACGCCGCACAAGACGGTGTGGCAGGTGGCGGTTCAGCTGAGCAAACAGCTGGCGGGTAATATTTTTCAGCATAGTCATTCCTCCGCATCCGCCAGGGCGGACGCAGCATTTCCTTCAGGCGTGGCAACGCCGTACCTGAGAGGCACTCAATTTTTCAAGCAGGAACGTCTGGACGTTACTGCCTCACGCCGGTGAGACAGCAACAGGCTGGCTTACCGGATAGAAGGGGTTCTCCCGTTCAGGAGAGGTGTGGGATCGGGATCCATTAAGCCTCCGGTAAGTAAAAGTCAGTGTCGCCGCGCAGTATACGGATTTAACCGTACCGTTTATGACGAATCGGGCGTTATCATAACCCCGGGCAAATAAACCGAACGTAAACCAGACTTTGCCCATAGCGAAATCGCTTTATACACGTCATCCTTCAAGCTGCCCCTGCGTTGGCTGCGTCTGCTCACCCCAGTCACTTACTCGAGTAAGCTCCTGGGGATTCTCAGACTTGCCGCCTTGATGCAACTCGAATGATTTTGTGTATAAGTTATTGGGCTCAATTGACCACTTTGTCGTTGTCACAGGGAATACAACATGCAAAACCGCCTTACGATTAAAGACATCGCGCGTTTAAGCGGCGTGGGGAAATCCACCGTGTCGCGCGTGCTGAATAACGAAAGCGGGGTCAGCGAGCGCACGCGGGAACGCGTCGAGGCGGTCATGAATCAGCACGGTTTTTCCCCTTCCCGCTCCGCGCGCGCCATGCGTGGGCAGAGCGACAAAGTGGTGGCGATTATCGTGTCGCGTCTGGATTCCCTCTCTGAAAACCTGGCCGTTCAGACCATGCTCCCCGCCTTTTACGAGCAGGGTTACGATCCGATCATGATGGAGAGCCAGTTCTCGCCGCAGATGGTGGAAGAGCACCTGGGCATGTTGCAGCGCCGCAATATCGACGGCGTGGTGCTGTTTGGTTTTACCGGCCTGAAAGAAGAGATGCTCAAGCCCTGGAAGCCGTCGCTGGTGCTGCTGGCGCGCGATGCGAAAGGCTTCGCCTCCGTCTGTTACGACGACGAAGGGGCGATCGTTACCCTGATGCAGCGCCTGTACGATAAAGGGCATCGTCACATCAGCTATCTTGGCGTGCCGCACGCGGACGTCACCACCGGCAAACGCCGTCACGAAGCCTATCTGGCGTTTTGTAAACAGCATAACCTGCCCGCCGTGGCCTCGCTGCCCGGGCTGGGCATGAAGCAGGGTTATGAACAGGTCGCCAGCGTCCTCACCCCACAAACCACCGCGCTGGTCTGCGCCACCGATACGCTGGCGCTTGGCGCGAGCAAGTATTTACAGGAACAGCGCATCGACAGCCTCCAGATTGCAAGCGTCGGCAGCACGCCGCTGATGAAGTTCCTGCACCCGGAAATCATCGCCGTCGATCCGGGCTACGCCGAGTCGGGCCGTCAGGCCGCCGCGCAGCTTATCGAGCAGATTAACGGCCGCGCAGAGCCGCGCCAGATAGTGATCCCCGCCCACCTCTCTTAACCCTCAAAAGCGGATTATTGTGATCCTCGCCCGGTTTCGGGAACGTTCCCATTTTCGCCGTTACGCTGAAGGAGTAGGCTTGCGCTCAGGTCATAACCCCTATCAATCAGTCATGAGGTTTCATGATGAGTAAAGTCAGACAAGAAGATATCGACCAGCTGATCGTGCTGGTCGGCGGGCGCGAAAACATTGCTACCGTCAGCCACTGCATTACCCGCCTGCGCTTTGTGCTTAACGATCCGGCCAAAGCCAATCCGAAGGCCATTGAAGAGCTGAAAATGGTAAAAGGCTGCTTCACCAACGCCGGGCAGTTCCAGGTGGTGATTGGTACCGAAGTGGGCGATTACTATCAGGCTCTGCTGGCGACAACCGGGCACTCTTCTGCCAATAAAGAGCAGGCGAAGAAGGCCGCGCGCCAGAATATGAAGTGGCACGAGCAGCTGATCTCCCACTTCGCGGAAATTTTCTTCCCGCTGCTCCCGGCGCTGATCAGCGGGGGCCTGATTCTGGGCTTCCGTAACGTGATTGGCGACGTGCCGATGAGCGACGGCAAAACCCTGGCGCAGATGTACCCGGCGCTGCAAAGCATCTACGACTTCCTGTGGCTGATTGGCGAAGCCATCTTCTTTTACCTGCCTGTCGGCATCTGCTGGTCGGCGGTGCGCAAGATGGGCGGCACGCCGATTCTGGGTATCGTACTCGGCATTACGCTGGTCTCTCCGCAGTTAATGAACGCTTACTTACTTGGGCAGCAGGTGCCGGAGGTCTGGAACTTCGGCCTGTTTACCATCGCCAAAGTGGGCTACCAGGCGCAGGTCATTCCGGCCCTGCTGGCGGGTCTGGCGCTGGGCGTGATTGAAACGCGCCTGAAACGCATCGTGCCGGATTACCTCTATCTGGTGGTGGTGCCGGTCTGCTCCCTGATTATCGCCGTGTTCCTGGCCCACGCCTTTATCGGCCCGTTTGGCCGCATGATTGGCGACGGTGTGGCCTACGCGGTGCGTCACCTGATGACCGGCAGCTTCGCGCCGATTGGCGCCGCGCTGTTTGGCTTCCTGTATGCGCCGCTGGTGATCACCGGCGTGCATCAGACCACCCTGGCGATTGATATGCAGATGATCCAGAGCCTCGGCGGTACGCCGGTCTGGCCGATTATTGCCCTCTCCAACATCGCTCAGGCGGCGGCGGTTACGGGCATTATCATCGTCAGCCGTAAGCATAACGAGCGTGAAATCTCCGTCCCTGCGGCCATCTCCGCCTACCTCGGCGTGACCGAACCCGCGATGTACGGCATCAACCTGAAATACCGCTTCCCGATGCTGTGCGCAATGATTGGTTCCGGGCTGGCGGGCCTGATTTGCGGCCTGAGCGGGGTAATGGCGAACGGTATTGGCGTCGGCGGCCTGCCGGGCATCCTCTCCATCCAACCCGCGTTCTGGCAGGTGTTTGCCATGGCCATGGCGGTCGCGATTGTGGTGCCAATGATACTGACCACCGTGGTTTACCAGCGTAAGTTCCGCCAGGGCACGCTTCAAATCGTTTAACTTCACTTTCGGGGCGCAGTTGCGCCCCTTCGCATTTGCAGGAACTTACTATGAACACGCTTCCCCACTGGTGGCAAAACGGCGTCATCTACCAGATTTACCCAAAAAGCTTTCAGGACACCACCGGCTGCGGCACGGGAGATTTACGCGGGGTCACCCAGCGCCTCGACTACCTGAAAACCCTCGGCGTTGACGCCATCTGGCTGACCCCGTTCTACATCTCCCCGCAGGTGGATAACGGCTACGACGTGGCGAACTACACCGCCATCGATCCGGCCTACGGCACGCTGGACGATTTTGACCATCTGGTGGCCCAGGCGCACGAGCGCGGCATCCGCATCGTGCTGGATATGGTGCTGAACCATACCTCCACCCAGCACGCGTGGTTCCGCGAATCGCTGAAAAAAGAGAGCCCGTATCGTCAGTTCTATATCTGGCGCGACGGCACGCCGGACGCGCTGCCGAACAACTGGCTCTCCAAGTTTGGCGGCAACGCCTGGCGCTGGGACGCGGGCAGCGAGCAGTATTATCTGCACCTCTTCGCCCCCGAGCAGGCGGATCTCAACTGGGAAAACCCGGACGTGCGCGCCGAGCTGAAAAAGGTGTGCGAGTTCTGGGCCGATCGCGGCGTGGACGGCCTGCGTCTGGACGTGATTAACCTGATTTCGAAAAATCAGGATTTCCCGAACGACGAGATCGGCGACGGCCGCCGCTTCTATACCGACGGGCCGCGCGTGCACGCGTATTTGCAGGAGATGAGCCGCGACGTGTTTATCCCGCGTAACCTGATGACGGTGGGCGAGATGTCCTCGACCTCGTTAGAGAACTGCCAGCAGTACGCGGCGCTGGACGGGCGCGAGCTGTCGATGACCTTTAACTTCCACCATCTGAAGGTGGATTACCCCGGCGGGCTGAAATGGACGAAGGCGCGACCCGACTTTGTGGCGCTGAAAACCCTGTTCAGCCACTGGCAGCAGGGGATGCACAACACGGCGTGGAACGCGCTGTTCTGGTGTAACCACGATCAGCCGCGCATCGTGTCGCGCTTTGGCGACGAGGGCGAGTACCGCGTCCCGTCGGCGAAAATGCTGGCGATGGTGCTGCACGGCATGCAGGGCACGCCCTATATCTATCAGGGCGAAGAATTGGGGATGACCAACCCGCACTTCGGTCAGATCACCGATTATCGCGACGTGGAGAGCCTGAACATGTTCCACGAGCTGCGCGCAGCAGGCCGTGAAGCGGACGAGCTGCTGGATATTCTCGCCAGCAAATCCCGCGACAACAGCCGCACGCCAATGCAGTGGGACGCCACGCCAAACGCGGGCTTTACCGCGGGCGAGCCGTGGATCGGGCTTTGCGATAACTACCCGGAGATCAACGCCAGCGCGGCGCTGAGCGATCCGGACTCGGTCTTCTACACCTATCAGGCGCTGATTGCCCTGCGCAAAACGCAGCCGGTGCTGACGTGGGGGGATTATCAGGATCTGCTGCCCGACCACCCGGCGCTGTGGTGCTACCGTCGTCAGTGGCAGGGGCAGACCCTGATTGTGGCCGCCAACCTCAGCCGCGAGTGCCACTCATGGCAGCCAGACGCCCCCGGCGGCGAGTGGCAGGTATTAATGAGCAACTACGCGGAAACCGCCAACGCGCCGCAGGCGATGACGCTGCGCCCGTTTGAGGCCGTCTGGTGGCTCCAGTCGTAAATCCATAAGCCGGGCACAGGGAGTGGCCCGGTTTACTTTACTGTTTTTGTTGAATAATTAATCAGATTTTTCCTCTCATAATTTACATTCCGCTGTAGCGCCCGCCATTTGTACTCTCGTCTTTTTACTTTGTTCTGCATCAAAAAAATCGCAAACATGTTTGATGCAAATCACTATATGTAGCACTTAAAATGCAGGCCGACCCAACATCTTGTATTTATCGTCTACTATTCCAACAACAAAACGACAACGCAGCTTGCCGGAATTGTGGATAAAAGAGGTTGGGAACCGGGGAAGTGGCTGGTCTGGTTGGCAATAAGTCCAGTGAATACTTTCCCGCCTCTGTGGATAACCTGTTTTTAATATGGAGCGATCATGACACCGCATGTGATGAAACGAGATGGCTGTAAAGTGCCGTTTAAATCAGAGCGCATCAAAGAAGCGATTCTGCGTGCCGCTAAAGCATCGGGAGTCGATGACGCAGATTATTGCGCCACCGTCGCAGAAATCGTCAGCAGCCAGATGAACGAGCGCAGCCAGGTCGACATCAACGAGATCCAGACTGCGGTGGAAAACCAGCTGATGGCGGGCCCGTACAAACAGCTGGCGCGCGCCTACATTGAGTATCGCCACGACCGTGACGTGCAGCGTGAAAAGCGCGGCCGCCTGAACCAGGAGATCCGCGGCCTGGTAGAGCAGACTAACTCCGCGCTGCTCAATGAGAACGCCAACAAAGACAGTAAAGTGATCCCGACCCAGCGCGACCTGCTGGCGGGTATCGTCGCCAAACACTACGCCCGTCAGCACCTGCTGCCGCGCGACGTGGTGTCGGCGCACGAGCGCGGCGAGATCCACTATCACGATCTCGACTATTCGCCGTTCTTCCCGATGTTCAACTGCATGCTGATCGATCTGAAAGGGATGCTGACCCACGGTTTCAAAATGGGTAACGCGGAGATCGAACCGCCGAAGTCTATTTCTACCGCCACCGCCGTGACGGCGCAGATTATCGCCCAGGTCGCGAGCCATATTTACGGCGGCACCACCATTAACCGTATTGATGAAGTGCTGGCGCCGTTCGTGACCGCGAGCTTCAACAAGCACCGTAAAACGGCGGAAGAGTGGCAGATCCCGGACGCGGACGGCTACGCCCATTCCCGTACCGAAAAAGAGTGCTACGACGCCTTCCAGTCCCTCGAATACGAGGTGAACACGCTGCACACCGCCAACGGCCAGACGCCGTTTGTAACCTTCGGCTTTGGTCTGGGCACCAGCTGGGAATCGCGTCTGATCCAGCAGTCTATTCTGCGTAACCGTATTTCGGGCCTCGGCAAAAACCGTAAAACCGCCGTGTTCCCGAAACTGGTCTTCGCTATTCGCGACGGCCTGAACCACAAGTTCGGCGATCCGAACTACGACATCAAACAGCTGGCGCTGGAGTGCGCGAGCAAGCGCATGTACCCGGACATCCTGAACTACGACCAGGTGGTGAAAGTGACCGGCTCGTTCAAAACCCCGATGGGCTGCCGCAGCTTCCTCGGCGTGTATGAAGATGAAAACGGCGAGCAGATCCACGACGGGCGCAACAACCTGGGCGTGATCAGCCTGAACCTGCCGCGCATCGCGCTGGAGGCCAAAGGCAATGAAGAGGCCTTCTGGACGCTGCTGGACGAGCGTTTAGCGCTGGCGCGTAAAGCGCTAATGACCCGCATCGCGCGCCTCGAAGGGGTGAAGGCCCGCGTCGCGCCAATCCTCTATATGGAAGGGGCCTGCGGCGTCCGCCTGAAGGCGGACGATGACGTGTCCGAGATCTTCAAAAACGGCCGCGCGTCTATTTCTCTGGGCTATATCGGCATTCACGAAACCATCAACGCGCTGGCTGGCGATACGCATATGTACGACAGCGAGGCCCTGCGCCAGAAAGGGATCGCCATCGTTCAGCGCCTGCGCGACGCGGTTGAGCAGTGGAAAGAAGAGACCGGCTACGGCTTTAGCCTGTACAGCACGCCGAGCGAGAACCTGTGCGACCGCTTCTGCCGTCTGGACACCGCCGAGTTTGGCGTAGTGGAAGGGGTGACCGACAAAGGGTACTACACCAACAGCTTCCACCTGGACGTGGAGAAGAAGGTGAACCCGTACGACAAGATTGATTTCGAAGCGGCGTATCCACCGATCGCCAGCGGCGGATTCATCTGCTACGGCGAGTACCCGAACATCCAGCACAACCTGAAGGCGCTGGAAGACGTGTGGGATTACAGCTATCAGCACGTCCCGTATTACGGCACCAACACGCCAATCGACGAGTGCTACGAGTGCGGCTTTACCGGTGAGTTTGAATGTACCAGTAAAGGCTTTACCTGCCCGAAATGCGGCAACCACGACGCGGCGCGCGTGTCCGTCACCCGCCGCGTGTGCGGCTATCTCGGCAGCCCGGACGCCCGTCCGTTTAACGCCGGCAAGCAGGAAGAGGTTAAACGCCGCGTGAAGCACCTGGGGAATGGGCAGATCGGTTAAGTTTTTCGCCGTGTTCTCCCCCTCACCCTACCCCTCTCCCACGGGGAGAGGGAACTCTTCCCCCTCTCCCCGTGGGAGAGGGCCGGGGTGAGGGCATCAGCGCGCTCGTATTCTCTGGACATTTTCTATGCGATATCACCAGTACTACCCCGTCGACATCGTCAACGGCCCCGGCACCCGCTGCACCCTGTTTGTCTCCGGCTGCGTCCACGAATGCCCTGGCTGCTACAACAAAAGCACCTGGCGGCTGAACTCCGGGATGCCGTTTACCACCGAGATGGAAGATAACATCATCAAGGATCTCAACGACACCCGCATCAAACGCCAGGGGATTTCGCTCTCCGGCGGCGATCCGCTGCACCCGCAAAACGTGCCGGATATACTGAAGCTGGTAAAACGTATCCGCCGCGAGTGCGCCGGAAAAGATATCTGGGTGTGGACGGGATATAAGCTGGGTGAACTGAATGCCGAACAACGGGAAGTGGTTGACCTGATTAACGTCCTGGTCGACGGCAAGTTCGTGCAGGATTTAAAAGACCCGGCGCTAATCTGGCGCGGCAGCAGTAACCAGGCTGTGCATCATTTACGGTGATCGCTAAAGCCGTTTAGTGGCATCCTGATAAACGGCTGACTTCTCTCTTTTCCCAATGGCGACAACAAATACCGTCACCACGTTATCCTGAACCTGATAGACCAGCCGAAACCCTGACGATTTAAGTTTGATTTTATAACAGTCAGGCAGACCATGCAGGCGAGCCGACTCAATGCGGGGATTGAGCAACACGCCAGCGAGTTTCTTCTTAAACTGGGCTTTCACCGTATCGCCCAGCTTATGCCACTCTTTTAATGCTCTCGGATCGAATTCCAGTTCATAAGTCATCCAGACTGACCTTAATTCCCTTTTGTGGCGCCGCCAGTCGCTCCCGGACTGTCTGAATGAGGGCTTCTTCGCTATCGCTGATGGTCACGGTTTTCACCGGCATACGTCCCGTTTCCGCGACGTACTGAAACAGCAGGCGTACCGCCTCGGTAGGTGTGATATTGAGTTTTTCCAGCACGGCATAAGCCTCGTTTTTGAGTTTGTCATCCAGACGGACGTTAAGCGTGGCCATTATGCCTCCGGGAAATGAGAATGTGTAATGCAGTTTAGCATTACATTCGCATTACATCGAATTCTGGATAACGCTTCTCAAAACCGACTCAAGCTCTCCATCGCCACCGCCTTAAACTCCGCGAAATCGCCGCAGCCGCACAGGCGCGTCATGGCGCGTTCGCGCAGGAAGGTGACGAAGATATCGTAGATCGCCATTGCCTCTTCGTATTCGCTCTTGCTGATGGCGAGCAGGAAAATAACGTGCGCGGTTTCGTCGCCCCAGGCGATGCCCTGCGGGGCGAGCACCGTATAGACCACGGTTTTTTGCGCCAGCAATCCGAGGGAGTGCGGCAGCGCGATGCCGTCGCCGAGCATGGTGCTGACGATCGCCTCACGCTCGACGACCGAGTCCAGAAACTCTGCGCCGACAAAGCCTTCGCGTTCCAGCTGTTCGCACAGCTCGCGGAACAGGGTCTGCTGGTCAATCGGCTTGTCGATAATGCGGAAGTGGGCGGCGTCGAAGTATTTGTCCAGCATCCACGGGCGGGTGCGGTCCACCAGCACCAGCTTGCCGATCTGCTCCAGCTGATAGTCGGTCGGGAACGGCGCGATCGTCACCACCGGTTTGGCTTTTTCGCTGATGCGGGCGGTGGAGATCACAAAGTCTTCGCTGATGGCGTCGGCCAGCTCGTACTCGCGCAGGGTAAGCGTTCGCGTCACCTCAATCTGCGGGTATTTGCGCTGAAGCACCGCCTCGATCATCCGCACCATCGCGTTGCCCGCGTCGCACACCAGCAGCACGCGCGGCTGGCGCTGGTAGCCAATGTTGTAGTGACGTTCCAGCCCGACGCCGATATGCAGCACCAGGAAGCCGATCTCGTTTTCGCTGATCACGTACGGCGTGTATTTGCCCCAGCTTGATACCGCCGCCAGGGTCATGTCCCACGCCATCGGGTAGTGCTGCTTGATGTTATCCAGCAGCGGATTGGGGATCATGATCTGATACCGCACGCGGGTGATCATGGTTTTGATATGGGTGAGCAGATCCGCGTGCAGCTGCGCGTCGCTGAGCAGGTTGTAGTTATAGTGGGTGTTAATGTAGCGCAGGATGTAGTTCACCAGCGCCTCGTCGTCGTCGGCGTTGATCGCGCTCGGGGCGATCTCCTGGATCTGGCGCGCGGCGATGTGAACGCACAGCCAGCTCTCCTCCGACGGCGACAGCGCTTTGCCCGCCAGCTGCTGAATGGCGACGGCGATATCTTTCGCCGCCTCGCGCACGTTCTCCTCCACGTCTTCGGCGTGGAATTCCGGCAGCGGGTAGCCCTCGCTGATGCGGCGCACCGACACCGCGCAGTAGAGGCGCAGGAACAGCTCCCCTTCGTCGGTCAGGCGAATATGGTGGCGGGTTAGCGCATCGTGCAGCACCGTTGCCATCTGTTCGGGCACGCCCGCGTTAAGCGCCACTTCGGTCACCAGCGGGTTAAGGCTGTCCTGCTGCGCCAGATCCCAGAGCAGATCGGTCAGGCAGGCGCGGGTCGACATTTCGCTGCCAAACAGCTTCATGCCGTGGCGCGGGCGGGTTTCCAGCGTCAGGTTGTAGCGGTGGAACCACTCGCGTACTTCCACCATGTCATTTTGCAGGGTGGCGCGGCTGACGAACCACTCGTCCGCCAGATCTTCCAGCTTCAGCGAAAACGCCGAGGTCAGAAAACGCACCACCAGATAATGCACGCGCTCCGGCCCCGTGCGGGGAATGCGCAGCGCGCGCGGATGAGATTCCTGCAACGCCTGATACCGCGCCGCATCGTCGATTTTGAGCTGATAGCCATTGCCACGGCTCAAAATAAACTGTGCGCCGTGGTCTGCCAGCAGCGCATTCAGGGCGGTGATATCAGCACGAACGGTACGCGTGGAGACCGATAATCGCTGCGCCAGCTCGTCCTGCGGCAGCGTTTCGTTTTGCAACAGATCGAAAAGTTGCGCTAAACGTTGGTTCGGAAATCGCACGTCGTTGTCCTCTTACGGCTCAGGGTGAAGGTGAAATGACCATCTGGGATGGACTGCCGACCGGGATGTAGTCCGGCTCGAAGTGCAGCTTGCCGTCTTTTTCGACGCGGAAACGGGTGATGTTATCGCTGCGCTGGTTCATGACGTACAGCCAGCGCCCCTGTTTATCGAGCGTCAGGGTGCGCGGATAATCGCCTCGCGTCCAGACATCGTCCTGGTGGGTCAGCGTGCCATCCGCTGTTACGGTAAAGTGCCCGATGCTGTTATGCAAACGGTTAGCAACATACAGCTGTTTTCCGTCGGCGCTCAGCGCCAGCCCGGCGGCGAAGCTGGTGCCTTTGTAGCCTTCCGGCAGGGATGAGAGCGTTTTGCCCTCTTTCAGCCTGCCGTCGGCGTCTATGGCGTAATGCGTCAGGGTGGATGCCTCTTCGTTAATCAGCCACAGGGCGTCGCCTTTCGGTGTAAAGACGAAATGGCGCGGCCCGGCCCCTTTTGACGAGGCGCTGATAAACGGCGGATCGTTCGGGGTCAGCTTTCCGCTGCGATCGTCAAAACGGTACTGATAGATCCGATCCAGCCCCAGATCGGTAGAAAACACGAACTTCCCGCTCGGATCGGCGGCGATCATGTGCGCATGTGGGCCGTTATGATCGCTGATGGCAAAGCTGCCCTCTGCCGCGGCTTCCGGTTTGGCCGCACCTGGCTCACCGCTATCCTGATGAGTATCCGTGGCCTCGCCCAGGCTGCCGTCCTGTTCTACGGGTAGCACCGCAACGGTGCCGCTGACGTAGTTCGCCACCAGCAGATGCCTGCCGTTCGGCGTCAGGGAGAGATACACCGGCCCCGCCCCGCCGGACGCCACCTGATTCAGTTCGCTCAGCTCGCCGTTATCGCCCACGCGCAGCGCCTGCACCACGCCCTGCTCCACCTCGCTTGCCAGATAGAGCGTTTTGCCGTCGTGCGAGGCGGTGAGCTGCGCGGCGTTCGGCAGCTTGCTCACCAGCGTTTTGCTGCCGAGCGCGCCGGTTTGCGGATCGACGGTAAAGCGGTACAGCCCTTCACCGTTGGGGTTATAGGTACCTACCCAGGCGTACTGGGTCTGGGCAACGGCGGCGGTAGCGAGTAAAGAGAGTGAAGCGACAAGCAGGGTACGGGTGTGCATGGTGGCTCCTGGGACTGTGCGGTTTGATTCCCCTCACCCTAACCCTCTCCCCAAAGGGGAGAGGGGACGATTACACCCTCTCCCCTTTGGGGAGAGGGCCGGGGTGAGGGGTAAGGTTTTGTTTTATTTAACCAGCTTCTTCGTCATGTCCAGCAGCGTGCGCACGTCTTCCGGGCGCGTGTCGCCGCTGGCTTTGTCGATAATCGAGCTGTAGATATGCGGGATAATCTTGCTCACGCCCGCGTCCAGCGCAATCTGCAAAATCTCTTCGAAGTTGTCCAGATCGATGCCGCCCGTTGGCTCCAGCCAGAAGTCGTGACGCGCGCAGGCTTCCGCCACCGCGTTGTACTCGTCACGGCACTTCAGGCCGCCCATCGGGAAGTATTTGATCGAGCTGCCGCCGAAGTCTTTCAGCAGGGCAATCGCGGTTTCAACCGGCACGATGCCGTCCGGTGCAGTGCTGCTCAGCGGGCCGGTGGAGATTTTGACCATGCCGACGGTGCCGGTCGGGGAGACAAGGCCGTTGACCACGGATTCACTCTGCCCCAGCAGCGCGCGGCTGGTGGCAACGCCGGTGAAGACCTGGTTGACGTGCTGCGGCTGCACCTGACGGGAGATTTCACTCACCATCGCCGACTGGTTCGGGTCGCCCGCGCCGAGGCCGACGGAGAGCGCATTATCAATCAGGGCCGCGTATTCACGCATATCGGCCACGGCGCTTGCCACGTCCGGATAATTTTTGGAGAGCACGCCCACCAGCACGTGGCCTTCCGCCGCCTCGTAAATGGCGCTGGCGTTGGCTTTCGAGCCCGCCAGCACGTTCAGGCACACGCGGTCACGGTAAAAGTTGGGGGTCAGTTTCATGCGTTTTTCTCCTGTCCTAACACTTCGCTAATGCGGCGATACACAATGTTCAGCTGTTCGGCGTTCACGCTGCGCACGTCCGCTTCGATAATCCCTTCGTTGGCCTTGTAGCCACGGAAATAAATGGCGTACTCGCCCTGCTTAAGCGCATTCACCAGGTCACCGGTGCCGACGCCCGTCATGGCTTCGTCAAACTTGATTTCGGTGCGGGCGATGTCGCGTCCGGCGCTGTCCCAGACCACGCGCGCGGTAACGCCGTTCAGGGTGTTGAGCGCGTCGATAAACGGCGTCATCTTCGCCACCATTTCGGCACCGCTCTCTTTGGTCGCCGTCAGGTAGTGCTCGATGGCGCAGGTCAGGCCGAGAATGCCCTCTTTACCCACCTTCATGGCGCGGCCAATGCCTGCCGTCTGGCGCTTCACCCACTCGACGTACTGGGTTCTGCCGATCACCAGCCCGCTGGTTGGCCCTTCAATCGCCTTCGCGCCGCTGTAGATCACCAGATCGGCGCCGGAGCGGTAGTACGCGTGAAGATCTTCTTCCGCTGCCGCATCGACGATCAGCGGCAGATCGTGTTTACGCGCGACCACCGCCGCCTGCTCGACGCTGAGCATACTTTTCTGCACGCAGTGGTGAGATTTGATGTAGAGGATCGCCGCCGTGCGCGGGGTGATCGCCGCCGCCAGCTGATCGGCAGAGCATTCGTTGGCGTAGCCCGCCTCCACCAGCCTGCCACCGCCGAGCGCAACCATCGTCCCGACCGGCGCGCCAAAGTTCACGTTGTGTCCTTTCGGCAGCACAATCTCGTTGTTTTCAATCGGGGTGACGTGCAGGTTTTCCAGCAGCCAGTCGCTGTCTTTCACCAGCACCGCCGCCACGGACTGGGCAATGCCCGCCGAGGCGCAGGAGACCACGGTCGCGCCTTCAACATCCAGCAGCTTCGCGATGTATTCCCCGGTTTTGTTCACCAGATCTTTCATCTCGAAGTAGTGGTTCATGCCGTCCATCGCCGCCTGCACCACTTCCGGGCGCGGCGTGGAGACACCCAGCGCCGTCATGCGGCCAGAGGTGTTGATGACTTGCTTTAAATGGTACTTCTCATAAATCGAAGGCATGTTCCGTGCTCCCTTGTTCGGTCATGTAGCCCTTGCCCGCGCGGATCGCGGCAAGCGGCACCAGAATGTGTTCAGCCTGGAGGCTGTCGTTTTCAGCGTCCGTTAATACCGTCGGCTGGCGCTTCACGGTGAACAGCGTCAGGTCGGCGTCGAGGCCTGGCGCAATGCGCCCTTTGTGCGCCAGGCGCAGGCCGTCGGCGGCGTTCGCGGTCACGCAGTCAATCACCTGCGGCAGCGACATGCCGATGGCGAGGAATTTCGACATCACGCTCGCCAGCGACCCAACCGGGCCGTTGATACGGTTGCGGCAGTAGATATCCGAGCTGATGGTGTGCGGCAGAATGCCCATCGCGATGGCGCGTTTCGCCACCTCAAAGCTAAAGCTCGCCGTGCCGTGGCCCACATCCAGACGCACGCCGCGCTTCAGGGCGCTGGTGATGGAGGCGCGCAGCTCGCCGGAGGGCGTCAGAATGCGGTTGGGCTTGCCGTTGTAGCAGTGGGTAATAATGTCGCCGGAACTCAGCAGCTCGGCGATTTCATCGAGGTTCGGCGGGTTGTTGCCGATGTGGACCATCAGCGGCAGGTCGCCGTTCTCTTTCTGAATGCTCTTCGCGCGCTCCAGCGGCGTGATGCCGTTTTCACCGACCACGCTGCTGCTCATGCGCGCCTTCAGGCCGACGATAAAATCGGGGTGGCGTTTTACCGCCTGCTTCACCGCGTCCGCATCGATATTCGCCATATTCGCCAGCTCGTTCTGGGCAATCAGCCCGACGCGGGAGATATTCAGCAGGGCAAAAACGTCGGTGGAGGCTTTACGGGCGATTTCATAAAAATCGTCCACGTCGTCGGCTCCGGTACTGCCCGCGTCCACCACCGAGGTAACGCCAGTGGCGATGCCGACGCTGTCCGGCTCGTCGTGGTAAATCGGGGAGTTCGGGTAGCAGTGAACGTGGGAATCAATCCAGCCCGCGCTGACGAACACGTCGCCGTTCAGCTCAACCGTTTTACGGGCGGGGGTAGTAATCTCGCCAAGCGCCGCGATTTTTCCGTCCTGAATGGCGATATCGGTCAGGGTATCGTCGGCAAGGCGCGCACGGCGCAGGAGTAAATCAAACATGGGGATCTCCTGATAAGACGGGCGCCGCAGCGCCCGCAGGGATTAAAGCGCGACCGGGAAAAGCCAGCCTAAAATCATGGCACCGAGGATAGCGCCACCGGTGATTGGCTTCTGCCAGATGTAGAACAGCAGCGCGCCTAACAGCGAACCGACGCCGATAGGAATGGAGGCGGTCATGGCGCTGAGGATAATCAACGGCCCGAGGAAGCGGCCGGAGGCGTTACCCGCGCCCATCATCACGTCTGCCCCGTAGGTGGAGTTGCTCTGATTGATGGTGAACTTACGCGCCAGGATGATGACGTAGCCAATCGCCAGACCAATCACCAGGCCGGTGATCAGCGCGGCGATGAAGTTGGTCACCGGGAACATGATGCCCGCGCCCAGCAGCAGCGCCGGAACGCCGAGGCCCACGCCGGTCTGGATCGCCCCGCCGATATCGAGAATACCCACCAGCGAGCCTTCGATGATACGGGCGAACAGGAAGCTTGCGCCGAACGCCGCCACCGCGCCGTACACGCCGGTATCGATACCCGCTTTCAGCATCGCCACGAAGGCCACTTCGTTAAACGCGCCGATGCCGTAGAGGTAGTACATGTGCGTCCCGGCGAACACGCCGGAGGAGAGCAGGCCAACAAAGATCGGGAACGACCAGTCGGCATACCAAAAACCTTTATTCTGTTCCATGTAGAGGCTCCTGTTATTTACCGCTGAGCGAGTTGTGGATCATGTCGAGCCAGTTCGGCACGGTCAGATGGAAGGATTCGATCATCTTCATGTCGAAGCCGCGGAAGAAGCCGCTCAGCACGAACAGCGCGACGATGGCCGCCATCATCACTTTGGTGACGTGGTTCCAGCCGCTCTCTTCAACGCCTTTCCCGATCAGGATACCCAGCACCAGGCCCGGTACGGCGTTACCCATAATCAGCTGCGCCGCGCCGCCAAACACGGTGGCCCAGAAGCCCGATTTTTTACCCGCGTCGATGGCCGCCAGCCAGAAGATCACCGGCATCACGGTGTTCACCAGCAGGTTGGCCGCAGGCACCAGCACCTTAACGGCGGTAACCTGAAGCGCGGCCGGAACGGACGAGGCGGTGAGGTTGAGGAAGGTGACGACAAACATCCCGATGATGCCGCAGGCAATCGCCATTTTGCGCGGATCGTGCAGCGTTTCGCCGACGTTACGGTTTTTGATCATCAGCGCCGCCGCGCCCCAGTTCGGGATGATGCGGTGGTCGACGTCCTGGGTGAATGCACCTGCGGCCACGGAAGAGGCCCAGGCGTTAAAGAAGAAACCTAACCCAAAGGAGAAGTGGGAAGCAGGATCCCCTTCACAGGAGTTCAGTTCCCCCAACGTACGAAACGCGCCCATACCCTGAGTGGTAGGCGCATGAAACATGCGTGCAGCCCCGGCCCCAACGCCGACGCCTACCAGGCCGCCGATGATGAGCGATTTTATTAATATAATTAAGAACATCAGTCTGCCCTTTTATGAATAATCAGCGTTGCGTGACAAAGTCCACCTGGTCAAGATTGATGGCGGTCACGTTGACGGTCACATCCAGCTCCACGCTGTAGGTGCGTCTTTCCCGGCGCAAAAAGAAGAACAGAAAGGCTTCTTTACGCACCGCTTCTTGCGCCTGAACGACCTGCACATCCTGTGGCTCAATACGCAGTAAGATATGCGGTGAGGCTTTCATCACCGCGGCCTGAACGTGGTTGAGTGCGTCGGCAAAGGCGCGCGCTTTGGCGTCGCCCTTCCCTTTGACTCTCACGGTGGTTGTGAACTGTTCTTTCATGCTTACGCGCCGTGCTTCTTCTGCCACGCCTGCACCAGACGCTCGCCCAGCTCTTCTTTATCCATAAAGCCAAAGCCCAGCACGTTGCAGCCTTCGTTGATGGCGGTTACGCCCTCTTCCACGGAGCGCATGCCGTATTTGGCTTTGTAGCCATACTTGGTCTGCGCGGTGATAGCGCCCGCGCCGCCGCTGCCGCAGAAGGAGATACCGAAGGTGGCGTTTTCCGCTTTCATCACGTCGCCCAGCTTCATATCCGCTGCCATACCCGGCACAACCACGGCGCGTCCACCTGCTTTTTCGATACCGGCAGCCACTTTCTGACCTTTACCCAGGCGATCGCCAATCACGACTGTAATCTGTTCCATGTGTTGCTCCTTAAAGGTTGTCTTTTGCGACTTCGAAGTGAACGGAGAGCAGCCAGGCCTCTTCATCAGGAAGATTGCCAAACTGCGCGACCACTTCGCGGGCCAGCTGCATTGAATCCGGTGAAATTTCGTCGAACAGCTCTGCTTCCACTTCCGGCAGCGGCTCGCCGGTCACCGACCGGTGCGCCATCGCGCGAACGTGGGAGGTCAGCATCTGCTCCTGTACTGCGTTGGGGATGATGTCGTGCCGGGCGAGCAGGGCATAAACCTGCTTCAGCATGGTGTCAGCGAGCTGCTCTGTGTGCATCGCCAGGTCTCCAGTCTCGTTCATTACCGCTCCGTTAATCACTCGTCTTACCCCGTTAATGTCTCTGGGTTAAAACTAACGCTGGCGGTGGCGGGTTTGTAGCGAGTTGTTTTCCACTTCGAAGTGGAAAGGGGCGCGGCAGCAGTGATCTGTGCCACAGAAATGGGCGGAATAAAGCGATTCCGCTGGTTTAACGTGATGAATGTCACGCATTACGTGGGTAAATCAGGGGGATAAAAAGGAAAACGTTGGGGGCGGTTATCGCAAAACTGTGACGGTGATAGGGTTTACTTATTACGGCGCATAAAAAAAGCGAGGACATCAGCCCTCGCCTTTCACAATTCAGACGCTGCGTCTGTTAGCGATACTTCTTGTGATAGGTGTTGCGGGTGGTCACGAACTGGTCCGCTGCCGCCTGCGCTTCTTTCACTTTACCTTCTTCCGTCAGCTTCAGCGCGCCGTCGATCTGGCCGACCAGCACGTCAAAACCGTGGCGATAATCTTTCATTTCGGCGCTGTCAGGCGCTTTGTTTTCCAGCTTCGGCGGAGTGGATTTTTGTGCATCCAGCGCCGCTTCACGCATTTTGGTCAACGCGTCTTTCATGTCCGCCGCGTTGTCCGTCTTCTGAACCACCTTCAGGTTTTCGCTGAGGATATCCATGTTGTCTTCAAGATCGGCGGCAAACGCGGCAGAACCAAGAACCAGCGTTGAGGCGGCGACGATCGCTAACAGGTGTTTACGCATTGCTCACTTCCTTTTTTATTATTAAAAAATTCATTCTTATACCCTCAATAATTCGAGTTACAGGACAAAACGCTTATAGCGTTTTGAACAGCGCTTGCGCTGGCCCCTAAGGGCGAGGCCACAGGCCGAGTAACGCGGCAAGTGCGTGAATCCCCAGGAGCTTACATCAGTAAGTGACTGGGGTGAGCGCGCGCAGCCAACGCACCTGTAGCGTGAAGTATGACGGGTATTATTGACCGGCGATTTTCATTTCCGGTAGAAGAACTGAACCACACTGTATATTGCTACGCGTTTCAATATCGTTACCCACCGTCACAATATTGCTCCACATATCTTTCAGGTTACCCGCGATGGTGATTTCGCTCACAGGATACTGAATTTCGCCGTTTTCAACCCAGAAGCCCGCCGCACCGCGCGAGTAGTCCCCGGTGATGCCGCTTACGCCCTGGCCCATCAGCTCGGTGACCACCAGGCCGGTGCCCATCTCTTTGAGCATCTGCTTAAAGCTCAAGCCTTGACCCGGAATGCGCCAGTTGTGGATCCCGCCCGCGTGCCCGGTGCTTTTCAGCCCCAGCTTGCGCGCGGAGTAGTTGGTCAGCAGCCACTGGGTCAGAACGCCGTCTTTGATGATGTCGCGACGCTCGGTACGCACCCCTTCGCTGTCGAACGGCGTGGAGGCCAGCCCTTTCAGCAGGTGCGGATGCTCTTCAATGGTCAGCCACTCAGGGAGGATCTGCTTGCCGAGAGAGTCGAGCAGGAAGGTCGATTTACGGTACACCGCACCGCCCGCGATGGCGCCAACCAGATGACCAAACAGGCCCGTCGCCACTTCGTTAGCGAAGATAACCGGGGCCTTCATGGTGGAGAGCTTGCGCGGAGAGAGGCGCGACAGGGTGCGCTTCGCACACTCGGCACCGACCCACTCAGGAGACTGCAAATCCCCCAGCGCGCGGCCAATGGTGTAGGCGTAGTCACGCTCCATATCGCCGTTTTCTTCGGCGATCACGCAGCTTGAAAGGGAGTGACGGGTGGAGCAGTAGCCCTGCAACATGCCGTGGCTGTTGCCGAATACCTTGATGCCGTAGTGGCTGTTAAAGCTGCCGCCTTCGGTATTGGTGATGCGTTTGTCGGCCTGTAAAGAGGCCTGTTCCGCGCGCGCCGCCAGTTCGATGGCTTCGTCAGGCGTCACTTCCGCCGGGTGGAACAGGTCGAGATCCGGTGCGTCGAACGCCAGCAGCTCTTTGTCTGCCACGCCAGCATACGGGTCGGGAGAGGTATAGCGGGCGATGTCCAGCGCCGCCTGCACCGTGCGGGCAATGGCGTCCGGGCTGAGATCGGTAGACGACGCGCTGCCTTTACGGTTCTGGTGATAAACGGTGATCCCCAGTGCGCCATCGCTGTTAAATTCAACATTTTCCACTTCGCCGTAGCGGGTGCTCACGCTAATACCGGTGGTTTTGCTGACCGCCACTTCGGCGCCATCTGATTTCTCTGAAGCCAGCGCCAGCGCTGTGGAAACGGCTTCTTCCAGAATCTTACGCTGCGCTTCAACTTGTGAGGTTACTTTCATCGCAAATGCCATACTGTAAGAGAGAGTTAAATGAAGTCTATCAGAGAACCGTTTTTCAGTGCGCATCTTAACTGGTAACATTAGCCTCTTTTTTTAAGGAGCCTGACATGACTAAGCAGCCCGAAGACTGGCTCGACGACGTTCCCGGTGATGACATCGAAGACGAAGATGATGAGATCATCTGGGTCAGTAAAAGTGAAATTAAACGCGACGCCGAAGAGTTAAAACAGCTTGGCGCGGAAATGGTAGAGCTGGGTAAAAACTCGCTGGATAAACTCCCGCTTGACCAGGATCTGCGCGATGCCATTGAACTTGCACAGAAAATCAAAAAAGAGGGTCGTCGCCGCCAGCTTCAGCTGATCGGTAAAATGCTGCGTCAGCGCGATGTCGATCCGATCCGCCAGGCGCTGGACAAGCTCAAAAACCGCCACAACCAGCAGGTTGCGCTGTTCCACAAGCTTGAGCAGATCCGCGATCGTCTGATCGAACAGGGCGATGATGCGGTGCCAGAGGTGTTAAACCTGTGGCCAGACGCCGACCGCCAGCAGCTGCGTTCGCTCATCCGTAACGCGAAGAAAGAGAAAGAAGGGAATAAGCCGCCGAAGTCCGCGCGCCTGATTTTCCAGTATCTGCGCGAGCTGTCTGAGAACGAAGAGTAATCCGTGCGGTTTGCGCCGGATGACGGCGTAAACGCCTTATCCGGCCTACAAGGTCGAGGTCGTGCGAAAAACGTAGGCCCGGTAAGCGCTAGCGCCACCGGGCTTTTTTTTACGCGTCGGCGGCCGCTGCCGCTTTTTTCGCCAGACCGTCCAGCAGTTTCTGATGGATCCCACCAAAACCGCCGTTGCTCATCACC
This sequence comes from Enterobacter sp. 186315, assembly GCF_053290175.1. Lineage (NCBI taxonomy): Bacteria > Pseudomonadati > Pseudomonadota > Gammaproteobacteria > Enterobacterales > Enterobacteriaceae > Enterobacter > Enterobacter sp. 186315. Next base: position 75,796 of record NZ_JBPTTK010000002.1, on the reverse strand, counting down.
AGAATGTGATCCCCCGGCTGTGCGGTTTTTACCACCATATCCGCCAGCGCATCCACGTCTGCACTCCAGTGCGCGGGCTGTACGCAGGCGTCAGCCACTTCCGCAACCTGCCACGGAATATGCTGCGGCTGAAGCAGGAACACTTCGTCGGCACGGCCTAAAGAAGGGGCGAGATCGTCTTTGCAGATCCCCATTTTCATGGTGTTCGAACGCGGCTCCAGCACCGCCAGAATACGCGCGGTGCCGCCGACTTTGCCGCGCAGCGCCGCGAGCGTCGCCAGGATCGCCGTTGGGTGGTGCGCGAAGTCGTCGTACACGGTCACGCCGTTGGCTTCACCGCGCAGCTCCAGACGACGACGGGCGTTGATGAACGATCCCAGCGCGTCGGCCGCATCAGCAGGCTGAACGCCCACGTGGCGCGCCGCCGCAATCGCCATCAGGCCGTTGTGCATGTTGTGTTCGCCCACCAGGCTCCACTTCACTTCACCGACCTTTTCGCCGTCCAGCCACACGTCCCACTCGGAGGCGTCAGCGTTGGTTTTCTTCGCCTGCCAGTGGCCCTGCTCGCCCACCAGCTCCTGCTCGCTCCAGCAGCCCATCGCCAGCGTCTGTTTCAGGTTAATGTCGTTTTCCGGCAGGATGATGCGCCCCTGACCCGGCACGATGCGCACCAGATGGTGAAACTGTTTCTGAATCGCTTTCAGGTCGTCAAAGATATCCGCGTGATCGAACTCAAGGTTGTTGAGGATCAGCGTGCGCGGGCAGTAATGCACAAACTTGGAGCGCTTGTCGAAGAAGGCGCAGTCATATTCGTCCGCTTCGATCACGAAGAACGGGCTGTCGCCCAGACGCGCGGAGACGTCGAAATTGCCCGGAACGCCGCCAATCACAAAGCCCGGCTTGTAGCCGCAGGCTTCGAGGATCCAGGTCGCCATCCCGGCGGTGGTGGTTTTACCGTGCGTACCGGCCACGGCCAGCACCCAGCGGTCGCGCAGGACGAAATCGTGCAGCCACTGCGGGCCAGACATGTACGGAATGTTGCGCTCCAGCACCGCTTCCACGCACGGATTACCGCGGGTCATGGCGTTGCCGATAATCACTAAATCCGGCTCTGAATCGAGCTGGCTGGCATCGTAACCCTGAATCAGATCGATGCCCTGCTTCTCAAGAAGCGTGCTCATTGGCGGATACACATTGGCGTCCGAACCCGTCACCTCATGGCCCAGCGAGCGCGCCAGCATTGCCAGTCCGCCCATGAAAGTGCCACAAATCCCCAATATATGAATGCGCATACGTCACTATCCTTCTTTAATTTGGCGCACATTTTACTCACATGTCAGCGGGTGTGAAACGCATTTCAGGTAAATCCGTATCTGCTGGCGCGATTCACCTCTGCGCGACTATTTGAATGTTTGTTAAGATTGTTGGGCTTTAGTCGTTTTAGTGAACATACGATCGCTCTACTCACACAAGATGCAGGGAAAGTGTTATGAAAACGTTAGGTGAATTTATTGTCGAGAAGCAGCACGAGTTCTCTCATGCTACCGGTGAACTCACTGCTTTGCTGTCGGCAATAAAGCTGGGCGCTAAGATCATCCACCGTGATATCAACAAGGCCGGGCTGGTCGATATCCTGGGTGCCAGCGGTGCCGAGAACGTTCAGGGCGAGGTTCAGCAGAAACTCGATCTGTTCGCAAATGAAAAACTGAAAGCTGCACTGCGCGCGCGCGACATCGTGGCGGGTATCGCCTCTGAAGAAGAAGATGAAATCGTCGTTTTCGAAGGCTGCGAACACGCAAAATACGTTGTTCTGATGGATCCCCTCGACGGCTCCTCCAACATCGACGTTAACGTTTCTGTCGGCACCATTTTCTCCATTTATCGCCGCGTGACGCCTGTCGGCACGCCGGTGACCGAAGAAGATTTCCTGCAACCGGGCAGCAACCAGGTTGCGGCTGGCTATGTGGTTTACGGCTCGTCGACCATGCTGGTCTACACCACCGGCTGTGGCGTTCACGCCTTTACCTACGATCCGTCGCTCGGCGTATTCTGCCTGAGCCAGGAGCGTATGCGCTTCCCGGAGAAGGGTAACACCTACTCCATCAACGAAGGCAACTACATCCGATTCCCGAACGGCGTGAAGAAGTACATCAAGTTCTGCCAGGAAGAGGATAAAAACACCCAGCGCCCGTACACCTCGCGCTACATCGGCTCGCTGGTGGCGGACTTCCACCGCAACCTGCTGAAAGGCGGGATTTATCTCTATCCAAGCACCGCCAGCCACCCGGACGGTAAGCTGCGTCTGCTGTACGAATGCAACCCGATGGCGTTCCTGGCGGAGCAGGCGGGCGGCAAGGCGAGCGACGGTAAAGAGCGTATTCTGGACATCGTGCCGGAAAGCCTGCACCAGCGCCGCTCGTTCTTCGTCGGCAACAACCATATGGTTGAAGACGTTGAGCGGTTTATCCGCGAATTCCCGGACGCATAACGCTTTTTAACGGGGAGCCAGACGGCTCCCCAACTCATTTATATATTTTAACGTATAAATGAATATAAAAATGACGCTTTAATTCAATTCGCCACTCCTGCATTATTTTAAACAGTTAATTAAGTATTCCTGGAGCATCATGGTGATGAAGAATTTTTCACGAGCTAATACCGGCATCGATTTAAATCTTATTCCTGTTTTTATCGAAGTGGTCAGATGCGGCAGCATGGCGAAAGCCTCTGTACGCCTGGAGATGTCACGCCCGGCGGTCAGTCTGGCGCTAAAGCGCTTTAATCAGCTGTTTGCCGAACCTTTATTTGTGCGTAAAGGTTTATATCTTGAGCCCACGGATAAAGCATTAGCCTTAACCAGCTCGTTGGAATTATTAATTAGCAACATTCACGATAATATTAGCGAGTTTAATTCAGCGGTAAATAAAACCCTGGCACAGACTGCGCCAGGGCTGGATATGACAATTAAACAGCCTGAGCCGTTAATTTAAATGAGGCCATCGCCTCCATCAGCTCACGGGACTGCTCTTCAAGCGAACGCGTCGCGGCAGAGGATTGCTGCACCAGCGCCGCATTTTGCTGGGCCGTTTCGTCCATCTGGTTCACCGCGATATTAACCTGCTCAATGCCGCGGCTCTGCTCCTGGGACGCGGTAGCGATCTCGTGCATCAGTTTGGTCATGCGCAGCACTTCGGTGGCAATTTCATCCATTGTCTCACCCGCCTGCTGCGCCAGCTCGCTCCCCTCGTTGACGTGCGTCTGAGAGTCGCTAATCAGCGTGCGGATCTCTTTTGCGGCGTCGGCGCTGCGGCTGGCAAGGTTACGCACCTCGCCGGCCACGACCGCAAACCCGCGCCCCTGCTCGCCCGCGCGCGCCGCTTCCACCGAGGCGTTCAGCGCCAGAATGTTGGTCTGGAAGGCAATGCCGTCAATCACGCTAAGAATGTCGGCGATACGCGCCGAACTGCCGGAGATATCGCGCATCTTTTCAATCACGTAGCAGACCATTTCGCTGCCGTGATCGGCGGTATCGGACACCGCTTTCGCCATCTGGTGCGCCTGCTGGGCGTTGTCGGCGTTTTGTTTCACCGTGGCGGTGATCTCTTCCATGCTCGCGGCGGTTTGCTCAAGGGACGTAGCGGTGGATTCCGTGCGCTGGGCAAGGTTGATGTTCCCCGCCGTCAGCTCGCGGCTGCCGGTATCAATCTGCGAGCTGGCGTCGCGTACGCGCAGCACCGACCCCATCAGGGACTGGCGCATCTCTTCGATGGCCGCGTTGAGGCGGTTAAACTCCTGGCTCGCCGGGGCGTTGAGGGCATGGGTTAAATCCCCCGCCGCCACGTGCTCCAGCTGGGCAATCGAGGCTGAAAGCGGGTTGAGCAGCATATGGCGCAGCACCAGCCAGGCCAGCACGATAATGGCGGCGGTCAACAGCGCCGCCACCACGATCAGGATCAGCACCCGGGTTTTGCTCGCCTGCACGGCCTTCACTTCCGCTTTACCGCGCGCTTCGCTCCAGGCCTGGAACGCCTGCATGTCGTTATCAAACTGCTTCGCCACCGGGATCAGACGGTTCTCCAGCAGATCGTAATAGCCGTCGGCGCTCTGCTCGTTCAGCGCCTTGCGCATCGGGTCGATCCCCTGCTGATTGTAGGCGGTCAGGCTCACGGCGACCTTATCGAGAAGCTGCTGCCCCTCGGGATCGGCCACGCCGCCGTCGATCACGCGCTTGAGCGTTTTCTGCGCCTGGTCGAACTCCTGATTGATGGTTTTCACCGATTTCGCCGCATCGTCCAGCATCCCGATCTCCATCATCCGGACGGCCTGACCGGCCTCGTTGCGCGCGCGCAAAATCAGCGTATAGCCTGAGTTGAGCTGCACCATCTGCTCACCCTGAAGGTGGTTGATGCGCTGAAGCGAAGAGGAACTTTGTGTGAGGGCATAAATACCAATGCCGCTGACAATCAGCAGCAGAAGGGTCATAACGGCCAGTAAAGAGAGCAAGCCGGTACGAATCGATAGCGTTTTCAGCATGATGTTATTTCCGGTAGCGAGAGACTTCTTGGCATAAAAGAAGAGTATCGGCCGCTACCGGCTATAACTTTATACGTTAAGCAATTTCAGCGTGTTATCGCTCTGTTACTGATGTGTTCACGCGCGTGACAGGCGAGCTTTGGCGGTTCTCCCAGAGCACCGTCAGGCCGCGTTGCAGGGCGATAAAGATGAACAATAAAATGCCGATGGCGATTTTGGTCCACCAGGAGCTGAGGGTGCCGTCAAAGTTGATATAGGTCTGGATCAGCCCCTGTATCGCCACGCCAAACAGGGTGCCGAGCACCGTCCCGACCCCGCCGCTCAGCAGGGTGCCGCCAATCACCACCGAGGCAATCGCGTCCAGCTCCACGCCAACGCCCGCCAGCGCGTAGCCCGCCTGGGTGTAGATCGAAAAGACAATGCCCGCCAGCGTCGCCAGCCCGGTCGAGAGCATATAAATGCGAATGGTGGTGCTGCGGGTGGAGATCCCCATCAGGTTCGCCGAGGTGGCGCTGCCGCCAATGGCGTACACCTGATTGCCAAACCGGGTGCGGTGGGCGAGGAAGATACCGATAACCACCACGCCAAGCATCAGCAGCCCCATCGCGCTCAGACGACCGCCGCCGGGGATTTTCCACGCCAGGCTTGAAAGGGTGTCGTAGATCGGGTGGTTAATCGGGATCGACTCTTCCGACACCAGGTAGCTGACGCCGCGCAGGAAGAACATCCCGGCGAGGGTGATGATAAAGGCCGGGATTTTCAGGGCGTCGATCAGCAGGCCCATGAAAGCGCCAAACGCGCAGCCCATCACCAGCACCAGCGGGAAGGCCAGCAGCGGCGAAATGCCCCAGAAGCCGATCGCTTTCGCGAGAAACACGCCGGTAAAGGCGATCACCGAGCCGACCGACAGGTCAATCCCGCCGGAGAGGATCACAAAGGTCATGCCGACGGCGATGATGCCGAGGAAGGCGTTATCCGTCAGGATGTTGCAGATCACGCGCGTGGAGGCGAAGCCGGGGAACTGGGTCAGGCAGTAGAGATAGCCCAGCACAAACACGCCCAGCGTGATCATCAGTGGCAAATTACGTTTTATCATGACCGCGTATCCCCTTAATAATGCTGATAAAGCGCGGCGACTGAACGATCAGCACGCAGAGCACGACCACCGCTTTGACCACCTGATTCAGCTCCGGCTGGAAGCCCGAAAGCAAAATCCCGGTATTCATCCCCTGAATAATCAGCGCGCCAATCACCGACAGCAGCAGGTTGAAGCGCCCGCCCATCAGCGAACCGCCGCCAATGACGACCGCCAGGATCGCATCCAGCTCCAGCCAGAGTCCGGCGTTGTTGGCATCGGCACCGCGAATATCCGCCGCCACAATCACCCCGGCAATGGCGGCACAAACCCCGCTCAGTACGTAGGTGAGCATCACCATCAGGCGGGTGTTGACCCCGGCGTTTCGCGCCGCGCGGATGTTGATCCCCACCGCTTCGATAAACATGCCGAGCGCCGTTTTGCGGGTAAAGAGCCAGAACACCACCAGCGTTACCAGGGCGATAATCACCGGGGTCGGGAAGAAAAGGAATTTACCGCTGCCGATCCACGCCAGCTCCGGCGAGTTAAAAGTGACGATCTGCCCCGAGGTGATCAGCTGCGCGACGCCGCGCCCGGCCACCATCAGGATCAGGGTGGCGACAAACGGCTGGATCTTGAGTACCGCCACCAGAATGCCGTTCCACAGCCCCGCCAGCACGCCCGTGCCGAGCGCGGCCAGCAGCACCACCGGCAGGCTGTGCCCGGCCACGGTCATGGAGGCGGCGGTGGCACCGGCAATCGCCATCACCGCGCCGACGGAGAGGTCAATCCCCCCGGTAGCAATAACCAGCGTCATACCGATTGCCAGCAGCGCCACGGGGGCCGCGCGGTTAAGAATGTCGATCGGGCTGCCAAACAGCCGCCCGTCCTGCACGATAATCTGGAAGAAGTGCGGCGAAACGAGGCTATCCACCACCAGCACCAGCAGCAGGGCAATGATTTGCGGTGTGCCGGTTGGCCAGCTGAAGCGGCGCTTCGGCTCCCCGGTTTGCGAGAGAGAACGGGACATCACGGGTGACTCCTTATGCCGCAATGGCATTCATGATCGCCGGAACCGACAGCTTATCCAGCGGGATCTCTGCCACCTGCTTGCGATCGCGCATGATGATGACGCGATCCGCATACCCCACCAGCTCCTCAAGCTCGGACGAAATGACCAGCAGCGCCAGGCCGTCGGCGCAGAGCGTTTCGATCAGGCGGATAATTTCGGCGTGCGCGCCCACGTCGATCCCGCGCGTGGGCTCGTCGAGGATCAGGAACTGCGGTTTGGTCAGCAGCCAGCGGGAGAGCAGCACCTTCTGCTGGTTGCCGCCCGAGAGAAACTCAATCGGCTGTTCCGCGCTCGGGGTACGGATCCCCAGCTGGCGGATGAAGCGCTCGGCAATCGCGTTTTGCTCTTTTCGGGGGATCGGACGAAGCCAGCCGCGCTGGGCCTGCAACGCCAGAATAATATTTTCCCGCACCGAGGCGGCGGCAATAATGCCGTCCGTTTTCCTGTCTTCCGGGCAAAAACCGATGCCGAGACAGGAGGCCTGATGCGGCGATCGCAGGGCGTGCGGCTTGCCCTTGATCAGCGCCGTACCGCTGTCGGCAGGCTTGATCCCGAAGATCACCTCGGCGGTTTCGGTTCGCCCGGATCCCAGCAGCCCCGCCAGCCCGACAATCTCTCCCGGGCGCACCTCAAGGCTGAACGGGGAGATGATCCCTTTTTTGCCGAAGTCGTTGAACGCGGCCACGGGCTTATCGCTCAGCAGCGTGCGGCCCGCGCGCTGAAGCGCGTTGGTTTCCAGCTCGCGGCCCAGCATCATTTTGACCAGCTCGATCTGCGGCAGCTCGCGGGTTTCGCGACAGCCGACAAAGCTGCCGTTGCGCAGTACGGTAATGCGATCGCTGACCTCGTAAACCTGATCGAGGAAGTGGGTGACGAAGATCAGGCTGACCCCCTGATCGCGCAGCTGGCGCATCAGGGTGAAGAGCATCTCCACCTCCTGAGTATCCAGGCTGGCGGTGGGTTCATCGAGGATCAGCACTTTGGCCGAGAGATCGATAGCCCGACAGATCGCCACGATCTGCTGCATCGCCACCGAAAAGCGGTTCAGCGGCTCACGCACGTCGAGGGAGAAGCCGTAAGAGGCCATCAGTTTGGTCGCCCGCGCCTCCATCTCTTTGCGGCGCAGCAGGCCGAAGCGCTTCGGCTCGCGGCCAATAAACAGGTTATCGGCCACCGACATGTTCGGCAGCAGGTTGACTTCCTGGTACACCGTCCCGATGCCAAGCTGCTGGGCGTGGGCGGTGTTTTTGGGCGAAATGGCGTTACCTTCGAGCCAGATGGTGCCGCGATCGGCATGATAGACGCCGGTCAGGGCTTTGATCAGCGTGGATTTACCCGCGCCGTTTTCACCCAACAGCGCCATGATTTCACCGCGACGCAGGCTGAAATCGACGTTATCCAGCGCTTTGACGCCGGGGAAGAATTTACTCAAGCCCTCTGTACGGAGGATTTCCTGGTGTTGTGCGGTGGTCATGGTTTTCCTCCCCCTCACCCTAACCCTCTCCCCGGAGGGGAGAGGGGACTATTCGTGCCACTCTTTAATTTTCTGCCCAGCCCGCCCTTTTCCCTCTCCCCTATGGGGAGAGGGCCAGGGTGAGGGGTCTTAATAACCCATATTTTTCTTCTTCTCTAACTCTTCTTTTGCCGTGTCCGGCAGGTAGAGCGTCGATTTGGTGACGGTGACTTTCTCAGGCATCGTGCCGTCTTTTTTGAATTTCTCCAGCGCGTCGAACGCCGGGCCAGCCATGTTTGGCGTCAGCTCCACGCTGGCGTTGGCTTCGCCGTCGATCATCGCTTTATAGATATCCGGTACGCCGTCGATAGATCCGGTGAGGATATCTTTGCCCGGCTTCAGGCCCGCCTCTTTGATGGCCTGGATAGCGCCAATCACCATGTCGTCGTTATGGGCGTAAACCATGCAGATGTTCTTGCCGTTGTTTTCCGCTTTGATAAAGCTTTCCATGACCTCTTTACCCTTGCTGCGGGTGAAGTCGCCGGACTGCGAACGGATAATCTTGATGTTTGGGGATTTCGCGATGGCTTCAGCGAACCCTTTTTTACGGTCAATCGCCACGCTCGCGCCAACGGTGCCTTGCAGCTCAACGACGTTACACGGCTTGCCGTCCACCTGCTTCACCAGCCACTCGCCGATCAGCTGGCCTTCCAGCACGTTGTTGGCGGTAACGGTGGTCATATAGAGAGATTTGTCTTTTACATCGATGGAACGATCGAGCAGGAAGACTGGAATTTCAGCATCTTTGGCCTCTTTCAGTACCGGCTCCCAGCCCGTGGCAACCACCGGGGCAATGAAGATCGCATCCACGCCCTGCGCGATGAAGGATCGCACCGCTTTGATCTGGTTTTCCTGCTTCTGCTGACCATCGGCGATTTTCAGCGTGATGCCGCGTTTCTGGGCCTCGCTTTTCGCAACGTTGGTCTCAGCCGCGCGCCAGCCGGATTCAGAGCCGACCTGCGAAAATCCTACGGTTAAAGGTGCGGCCATCGCCATAGACGACATGGCTGCCGAAACTGCTGTGACAAGAAGTAAGCGCTTCCACATATGAACGTCCTCGTAGGGTGTTTATTGTTGGTTAAAAGATGTTCTGCGGGAAAACTATAGACAATGCGAGATGTAACGGATTGCGTTACATCACACTTCGGAAAAGTGAATGAAACGTTAATCACAAGTTTGTAATCGCTTTCATTTCAGCATTTAAAATGCGGCTGAGTTTATGGATTTTCCTGTCATCAGAAGGGACTGAAAATGGTCATCGAGGGCGGGAGAGAGCGAAAACAAGCGAAGACATTCAGCGCCAGTTGGCTATAATACTCGCCACTTGTTTACCATACATTTTAAAGGATACAGACATGAGCTTACTCAACGTCCCTGCGGGTAAAGAACTGCCAGAAGACATCTACGTTGTTATCGAAATCCCGGCTAACGCAGATCCTATCAAATACGAAGTGGACAAAGAGAGCGGCGCACTGTTCGTTGACCGTTTCATGTCTACCGCCATGTTCTACCCATGCAACTACGGCTACATCAACCACACCCTGTCTCTGGACGGTGACCCGGTTGACGTGCTGGTCCCAACCCCGTACCCGCTGGAGCCAGGCTCAGTGATCCGCTGCCGTCCGGTTGGCGTACTGAAAATGACCGACGAATCCGGTGAAGATGCGAAACTGGTTGCGGTACCGCACACCAAGCTGAGCAAAGAGTACGATCACATTAAAGATGTGAACGACCTGCCAGAACTGCTGAAAGCACAGATCACTCACTTCTTCGAGCACTACAAAGACCTCGAAAAAGGCAAATGGGTTAAAGTTGACGGCTGGGACAACGCAGAAGCTGCAAAAGCAGAAATCATCGCGTCGTTCGAGCGTGCTGCTAAGAAGTAATTCTTACTGCTGAATACGAAGCCCCGCGAGTCGGGGCTTTTTTGTGTGCATTACCCGGCCAGCCGCGCCTCACTGAACAATCGTCTGGAGCCGTAGCAGCACGTCTTCGACGGTTTCATCCGAAGCCACGCCAATACGCTTCGCCTGCCGCGCCCCCAAATCCATCATCCGGATCTGGTTGATAAGGATCACGCCCTGAGCATCCCCTTCTTCACAAGCAAGCGGTACGCTAAATCCGGCGTAGCGGGCATAATTTCCCCCTTGCGTAATGGGTGCCACCAGCGTCATTCCCAGCTTATTAAACGCGCTGACGGAAAGCACCAGTGCGGGCCTGCTTATTCCCCTTTGTTCATGACCGCTGACGGGATCAAAGCCGACCAGTACGATATCGCCCCGTTCAAAACAGGGGCGCTTTACCATACTTCATCACCTGCTGGCCCGGTTTTACCCCACACCTCCTGTTCACCCGTTTCAGGCGCTGAGAGATCGCACTGAGCCAACAGCTCATCAAGGGAATACTGTTTACTCACCGGAGTGAGCACTAACTGATTATTGACCACCTGAGCCTCCATACTTTGACCCGGTTTTAAACCGAGATCTTTCATCACCACGCCGGGAATGACCATACCTGCACTGTTTCCCCATTTCTTAATGGTTATACGCATCGTCGCCTCCAAAAGTTATACATAGTATAACCCGTTGAGGCGTGAGTGATGTTCTACGCGACAAAAAGTGTGAATACCAGCAGGGCGTAAAGACAAATGAGCAAAGCGGAAAGGGGCTCGAAAGAACTGTTAACGCGGGGATAATTTACAGACAAACCTGCGAAGCAGCGCGCAAAAAACAACGCCACCTTTCGGTGGCGTTGTTTTTTATCAGTACTGGTCTCGATCCAGCCAGTTACCGCTTTCAATCAGCGTTAACCCCTCGACCGGACGTTGGTACACATACATCCATGCACTTCCGTACGGCGTCTGGATCAACCGGCGAGCGTATTCACCGCCCCTGGTGCGCAAGGCATCAAGTTCGGCGAGCGTGGCGTTATCAATTCGATAAACTTCCCCCTGTACCGTTCCGTTCCCCGGAACCGCGCCTGGATAGTGGCCCAGACTGTACAACTGGTAGTTTTCGATATTGTAATTTCCCAGCAACTGGGCGTTGGTCATCCAGTGGCTGTTGCCTTGCTTGGTTCGTAAACTGCCGTAAACAAATATTCGCATTGCTAAAACTCAAACTGATAGAGCAGATCAAGTGCCTGGTCTACGCCGGACACTGCTTCCAGATATAGCTTGGGCATCAGGCGATAGCGTAACGTGAGTGTTGCGAGTGAGTCAAAGATCCCCACCCCATATTTCACCTGTAGACCCGGCAGTACATAGCCGCTGACCACCACCTGCGAAGAGTCACCAACGCCCTGGGTATCCAGCGCAAGATTGCTTACGCCAAAGGTCTCGCCGATTTTACCCACAACCTGACCACTTTGTGCAACCCCCAGACCCACTAACATCGACGTCATCGCTGCGCCATCACCCTGTTGGCTGTCCAGGCCTTGCCCACGCAGGAGGTAAGAGAGCGCTTCCTGCTGCGACATCGCCGGGTCAGAGAAGATCTCCGCCTTCGGTTCGTCAGCGCTGCCGGTGACGCGTACGCCGGCAATCACATCGTTTTCCGTGGCATCAGGGTTACGAATCGCTTCGATATTCAATAGCGGCTGATCCGGTGGACCCGAGAACAGCAGCTCACCTTTACGCACAATCAGATCCTGACCGTAGGCGTGGAAGCGCCCCTCAGGAATATTGATCTGCCCGTTCAGGCCCAGCCCCTGTTTATCCTGCGCGACTTTAAGATCGCCCGTCAGCCTCGCCTTCAGCCCAAACGCATCCAACCGCACGTTATTCCCCACGTGCACGATGAGATTACTATTAATCGGTATGCCAGCGCTCTTCTCTTCGACAGGTTTCAGATTTTCATTGAGCATAACTTCATCACTGGACACGCCCACCGCGCTTTCCGGCACCTCGTGAACCACGATGCGCGCCCACGGCACGTCCACGCTGCCGTCCAGGGTAAACAGGCTCGGCGTGGCTTCAAACACCACATCAGGGGAGACATCCAGACGCACCATCGGCGGCACGGTAACACGCACCTTGCTGCCCTTCGCGGCGATGCGCGCGCGCCAGTTATCAATCTGGCTCCAGTCGGCGTCGCCGCTCAGGTTGATTTGCCCCTGCTGGGTGCGCACGATCCCGGCAAGGGTCGAGCTCATGCCGTTAAAGTTCATCGTCAGCTGGCTCGGCAGCATGTCGAACGGCATCACGTTCGCGTCGAAATCCACGCCGTTGAGCTGCATCTGCCCGAACAGCTGCGGGCTTTGCGCATTCCCCGCCAGACGCAGGTTCGCGTTCAGCATCCCCGCCGCCTTTTCGCCGCGCGCGAAAATCGGGTTCACCATCGCCACGTTGAGGTTGCGGATAGACACGTTGCCGCCCAGATTACGCTGTCCCTGCGGATCGGTAATCTGCACCTTGCCGTCAAACTGGCCGTTATTGGCCAGGCGGATAAGCCAGTTCAGCTCGGCGCGGTTGTTATGCAGATCGGCGTTCAGGTTCAGCGTGTCGAAGGCCACCGCCAGCGGCGCGTCGTTGACCTCCTGCGTCACCTTCACGTTGCGCCCGGAGAGGGTCACGCTACCCTGCGGCAGCCCCTCTTTGGTGGTGTCCCAGGCGACGTCCGCTTTTCCGCTGAACACGCCGCTGGCCTGCGTGGTGTCCGGCATGAAGGGTTTGAGCATCGCCAGATCGAAGCGGTTGAGGTTGACCTGCGCGCGCCCTTCGGCACCGGCATCAATAGTCTGCGGCACGCACAGCTCGGCGTTCGGGTTGGTCCAGCAGTGTGGCCCGATGCTGATTTTCTGCTCGGCGTTGCGGTAATCCAGCGCGATAGAACGCGACAGCACCAGCGGCCCGACCGGCGTACTGAAACGGGTGTTATCCAGCGTTCCTTTCCAGCGCTCCTCTTTACGGTCAAAGCTGCCCGTCAGATGCAGCTGCCCGGAAACCGGCTCGCCCTGCACGTTCAGCTGAAGGTCGTGCTGCTTCTCGTTGCCTTTCGCGGCGAGCGTCACCAGATTGATGTTCACGTCCGGCTGGGAAATGCGCTCGACGCGCAGGTTCAGGTTGCCGCCAATCTGGTCGGTGGATTTCACATCCCCTTCCACCCGCACGCGGGCAATCGACAGCGCCTGCCAGCGCAGCCCGTTGGCGGTGATATCCGCCAGCAGCTGCGGCGCGTCTACCGTTCCGCGCACCTTCACCAGCCCTTTCGCCGTGCCGCCGAGACCCGGCAGCGCGTTATCCAGATTCGGCGCGTCGATGGTGGCGTCCAGGTTTAAATCTTTCACGCCCAGCTCGCCTTTGATATCGGCGGTGTTACGCCCCAGCGCCACGTGCAGGCCGGGGATAATCCATTGCAGATAGCTGTTGCCCTTCAGCGAGCCCTCTACGTTGACCTTGTTTTGCTTCACGTTGCCGGTGATTTTCAGCTCCGGCACCTCCATCTGCCAGCTTCCGCCGTACAGGCTGCCGCGCGTTTTGATCAGGCCATCGAGTTTTGACGGCCAGTCCGGCACCTCTTTGGCGGTGTTGATGCCCGTGAGCTTCAGCTCGCCGCGCCAGCTGATCGCCTGCTGCCAGTCGAGCAGCGCGGTCAGCTCCGTTTTGCCCTCCAGCGCCGCGACGGTCAGCTTGTCGAGATTCACCTGCTGCTCGTTGCCCTTCGCATCCAGCGTGATGTTTGCAGGCGGCACGCCCTGCCCCTTCACGGCGGTGCGGAACGAGAGGGTGTAGTCGGTCATTTTGCCGCTGAGCTTGAGCTTAAGATCGTCGGCCTGGAACTGTTTTTCCCCGGTGAACGGCCAGTAAAGCTGCTGGCTGACCAGCTCCAGATTGAGCGGTAGTCCCGCCTCGGCGAGCTGCGTTTGCCCGCGCAGCACCATATCGACCGGACCGGAGAGGTTAACGCCAAACTCCAGCTTATCGCGCAGCGCGCCGCCGATTTTCAGCTTCACCTTCTCGCCCTTGAGCGGGTCGATATTCAGCGCGCTGTTGAGGGTAATATCCACCGGCCAGTTGTCGCGAAGCAGCGCGTTCCCGGTGGCGTTAACGGAGCCCTGGTTAGTGTCGATATCCAGCGCGTCGAGCTTCATGGTGCCGTCGATGCTGCTCACCTTCAGCAGCATATTGAAGACGGTCAGGTCGGTGTCGCCCGTCAGACGCAGCTGCTCGCCTTTGAACTCTTCGATATTAAGGTTGAGCGGCAGATGGACGTCGGTCATCTCCGGCAGCACCGGTTTTGAGAAGAGATCTTTCAGCGTTTCGCCGAGCGGTTTTTCTTCCGGCTGCGGATTCTGGATCTTCGGCTCGACAATCTCTTCCTGCGCCACGTCGGCCACTTTCGGCAGCGCAATCAGCAGCCCTTGCAGGGAGGTTGGCGTCAGGGTGAGGTTTTTCTCCTGCCAGCGCAGGCCGGAGGTGAAATCCATCACCGACACGGTGGTGTCGTCGATTTTGATATTGACGTTGTCCAGCGCCACCCGATAGAGCGCAATCGGGTACGGCGTGGAGAGATCGAGCGGGCCGTCATCCGTTTCTTCAACCGGCTCGGATTTCGGCATTTTCTTTGAATCTATCGCCACGTTAACGTCTTTTAGCGACAGATCGTTAACGCACAGCCTGCTGTCGCGCAGACAACCGAGCTTCACCGCCAGATGAAATTCCCCCGCGTTAACCGCCACGCCGGGCTGTTCATAGCGGATGTTTTTCAGACGCAGATCGCGCCAGCCGCCCGTCACCTGGCCGATTTCCAGCCCCGGCACCCAGCGGTTGGCCGCGTTAAACAGCAGATGCAGGCCGGAGGTCGTGCCCACCAGATACGCCACCGTACCGAGCAGCAGCACGATGAAAATCAGCACCCCGAGGCTTATCTTCTTCCATAAACTCATAATTCAGGCCCCAGACCGATGTAAAACTGTAAACCGTGTTCGTCTTTGTCGCCCACCGGCACCGCGAAGTCGAGCTTGATAGGCCCGACCGGAGACTGCCAGCGCACGCCAACGCCCGCGCCGGTTTTGAAATCGCTGGTGCGGATATCGTTCACCGCTTCACCGCCGTCCACAAACATCGCACCCCACCACTTGCCGCTGACGTTGTACTGATACTCCAGCGAGCCGGTCGCCAGCTTGGACGCACCGGTCAGCTGGCCTTTGCTGTTTTCAGGCGAGATGGATTTGTATTTATAGCCGCGAATACTGCGGTCGCCCCCGGCGAAGAAGCGCAGGTCGGGCGGGACTCTTTCAAAATCGCCGGTTTCAATCCAGCCAAGATTACCGCGCATCACGAAGCGGTGTTTGTCGTAGAGCGTGCGGATCCAGACGTTTTGCGCCTGGAAGACCGAGAAGTCGACGTCCGATCCCCACGCGGTGTTGGAGTAGTCAATCGAGTAGCGCTGCGAGTCGCCCCACACCGGCATCAGGCCGCCGCGCGAGCGGGTACGGCTGATCATCACCCCCGGATAGAGCAGCATGGTGGTGTTGGTGACGTTAGCCTGGGTAAAGTGGTCAAGACTCCAGCGCAGGTTAATGGCGCGCTGCCAGCCGCTCGACAGATCCCAGTAGCGGGACACGGCGAGCGTGGTGGAATCCTGCTCGGTATCGTTCAGATCGGTACGCTTAAAGCCGCCCTGCACCAGGTAATACTGCTCCAGCGGGTTTTTCAGCAGCGGCATTTTGTAGCTGAAGTCCAGCTGCTGCTCAGGGGCAGAGATACTGGCGCTGGTGGTCAGGCTGTGGCCGTAGGAGTTCATCCACGGCTTTTTCCAGGTCGCCTTGACGCGCGGCCCGACGTCCGTGGAGTAGCCCACGCCGGTTTCGATGGTGTTCTCGGTGCGCGGCGAGACCACGCCGTGCAGCGGAAGCACTTTGGTTTTGCGGGATTTTTCGAACTCAGGCGCCACCACCACCGAGTTAAACCAGCCGGTCGCCGACAGGCGGCGGTTCAGCTCCGCCAGGTCGCTCGACTGGTAGTAATCGCCCTTTTTAAACGGCACCAGGTTTTGCAAATACTCGTCGCGGATTTGCGAGCCTTCAAAGGTGACGTCGCCGAAGCGATAGCGCTCGCCGCTGTCGTAGTCGATATCCCAGAAGGCCTGATGGCGTTCCAGGGAGACGCCGAGCTGGCTTTTCGTAAACTGGCTGTCGAAATAGCCCTTACGCAGCGAAACGGAGGTCAGGCTCTTTTTGAAATGGTCGTAATCGCCGTGATTGAGCACCGTGCCGATTTTCGGCCGGGTGCTGAGCAGATCGAGATAGTCGCGATCGGTACGCGCGCCGCCGCGCAGCACCACGTCCGTGCCGCCAATCAGTACCGGTTCGCCCGGCGAAACGCGGGCAATGAGCACCTGACGCCCTTTAGCCGGAGGCGGGCGCAGGTCAAAATCAATGGTGGGTTCGTAATAGCCTAAGGCTTTTAACCCTTCGCGGATTGCATCATCCACGCGCGCGCGAAAGCGCCGGTCCGGCGTCACTTCGTCGCTCTCGATCGTAGAAAGCTGCGCACGTACGTTTTTTTCCAGCGCCCCGGATAACCCCTCAACCTGCAAACGGACATTCGCCGCGCTGGCAACCCCGCTTGTCAGCAATAAACTGACCAAACATAACTGGCGGATCTTTGGCACGTTTTCTCCTGAATATCCTTGTTTCCACCCTGGAAGCAAAATGAAGTGCCGCTCCGCGACGCTACACGGCTTTACAGCCCAAAACCCAATTCACGGGTTGAAAAAGGGTGTATACCCTAAATAATTCGAGTTGCAGGAAGGCGGCAAGTGAGCGAATCCCCAGGAGCTTACTCCAGTAAGTGACTGGGGTGAGCAAATGCAGCCAACGCACATGCAACTTGAAGTATGACGGGTAAAACGCCCAAATATTTCTTATGATTAAATCTAGTCTCATTCAGCGTATTTATTGTGTTCAATTAAACGCGCCATGACAACCTTAACCGCAACATCGCTGCCCGGGAGGCCACACCGTGAGTTTATTCGACAAAAAGCATCTTGTTTCACAGGCAGATGCATTACCGGGTCGGAACACCCCAATGCCCGTAGCGACTTTACACGCCGTAAACAATCATTCCATGACCAACGTTCCGGACGGCATGGAGATCGCACTTTTTGCGATGGGCTGCTTCTGGGGCGTTGAACGCCTGTTCTGGCAGCTGCCCGGCGTATACAGCACCGCCGCGGGCTATACCGGCGGCTACACGCCTAACCCTACCTACCGCGAAGTTTGCTCCGGCCAGACCGGACACGCCGAGGCGGTTCGCGTGGTCTACGATCCTGCCGTCATCAGCTACGAACAGCTGTTGCAGGTGTTCTGGGAAAACCACGACCCGGCGCAGGGTATGCGTCAGGGCAATGACCACGGCACCCAGTACCGCTCGGCTATCTATCCGCTGACCCCGGAACAGGACGCCGCCGCTCGCGCCAGCCTGACCCGTTTCCAGGACGCCATGCGCGCAGCGGGTGACGATCGCCCGGTGACGACGGAAATCGCCAACGCGATGCCGTTCTATTATGCCGAAGATGACCACCAGCAGTATCTGCATAAAAATCCGTATGGCTACTGCGGAATCGGCGGCATTGGCGTATGCCTGCCTCCTCAGCTCGCCTGATCACTGGTTTAGCGCCACGCGAGCCGCGTGGCGCGTTGCGTTACTGACCGACCCAAAATCCATCACCTTTCCCTGCAACAGCAGGTTATACACCGGTGCCTGCGGCCTGTTGAGGCGCGTTTGCAGCAGGTGAACGGCCTCTATCCCCAGCTCGCGACACGGCACCGTGGTGCCCGTGACCGGCGTTTCCAGCCCGTTTTGCAAATTCCAGGCTAAATCCGTGGTGATGAGCGAGATATCCTCCGGCACCCGCAGCCCGTGCTTGCGCAGCGCGTTCATCACCCCTTCCGTCATGCTGGTGCTGTTGGGGAAAATCACCTCCGGCCACTGGGATCGGTCGTGTTCTGCCAGCCACGCCGTCAGCGCCCGCTCGGCCTCGTCTGCGGTAAACCATTCGGTCACCAGCAAATCCCGTTGCAGGTCATACGGCACGTGAAAATGGCGGTAGGCCTCTTTGATGCCGTCCAGCCGCGCGTAGAGCGTTTCGCGACGCAGGCAGGTTAAGGTCAGCACCCGACGATGGCCCTGCTCAAAGAGATAACGCATGGTGGCAAAACCGATGGCGCGATGGTCGGGCGACACCGAATCCAGCACGTTGTCCCGGTCGACGGAATTAATCAGAACGCAGGGCTTGTTGAGGGTGCTGGCGAGCTTAAAAATGGTGGCGTCATCCGTGCCGATAATGATTATCGCGTTGATATCCTTATGGCTAGCCTTTTCCAGAAACAGTTTTACGTCCGCGTGCTGCTCTTCTAATCCGCTGTAAGTGACCCACACGTTATGCGGCGCGCTGGCCTCGGCGATGCCCCGGGTGACCTCCAGGTAAAAAATATCGCCCCGCCCCTGAAAGGTGCGCTCGGGTGCAAACACCGCAATGCCGTTAATCAGCAGCCGCCCGCTCGCCATTGACGCCAGCACCCCGAGCTGTCGCGCCGTGCTGACGATCGCCTCCCGGGCCGCGTCGCTGGTATAGGATTTGCCGCTTAACACCCTGGAAACCGTGCTGACGGAGTAGCCTGTCAGGGACGCAATTTCCTGCATTTTTAACCTGCCTGGCATAGTGTGACCTCGCTCTCATTCGGTTTTTGCAATTATTTGCAGAAACAGCCTGTTGATTTTAAAACCAAATTTCAAACGCGTAAGTGTCTACTTATGGACGCTGCGATTATTCTCACAAAAACACATTGCCGCCGCGGTGCGCCTTTCCTATTTTCCGGTCAACACGCTTTTCGACTGACATTAAGGTGCGACATGGAAAAGGTACGGTTTGGCATTATTGGTATCGGCAATATCGGCACGGTTCACGCCCGCTACCTGCTGGCGGGCACCGTCAAAGAGGCCTGCCTGACGGCGGTGTGCGATAACGCCGTAGAAAAGCATTCGGCTATCCGCGAGCTGGTGGGCAGCGCAGTACCGCTCTTTAGCGACGCGCAGGAGATGATCCGGAGCGGCCTGATCGACGCCGTGATTGTCGCGACGCCGCACTATGACCACCCGCGTCTGTCGATGATGGCGATGCGCCACGGCATCCATACCCTGTGCGAAAAACCGGCGGGGGTGTTTACCGCGCAGGTGCAGGAGATGAACGACTGCGCCCGCGACTGCGACGTGGTGTTCGGCATCATGTATAACCAGCGCCCCAACCCGCTGTATCAGAAGGTGAAAGCGCTGATCGACAGCGGCGAGCTGGGCGAGATCCGCCGCTCCAACTGGATAATCACCAACTGGTATCGCTCGCAAAGCTACTACAACTCCGGCGGCTGGCGCGCCACCTGGAAAGGGGAAGGCGGCGGCGTGCTGCTCAATCAGGATCCGCACCAGCTCGATCTCTGGCAGTGGCTGGTGGGTATGCCCATCCGGCTGCGCGCCTTCTGCCAGTTCGGCAAGCATCGCGACATCGAAGTGGAAGACGAGGTGACCGCCTACGCGGAGTACGCCAACGGCGCCACGGGCGTGTTTATCACCACGGTGGCGGAAACGCCGGGGACCAACCGTCTGGAGATCGCAGGCGATCGTGGCAAGGTGGTGGTCGAAGAGGGCACGCTGCGCTACTGGCGGCTGAGCGAATCCGAAACCGATTTCAACGCCCGCTGGCAGAACGGTTTTGGCGAGCCGGAATGCACCGAAATCACCCTGCCCGTCGAGCCCGAGTGCAGCGAGCACTACGTCATTACCGCCAACTTCTGCGCCGCCGTTCTGCGCGGTGAACCGCTGATTGCCCCCGGCCTGGAAGGCATCCGCGGGCTGACGCTCTCCAACGCCATGCACCTGTCCACCTGGACCGACGACTGGGTGACGTTCCCCATCGATGAAAAGCAGTATCTGCGCCTGCTTCAGCAGCGCATTAACCATTCTGTCGAAAAAGAGGCGGCCAGCGTCACGCTGGACGCGACGGGTAGCTGGTAACCGAGGAAAAACATCATGTTAAAAGTCGCCATCGTGGGAACCGGGAACATCTCGCATAACCATATTCAGGGCTATTTGCAGTTTGGCCAGCGCTGCCGGATCGTGGCGCTGGTGGATATCTACCCGGAGAAAGCGCACGAGAAAAAGACGCGCTACGGCCTGACGGAGGCCCGGGTGTATGAGAGCCACCGGCAGATGCTGGCGCAGGAGCCGGACGTTGATATCGTCGATGTCTGCACCCCGCCGTACGTTCACGCCGAAATCAGCATTGATGCGCTTCACGCGGGCTGCCACGTGCTGTGCGAAAAGCCGATGGCCGCCTCGCTGGAAGAGTGCGACGCGATGATCGCCGCGCAGAAGGCCAGCGGCAAAACGCTCGCCGTTATCGCGCAAAACCGCTTTACCGACGCCTTCTGGCGGCTGAAGGCGGCGCTCGATTCCGGGCTGGCGGGCAAGATTTGCCACGCCCAGGTGGACTCGTTCTGGTGGCGCGGCCACAGCTATTACGATCTGTGGTGGCGCGGCACCTGGGAAAAAGAGGGCGGCGGCTGCACCCTTAACCATGCGGTACACCATATCGACGCTATCCAGTGGATGCTGGGCTTCCCGTCCGAGGTGGTGGCGATGATGACCAACGTGGCCCACGACAACGCCGAAGTGGAAGATCTGAGCGCCGCGATATTCAAATACCCCGGCGGCGCACTCACCCAGCTGACCGCCTCGGTCGTCCATCACGGGGAAGATCAGAAGATCGTCATTCAGGGCGAAAAAGCGCGTATCTCCGCGCCCTGGCAGGCCTTTGCCAGCGTGAGCGCCGACAACGGCTTTCCGCAGGAGGTGAACGATCTCCAGCGTGAAGCGCAGCTCAACGCCGTTTTCCAGGACACGCCGAAGCTCAAATGGACGCTGCATACCGGGCAGATCGACAACCTGCTCGACGCCATTGAGCGCAACGCGCCGCCGCTGGTGGACGGCGAGCAGGGCAAGCGCTCGCTGGAGCTGATTACCGCCATTTATAAGTCTTCTATTACCCGCGCCGTGGTGTCCCTGCCCATCGAGCGTGACGATCCTTTTTACCGTACCGGCGGGACCAACGCCCTCGCCCCCCGTTTTTATGAGAAATCCGCAAGCGTCGCCAACTTCAGCGAAGTGGGCGCCATCCCTTTGGGTAAAGATCTGGACCGAGGAATCTGACCATGAATAAGAATGACGGAATGAACTACGCGCCCGTGGGCAAACCGCAGCCGGTGGTGCAGGAAGGGGAATTTGTCTTTGCCGCCGCCGCCCTCGACCACGGCCATATTTACGGCATGTGCAACGGGCTTATCGAAGCGGGCGCGACCCTTAAGTGGGTTTACGACCCCGATCCCGCCAAGGTGGATAAATTCATCCAGCAGTACCCGCAGGCGCAGGCGGCAGATTCGCTGGAAACGATCCTCAACGATCGCGAGGTGCGGCTGGTGGCGGGGGCGGCGATCCCGTCCGAGCGCTGTGCGCTGGGGCTAAAAGCGATGGCCGCAGGCAAGGACTACTTCACCGATAAGGCCCCGCTCACCACCCTTGAGCAGCTGGAAGACGCCAGAGCGATGGTGGAAAAAACCGGTAAAAAATACGCGGTCTATTACAGCGAGCGCCTGCACGTGGAAAGCGCGGTCTTTGCAGGGCAGCTGGTGCAGCAGGGGGCGATTGGTCAGGTGGTGCAAACGCTGGGAACCGGCCCGCACCGTGAGGGCCAGGGGCGACCGGACTGGTTTTACGACCGGCGCTACTTCGGCGGCATTCTGTGCGATATCGGCAGCCACCAGATTGAACAGTTCCTCTTTTACACCGGCAATCATGACGCCTCAATCATGGCCGCCCGGACGCGCAACGTCAGCCATCCGCAGTATCCCGCGTTTGAGGATTTCGGCGATGCGATGCTTAAGGGCGAAAACGGCGCCAGCGGCTATTTCCGCTGCGACTGGTTTACGCCGGACGGCCTCTCCACCTGGGGCGACGGCCGCCTGACGCTGCTGGGCACCGACGGCTATATCGAGATCCGCAAATATGTCGATATCACCCGCGGCGAGCAGGACGTGGTTTATCTGGTCAACAAAGAGGGCGAGTTCCGCTACCCGGTGGCGGGCCAGGTGGGCTTCCCCTACTTCGGCGAGCTGATCCTCGACTGTCTGCACCGCACTGAAAACGCCATGACGCAGGCGCACGCCTTTAAGGCCGCCGAGCTGTGCGTGAAGGCGCAGATGCTGGCGAACGCGGCGGAATAACGGGAGGCGCGGATGAAGGTACTGAACTCGGCCATTATCGGCGGCGGCGCGATCCACGGCTGCCACGTTAACGCCTTATGCCATCTTCCTGACGTCACGCTGCGGGCGCTGGTGGACATTGACAGCGTAAAGGGGCTGAAGCTGGCGATGGATTACCAGTGCCGCTTTTACCAGGACTACCGGGAGATGCTGCGCGATCCGCTGATCGACGTGGTCCACATCTGCACGCCGCATTTTGAACATAAAGAGATGATCCTGGCGGCCCTCGCCGCCGGAAAGCACGTGTTCTGCGAAAAGCCGGTGGCGATGAACGGCAGAGAAATCGCCGATATCATCCAGGCGGCCGACCGCGCGCCGGGCCTGCTCGGGGTCTGTTACCAGAACCGGCTCAACCCCACCAGCCAGTACATCCAGAAGATGCTGGCGGGCGGCTCGCTCGGCAGGATGCTCAGTATCAAAGCGGTGCTCACCTGGTCGCGCTCGGGCAGCTACTACACGGAAAGCCCGTGGCGCGGACGTCTGGCAACGGAGGGCGGAAGCCTGCTGATCAACCAGGCGATCCACACCCTGGATTTGATGCAGTGGTTTGCGGGCGGCGTCACCCGGCTGAAAGGGGTGGTGGAGAGCGGCGAGCTGGCGGACGTGACCGAGGGCGAAGACAGCGCGATGGCCACGCTGCATTTTGCCAACGGCGCGCGCGGCCTGTTTTATGCCAGCAACTGCAACACCACCGACTCCCCGCTGCTGCTGGAGATCCACTGCGAGCACGGCACGCTCCAGCTGACGGACAACACCCTCTGGCGCATCGGCCAGGGCGAGCGGACAAAGCTCATCAGCGATGCCGCCCCCGACGGCTCGGCAAAAAGCTACTGGGGACTTGGGCATCAGCAGGCCATCCGCCGTTTTTATCACGGCATTACTCAGCCGGAAAAGACGGACTACACCGATATCCGTTCCGCCGGAAAATCACTCACCCTCGTGGAGGCTATTTATCGATCGTCCCAGATAAGACAATGGATTGAGATCGCTCATTAGAAGGTCATAGGTATTCCAGCAGTTAATAAAAAACGACCCGTTAAGGGTTAATAGCTACCCTACACCTGGAAGAAAATATTATGGTCAAACCAACTGAACGTAGGGTTGGTTATGGCGTGGCGCTTGGCTACGGCATAACCGATCTGTTTGGCGGTGGCGCGTTCGCGATTATCGGCACCTGGCTTTTATTTTTTTACACCACCTATTGCGGGCTAACCGTGCTGGAAGCCGGTTCTATTTTCGCGGTGGCGCGTATTATTGACGCGTTATTAAGCCCGATTATGGGCTATATCACCGACAATTTTGGTGATACCTGGCTCGGGCGTAAATTTGGACGCCGCCGTTTCTTTTTATTAATTAGCTCGCCGCTCATGTTCCTCTACGCTCTGCTGTGGCTCACCGATATGGGCTACTGGTATTACCTGGGCACCTATCTTTCCATTGAACTGCTCTCGGCCATGGTGCTGGTGCCGTGGGAAACGCTGGCGGCAGAGATGACCAACCGCTACGAGGAGCGCAGCCGCCTGTCGGGCGTGCGTATGATCTGCTCCCAGCTGGGCGGGTTTCTGGCGGTGTCGGTGCCCGGCGTGATCATGCAGTTCACCGGCAAAGACAATCCCTTTACCTACACCCTGACCGGGCTGCTGTTCTCCTGCATTTTTTGCATCGCCGTGTTTATCACCTGGCGCTGCACCTGGGAGGCCAAAGACGTTCATCAAACCTCCGACTTTAAGGTGGACACCCAGCGCAGCGGCGGGCTCCTGAACCACATGAAGTATCTGGTGCTGGATCTGTTCTCCTCGTTCCGCATTCGGGCGTTCCGCCTGCACATTATTATTTATATCTTCTCGTTTACGGCGATGGACGTTTTCGGCTCGGTCTTTACCTATTACGTGGTCTATTGCCTGAGCCAGGATGCCGCCGCCGTGTCCGGCTGGCTGAGTATCGCGGCCTTTGCCTCGGTGCCGGGCACCTACGGGTTTATGCTGCTGTTAAACCGCCTGAACTTCACCCCGTCCGCCGCGCTTCGCCTCGCTTACGGCTGTATTTTCTGCGTGCTGGCGTTCCTGTTCACCGTCTACATCACCCGGACGCAGGTTCCGGCGATCCTGTTCTCGGCGGTCTTTATTCTGCTCGGCGCGGCGCGCTCTGGCCTTTATTACATCCCGTGGAACATCTACAGCTTTATTCCCGATATCGATGAAATCGTTACCCAGCAGCGCCGGGAGGGGATTTTTGCCGGGGTGATGGTGCTGACGCGTAAAAGCACGGTGGCAATCGCCATTATGATCATCGGCGTAGTGCTTCAGGAGTCGGGCTTTATTAAGGGCAGCGGCGCGCAGCCTGAAAACGCCCTGCACGCCATTATCGGCCTGATGGTGTTCGCCACCGCCGCGCTGCTGGCCGTGAGCTTCTTCACCACCTACAAGTTCAAACTCACCCGCGAAACCCACAAGCTGCTGCTGAAAGAAATCGCCCGCCGCAAGCTCGGCGGGGATTACCGGGACTGTGATGAAAAGACCCGCGTGGTGATCAAACAGCTGACGGGCTATCGCTACGACCAGGTCTGGGGTGGCGATGCGACGCGGCGCACGGTGGGTGAGATAAGCCTGTCAGAAGCGAAATAAGGAGCAGTTATGTATCAACAATGGACACCCGCACAGGCAAAGAGTTGGGCGCTCAAGCAGCCCTGGGGCTGCGGATTTAACTACCTGCCCCGCACGGCGGTGAACTGGCTGGAGATGTGGCAGGCGGAAACCTTCGACATCACCACTATTTCGCAGGAGCTGAAATGGGCGCACGAGTACGGCTACAACACCCTGCGCACCAACCTGCCCTTTACGGTGTGGGAGCACGACCGCGACGGCCTCATCGCGCGCATTGACCGGTTCCTGTCGATTGCCAGCAGCAACGGGCTGAAGGTGATGCTTACCCTGCTGGACGACTGCGCGTTTTCCGGCGATGAGCCTTTTATCGGCCAGCAAAAGCCCCCGGTGCCGGGGGTGCATAACAGCCAGGGCGCGGGAAGCCCCGGTCGCGCCGTGGTGCTTTCGCCCGAGCGCTGGCCGCAGATTGAGGCCTACGTGAAAGATATCGTCGGCTATTTTCGCTACGACCCGCGCATTCAGATTTGGGACTTGTACAACGAGCCGGGCAACAGCGGCGTGTTTGTCGGTGAACCGAAGGGGATGGAGTACGACACCCGGCTGGGATTTTACGCCCTGTCGCTGATGGTGCAGGTCTTTAAGTGGGCGCGCTCGGTTCACCCCTCGCAGCCGTTAACGGTCGCGGCCTGGCATATTCCCGACCGCAGCGATTGCCGGGAAGCCTTTAGCCACCCCATCGACGTGGCGGCGTTACATCTTTCCGACGTGACCAGCTATCACGCCTACGTTGATGCGCCGGGCCAGCGGCTGATTTTATCGCGTCTGGCGGAGTTTAATCGCCCCATCGTCTGTAGCGAATGGCTGGCGAGGCACATCGGCTCTGACATGGCGAATACCCTGCCGCTGTTTAAGGACGGGCAGGTCTCGTGCTACCACTGGGGGCTGGTGCAGGGCAAAACCCAGACCTGGCTGCCCTGGCCGGACATCGCACTGCACCGGGAAGACGTCGCGCAGTGGTTCCATGACGTGCTAACCCCGGACGGGCTGCCCTACTGCGAAGAGGAGATGGCGCTGGTGCAAAACCTGAGCGCGCGATAGCCTTTTCAGGCCGGGCGATGCCCGATTGCCCGGCCACTTTATAAGCAAAAACCACTCAAAATGTGACCTCTGGCAGATTTACATCTCTTTACGCTATACTACCGCTGAAATTATCAGCTCAACGCTACGAGCTGACGTTCAATGTGTTTTCACACAAATGTAATTAACTTCCCTTCCGAGGATCTGGCGAGAAGCCGGATAAACTATGTTAAACAGTATTTTAGTAATACTTTGTCTTATTGCCGTCAGTGCATTTTTCTCCATCTCGGAGATTTCGCTGGCAGCCTCCCGAAAAATCAAACTTAAGCTGCTTGCCGATGAGGGCAATATCAACGCGTCC
This sequence comes from Enterobacter sp. 186315, assembly GCF_053290175.1. Lineage (NCBI taxonomy): Bacteria > Pseudomonadati > Pseudomonadota > Gammaproteobacteria > Enterobacterales > Enterobacteriaceae > Enterobacter > Enterobacter sp. 186315. The sequence continues at coordinate 49,246 of NZ_JBPTTK010000002.1, read as the reverse complement.
CGCGTGCTGAAAATGCAGGAAAACCCGGGGATGTTCTTCACCGTCGTGCAGATCGGCCTGAACGCGGTCGCCATTCTGGGCGGTATCGTGGGCGACGCGGCCTTTTCTCCGGCATTCCATAGTCTCTTTATTCAGTACGTGTCCGCCGAGCTTGCCGAACAGCTGAGCTTTATCCTCTCCTTCTCGCTGGTGACCGGGATGTTCATTCTGATCGCCGACCTGACCCCGAAACGCATCGGTATGATTGCGCCAGAAGCCGTGGCTTTGCGTATCATCAACCCGATGCGCTTCTGTTTGTACGTCTTCCGCCCGCTGGTGTGGTTCTTCAACGGCCTGGCGAACATGATTTTCCGCGTCTTTAAGCTGCCGATGGTGCGTAAAGACGACATCACCTCCGACGATATTTATGCGGTGGTGGAAGCCGGCGCGCTGGCCGGGGTGCTGCGTAAGCAGGAGCATGAGTTAATCGAGAACGTGTTTGAACTGGAGTCGCGCACCGTGCCGTCGTCCATGACCGGCCGTGAAAGCGTCATCTGGTTCGATCTGCACGAAGACGAGCAGAGCCTGAAGAACAAAGTGGCGGAGCACCCGCACTCCAAGTTCCTGGTCTGTAACGAAGATATCGACCACATCATCGGCTATGTCGACTCGAAAGACCTGCTGAACCGCGTGCTGGCCAACCAGAGCCTGGCGCTGAACAGCGGCGTGCAGATCCGCAATACGCTGATTGTTCCCGACACCCTGACGCTCTCAGAAGCGCTGGAAAGTTTCAAAACGGCGGGGGAAGACTTCGCGGTGATCATGAACGAGTACGCGCTGGTGGTGGGTATCATCACCCTGAACGACGTGATGACCACGCTGATGGGCGACCTGGTGGGTCAGGGCATGGAAGAGCAGATTGTGCAGCGCGACGAAAACTCATGGCTGATCGACGGCGGTACGCCGATTGAAGACGTGATGCGCGTGCTGGATATCGACGAGTTCCCGCAGTCCGGCAACTACGAAACCATCGGCGGCTTTATGATGTTTATGCTGCGTAAAATCCCGAAACGCACCGATTCGGTGAAGTTCTCAGGCTTTAAGTTTGAGGTGGTGGATATTGATAACTACCGCATCGACCAGCTGCTGGTGACGCGTATCGACAATAAGCCGACCGTGCTGGTGCCGAAGCTGCCGGACGCGGAAGAGAAGGTGTCGGCGTAAAGTTTCCTACCCGCCATATACATCAACGGCTCCCACTGGGAGCCGTCTTTTTAACTACTACTGCATAGCACGCTGGTTAAGCCATCTCAGTTTGCAGACGCATAACCTGACGGTTGACTTCGGACATCACAGAATAGTGCTGTTTGTCCTTCACTTTTGGGATAAGGATTTTGCCCTTATCGAACTCAAAAGCGCCAACATCCTTGATATATAATCGTCCACGGAACAGGATCTTCACGTACTTCGCCACCTGAAGCGGGTTGTAGCGTTGGAAAATTTTCATTCTTGTATCTCCTGCGAATCACACGCTCTTGCGGCGCCACAATCGGGCCGACTGTTCTGAGCGCAAATTTTATTGCCCAGTGACTATAGACCAGAACTACGTTGTTACCCAGTGTGCATAAGTTTATTTACCGTTTGATTACAATTATTCAGAATAATCTTTGCAAACCGTGACTGAGAGCAGTATAAGCCGTCGTTTTTTCATGGATATGTGCGTTAACCCGCAAACTGGCATCGGCCTTGCGGGAAAACCCCATTGATCGCACTTATGATTAAAAGCGTATGACCAAGTGGTCGGATCACCTGCTTACAATAAGGAAACACCATGACCCTACGTAACATCCTGGCAGCAGCGACCCTGCTCCTGCCCCTGTGGGCTTGCGCGCACAACATTGAAAAAGGAAACCGTGTGCCGCCAGTCGGTATTGCAGACCGGGGAGAATTGATTCTCGACAATGATAAGTTTAGCTACAAACCCTGGAATAGCGCGCAGCTTGCGGGCAAAGTGAGAGTTGTACAACATATTGCCGGTCGTACATCGGCAAAAGAGAAAAACGCCACCCTGATTGAAGCGATCAAGACCGGCAAATTCCCCCATGACCGTTACCAGACCACCACCATTGTGAACACCGACGACGCCATTCCCGGCTCGGGAATGTTTGTCCGCTCAAGCCTTGAGAGCAACAAGAAGCTCTATCCGTGGTCGCAGTTTATCGTCGACAGCAACGGCGTGACGCGTAAGGCGTGGCAGCTGGAAGAGGAAAGCTCGGCGGTGATGGTGCTGGACAAAGACGGACGCGTGCAGTGGGTGAAAGACGGCGCGCTGACGCAGGAAGAGGTGCAGCAGGTGGTTGCCCTGCTGCACAAGCTGCTGGCTCAGTAGAGCGAAACCCTGAAGCCCGGATTTAAAAACGACTCGCGCGGGGTGTAGTCCAGCGGCTTGCCCTGCCAGTCGTGAACGTGCGCACCCGCGGCGGCGGCAACCGCATGACCGGCCGCCGTATCCCAGACGTTGGTTGGCCCAAAGCGCGGATAAAGCTGGGCCTGCCCCTCTGCCACCAGGCAGAACTTCAGCGAAGAGCCAATCGACGTCGTCTGGTGCTCTCCCAGCTGTTGCAGATACTCCTGCAACTCGTTGTCGCTGTGGGAACGGCTGATCACCACCAGCGGTGGGCGCGCGTCGCGCACCTGAATCTGCTTGCGCACGCCGCACTCCTCTTTCCAGGCTTTCCCCTCTGCCGCGCTGTACATCACCTTCAGCACCGGGGCGTAGACCACGCCGAGCACCGCTTTGCCCTTTTCAATCAGGGCGATGTTGACGGTAAATTCGCCGTTGCGCTTGATAAACTCTTTGGTGCCGTCCAGCGGATCCACCAGCCAGTAGCGCTGCCAGTGCTGGCGCTCGTCCCAGCCCTGCGGCGCCTCTTCCGAGAGCACCGGGATATCCGGCGTCAGCGCCTGTAGCCCGTTGAGGATCACGGCGTGCGCCGCGAGATCGGCCGCCGTGACCGGGGAATCATCGGCCTTGCTCACCACGTCCATGGGCTTCGCACCGTCGTAGACCTGCATAATCGCATCACCCGCGTCCCGCGCGAGCTGACAAATTTTATCTAACATTCTCCACCTCTTCGTTAATGCAGTGGGCATAACTTGTTGTTTTATTTATATCGTAATGTGAGCAAATCCGCTATCTGTGAGGCATTTCTGATTTCATGACCCGTTTTTCTGGCAGGATTCACAATTCTGTAAGCAACAAAATATACATACATATTCTTTTGTGGCTTGGATCGAAAAAAGGACTCCACTGATGATTAAGTTTAGCGCAACGCTCCTGGCGACGCTGATTGCAGCCAGCGTACAGGCGGCGACGGTTGATCTTCGCATTCTCGAAACAACCGACCTGCACAGCAACATGATGGACTTCGATTACTACAAAGATACCCCGACCGAAAAATTCGGGCTGGTACGCACCGCCACGCTGATTAACGCCGCGCGGGATGAGGTGAAAAACAGCGTGCTGGTCGATAACGGCGATTTGATTCAGGGCAGCCCGCTCGGGGATTACATGGCGGCGAAGGGGCTGAAAAAAGGCGAGATCCACCCGGTCTACAAGGCGTTGAACACCCTGGATTACACCGTTGGCAACCTGGGCAACCACGAATTTAACTACGGCCTGACCTACCTGCACGACGCGCTGGCGGGGGCGAAGTTCCCGTACGTTAACGCCAATATCATCGACGTTAATACCCAAAAGCCGCTATTTACCCCTTACCTGATTAAAGAGACCGAGGTTGTCGATCGGGACGGTAAAAAGCAGACGCTGAAAATCGGCTACATCGGCTTTGTGCCGCCGCAGATCATGACCTGGGATAAGGCCAACCTCGACGGCAAAGTGACGGTAAACGACATCACCGAGACCGCACGCAAATACGTGCCAGAGATGCGTGAGAAAGGGGCGGATCTGGTGGTGGTGGTCGCCCACTCGGGGCTTTCTGCCGACCCGTATCAGGCGATGGCGGAAAACTCGGTTTACTACCTGAGCGAAGTGAAAGGCGTGGACGCCATTCTGTTCGGTCACGCCCACGCGGTCTTCCCGGGCAAGGATTTCGCCAGCATCAAAGGGGCAGACATCGAAAAAGGGACGCTCAACGGCGTGCCGTCGGTGATGCCGGGCATGTGGGGCGATCATCTGGGCGTGGTGGATCTGGTGCTGAATAGCGACGGCGGCAGCTGGAAGGTCTCGCAGTCGAAGGCCGAAGCACGCCCGATCTACGATGCCGCGGCCAAAAAGTCCCTCGCGGGCGAAGATAAGAAGCTGGTCGACGTGCTGAAGCACGACCACGACGCCACGCGCGAGTTCGTCAGCAAGCCTATCGGCAAATCCGCCGACAACATGTACAGCTTCCTGGCGCTGGTGCAGGACGACCCGACCGTGCAGGTGGTTAACATGGCGCAAAAAGCCTACGCCGAGCACTTTATTCAGGGCGATCCGGATCTGGCAAAACTTCCGGTGCTCTCTGCCGCCGCGCCGTTCAAGGTGGGCGGCCGTAAGAACGATCCGGCAAGCTACGTTGAGGTGGAAAAAGGCCAGCTCACCTTCCGCAACGCCGCCGATTTGTACCTCTATCCGAACACCCTGGTGGTGGTCAAAGCGAGTGGAAAAGAGGTGAAAGAGTGGCTGGAGTGCTCCGCCGGGCAGTTTAACCAGATCGATCCGAACAGCAGCAAGCCGCAGTCGCTGATCAACTGGGACGGGTTCCGCACCTATAACTTCGACGTGATCGACGGCGTGGAGTATGAGATTGATGTTACCCAGCCCGCGAAATACGACGGCGAATGCCAGGCAGTTAACCCGCAGGCGGAGCGCATCAAAAACCTGACCTTCAACGGCAAGGCGATCGATCCGAACGCCACCTTCCTGGTGGTGACCAACAACTACCGCGCCTACGGCGGCAAGTTCGCCGGAACCGGCGACAGCCACATCGCCTTTGCCTCGCCGGACGAGAACCGCTCGGTGCTGGCGGCGTGGATCGGCGCGGAGTCGAAAAAAGCCGGGGAAATTCATCCGGCGGTGGATAACAACTGGCGTCTGGCGCCAATCCACAGCGCGACGAAGCTGGATATCCGCTTTGAAACCTCACCGTCCGACAAGGCGGCGGCGTTTATCAAGGATAAGGCGCAATATCCAATGAAGAAGGTCGCGACCGACGATATCGGGTTCGCGATTTATCAGGTGGATTTGAGTAAGTAAGTGCAAAACGGCAACACATTCCCTCTCCCTGTGGGAGAGGGTTAGGGTGAGGGCATCAGGCCGCACATTCCCGGCTTTTACGCCGCACGATCGCCCCGATTCGCCAGCACCTGCGGCGTATTAATCTCAATCCAGTCCGCCAGCGCGGCGACCTTCTCGCTCACCTCCACGCCCAGCGGCGTCAGGCTATACTCCACGTGCGGCGGCACCACCGGATAGGACACGCGATCGACAAACCCGTCCTGCTCCAGGGCCTGTAACGACTGGGCCAGCATCTTTTCGCTCACCCCGCCCATTTTGCGGCGCAGATCGCTAAAGCGGTGCGTTCCCTCACGCAGCGCCACCAGAATTAACACGCCCCAGCGGCTGGTGACGTGCTTTAGCACGTCGCGCGAAGGACATTGCTCGGCAAACAGGTTTCCGTCACGCAGCTGTTCGCTAAGGGTAGGAGTCGTTTTCATACTTACCTTTTTGTACGTACTTACTAAAAGTTAGTGATGGTGATAGTGTGCCACAACACCAGACAAACACGAAGGAGTTCTCTCATGATCGCAATTACCGGCGCTACCGGCCAGCTTGGCCAGCTCGTTATTGAACAACTGCTGAAAACCGTTCCGGCGAACCAGATTGTTGCCATCGTGCGCAACCCGGCAAAAGCAAGCGCGCTGAGCCAGCAGGGTATTCACGTACGTCAGGCGGATTACACCGACCAGGCGGCATTCACCACCGCGCTGAACGGCGTGGAGAAGCTGCTGCTGATCTCGTCCAGCGAAGTGGGCCAGCGCGCCACGCAGCATCAGAACGTGATTAACGCGGCGAAGGCGGCGGGCGTGACGTTCATCGCCTACACCAGCCTGCTGCACGCGGATAAATCCCCGCTTGGCCTGCACGTTGAGCACGTCGACACCGAGAAAGCGCTGGCCGAGTCCGGCGTTCCGTATGCCCTGCTGCGCAACGGCTGGTATACCGAAAACTATCTGGCGAGCGCGCCGCCTGCGCTGGAGCACGGCGTGTTTATTGGCGCGGCGGGCGACGGCAAAATTGCCTCGGCGACCCGTGCCGATTACGCGGCGGCAGCGGCAAAAGTGATTTCCGAAGAGGGGCACGCGGGCAAGGTCTATGAACTGGCGGGCGATGAAGCGTGGACGCTGACCGAGCTGGCGGCAGAACTGAGCAAACAGAGCGGTAAAACCGTGACCTACCAGAACCTGAGCGAAGCGGACTTTGCCGCCGCGCTGAAGGGCGTCGGCCTGCCTGCCGGGCTGGCGGATATGCTGGCAGATTCCGACACGGGCGCATCCAAAGGCGGCCTGTTCGACGACAGCCGCACCCTGAGCAAGCTGATCGGCCGTCCGACCACCTCGCTGTCAGAGAGCGTCAGCGCCATCCTGTAATTGTTACAGATTGGTTATTTTTTGTGGCATCCCCCCGGGTCATCTCTGATAATGAACGGATGACCCACGAGGAGGCTCAACGTGCAAGGCGTACCGGAACAGTTCATCGATGAGAGAGACAGCGCGCGCTTTCGCCATCTGGCGCAGGTGCCGGGCCTCGAGCTTTATCATGCGCATATCTCCGACTACGCCTTTGAGCCTCACACCCACGAAGCGTTCGGCATCGGGACGATTGAAACCGGTGCCGAGCGGTTTCGCTATCGCGGTACCCAGCACCTCGCCCCCGCGCAGTCGGTTGTCACCATGAACCCGGACGAGATCCATACCGGGGAATCCGCCACCGACGACGGCTGGCGCTACCGGATGGTCTATCTCGAACCCGATCTGCTTGAAGAGGTCACCGGCCTTCGCCACTGGTGGTTTAGCGACGTCACGCGCTACGATCCGCTGCGCTCCCGGCAAATCGGCCAGCTGATTTACGGCCTGTGGCACACGGACGATCCGCTGGCGCAAAAGGGGCTGCTGCTGGACTTGATCGACACCTTCCAGCCTTTTGCTCACCATGCGCCAGTCATCCAAGAGCGTGCGCACCGGTTCGAGCGCGTGCGCGACTATCTGCACGACAACTATATGCATCCCGTGACCCTCGACGAGCTGGCGAACGTGGTGTCCCTCAGCCCGTACCATTTTCAGCGCCAGTTTAAGGCCCACTTCCACGTCACGCCGCACCAGATGCTGATGGCGATCCGCCTGTGGCGCGCCAAAGCCTTTCTCACCCACGGCATGCCCGCCGCTGAAGTGGCTGCGGCAGCCGGATTAACCGATCAGTCGCACCTGACCCGCGCCTTCACCCGCCGCTACGGCATCACCCCCGTGCGTTACCAAAAGCAGGTCGTAAAGCGCTAATGCGCAATCTCATACAATACGGCGACAGCGCCCCTTCCTACACTGAGCGTCAGGTTAATAAACGTGGATGGACGCATGATTAGCGGCGTGTTGTATGCCCTGCTGGCAGGGTTAATGTGGGGGCTGATTTTTGTCGGCCCGCTGATTGTTCCGGAGTACCCGGCGATATTGCAGTCGACCGGACGCTATCTGGCGCTCGGGCTGATCGCCCTGCCGCTGGCCTGGCTGGGCCGGGCGCGGTTGCGCCAGCTGAGCCGCCGGGACTGGGGAACGGCGCTGGCGTTAACCATGATGGGAAACCTCATCTATTACGTCTGCCTGGCGAGCGCGATTCAGCGCACGGGCGCGCCGGTATCGACCATGATTATCGGCACCCTGCCGGTGGTGATCCCGGTGTTCGCGAACCTGCTTTACAGCCACCGCGACGGCAAGCTGGCGTGGTCGAAAATGGTGCCAGCGCTGGTCTGTATTGCGCTGGGGCTGACGTGCGTGAACGTGGCCGAGCTGCGTCACGGGCTGGAGGATTTTAGCCTCTGGCGCTACGGGTCGGGCATTCTGCTGGCGTTCGTTTCCGTGGTCTGCTGGGCGTGGTATGCCCTGCGCAACGCCCGCTGGCTGCGGGAGAACCCGGACAAACATCCGATGATGTGGGCAACGGCGCAGGCGCTGGTGACGCTCCCGGTGTCGCTGGTGGGTTACGCGGGAGCCTGCGCGTGGCTCGGGGTGCAGCAGCCTGAGTTTGCCCTGCCCTTCGGGCCGCGCCCGTGGCTGTTTGTCGGGCTGATGGTGGCTATCGCGGTGCTCTGCTCGTGGGTGGGCGCGCTGTGCTGGAATATCGCCAGCCAGAAGCTGCCGACGGTTATTCTCGGGCCGCTGATCGTCTTCGAAACGCTTGCCGGGCTGCTGTATACCTTCCTGATGCGCCAGAGCGTGCCGCCGCTGTTGACGGCCTGCGGGATCGCGCTGCTGGTGGTGGGAGTGGTGGTTGCGGTCAGGGCGAAGCCGGAAAAACCCACGGTCGTTCCGGCGTCGGAGATATGATTTTTTGCCGGGTGGCGCTGACGCTTACCCGGCCTACAAAATATCGCCTCGTAGGCCCGGTAAGGCGTAGCCGCCACCGGGCAGCCTTTAGAACGTTTCCCAGTTCGCTTCAGATGTCGCTACGGGCTGTGCTTTAGGTACATAGGTCTTTACCGGCGCGGCTTTCACCGCCTGACCGCGCGTAATTTTAAACACCGCCACCGCGTCGTTCAGGCGTGCGGCCTGATCTTCCAGCGCCGCCGCCGCCGCGGCGGACTCTTCCACCAGCGAGGCGTTTTGCTGGGTCACGCGATCCATCTCCGCAACCGCCTGGCCGACCTGGTCAATCCCACGGCTCTGCTCGTCAGACGCGGACGCAATCTCGCCCATAATGTCGGTCACGCGCGTTACGGCGTTAACGATCTCCGCCATCGTCGCGCCCGCCTCGTTCACCAGCTGAGAGCCCGCGCTCACGCGCTCGCCGGAATCGTCGATCAGCCCTTTGATCTCTTTCGCCGCCTGAGCGCTGCGCTGGGCAAGGGTACGAACTTCCCCGGCCACCACCGCAAAACCGCGCCCCTGCTCGCCCGCGCGCGCCGCTTCGACCGCCGCGTTCAGCGCCAGAATGTTCGTCTGGAAGGCAATGCCGTCGATCACGTTGGTGATCTGCGCAATCTTGCTGGAGCTGGTGGCGATCTCGTCCATCGTGCGCACGACGCCTTCAACCACGCTGCCGCCCTTCTTCGCGGTGGATGACGCATCCAGCGCCAGACGGGAAGCCTGACGCGCATTGTCGGCGTTCTGCTTCACGGTGGCGGTCAGCTGTTCCATGCTGGCGGCGGTTTCTTCCAGAGAGGCCGCCTGCTGTTCGGTACGGGACGACAGGTCGTTGCTGCCCGCTGAAATCTCACCGGCGCCGGTATAGATAGTGTCCGCCCCTTCGCGCACCACGCCCACGGTATTCGCCAGCGCGGTTTGCATCTCCTGCACGTTGCGGGCCAGCACCGCCATTTCGTTTTTACCGTCGGCCTGAATCGGCTGGGTTAAATCCCCCGCCGCGATGGCGCGAATATGGTTAATCACATCCTCAAGCGGCAGCAGCAGCACGCGGCGCATCGCGATCCAGCTGGAGATAATCACCGCAATCACCAGCACCATCATCGCCGAGAGGATCCACAGAATACGCGTGTAGTCGCTTTCGTTATCCCTGATGCCCTTGTCGGTCAGCGCGGCCTGCGCCTCGCGCCACTCGCGATACACCTTCTGCATCGCCGTCTGTTTCTGCTCCGCGTTCTGCTTAAACATATCCTCCAGGTTGCCCTGGCCCAGCAGCACGTTCATTTGCGTCAGGGTGGCGGAATAGATGCGGTACTGCTCTTCCAGCTGGTTCGATAATTTCTCGTCCAGACCCGGCGTTTCCGGCAGCGCATAGTATTTATCGTAATGCGCCTGCGCGTCGGCCAGCAGGTTTTTCGCGGTGTTCACCAGCTCGTTCAGCTGCCCGCCGTTGATCTGCGAGGCCATACTGCTTTGCAGGCGCAGCATGCCGCGGTTCAGGGTCACGCGCGCCTGGTTCAGGCTGATCCACGCGTCGGTAAATTCCGCTACGTTCTGGCTGGATACCTGCGACACGGTGAAGTTGTCTTTATCGTTATTGAGCGCGTTAATGAAAATGCCCGCAGAGATCAGTTGCATGATGCCGAGCGCAAGCAGCACCGAGACCAGAAGAGTAATCACTTTTATACGTTTAAACATACGTTGCCTTTGTTATATGCAGGATATTGTCTGACCTGTATCTATCGGCAGGCAGGCCGCGTTGTTTACGCTTTCTTCAGTTTCAAAACCCTGGATTCAGGAAATTTTCGAAATCATTCAGCAAGTTAAAACACAATAATTTTTGTGATCTGCTTCACGTTTTCATCGGTGCCCCTAAAGGGTTATAGCGCCATCTTAAAGATGCATTTAAAATACATCTTATATTGTTGATGATGAGGTAACTGCTATGGCCTTCCGCGACCAACCCCTCGGCGAGCTGGCGCTCTCCATCCCACGCGCGTCTGCGCTGTTCCGTAAATACGATATGGATTACTGCTGCGGCGGCAAGCAGACGCTGGCGCGCGCAGCGTCCCGCAAAGAGCTGGATGTCGACGCGATCGAAGCCGAGCTGGCAACGCTGGCCGAACAGCCGATTGAGAAAGACTGGCGCACCGCCGCGCTTGCCGACATCATCGACCACATCATCGTGCGCTACCACGACCGTCACCGCGAGCAGCTGCCCGAGCTGATTTTACAGGCGACCAAAGTCGAACGCGTTCATGCCGATAAACCGTCCGTCCCGCGCGGGCTGGCGAAATACCTCTCCATGCTGCACGAAGAATTGTCCAGCCACATGATGAAAGAGGAGCAGATCCTCTTCCCGATGATTAAACAGGGAATGGGCAGCCAGGCGATGGGGCCCATCAGCGTGATGGAAAGCGAGCACGACGACGCGGGCGAACTGCTGGAAGTGATCAAACACACCACCAACAACGTCACCCCGCCGCCGGAAGCCTGCACAACCTGGAAAGCGATGTATAACGGCATCAACGAGATGATTGACGATCTGATGGAACACATCAGTCTTGAGAATAACGTGCTGTTCCCGCGGGCGCTGGCGGGGGAATAAAAAGGCCATTGCAGCCTGATGCCCTCACCCCGGCCCTCTCCCACGGGGAGAGGGTGCAAAACTAAAAACGGCAACCGACGTTGCCGTTTTGCTTTTACCTCATGCCTGCCATTCTTTTCTTACCGATAAACAGCCAGCCCAGACCCAGCGCGATAAACCACAGCGGGGTCACGATCAGCGCCTGGCGGGTATCATCCTCCAGCGTCAGCAGCACGATGACGAAGGCGAAGAAGGCCATGCACACCCAGCACATCACCTTGCCCAGCGGCATTTTGTAGATCGATTTTTCATGCAGGTGCGGACGCTGTTTGCGGTACACCAGGTACGAGCAAAGAATGATGGTCCAGACAAACATGAACAGGATCGCCGACACCGTGGTGATCATGGTGAACGCGCCGATCACGCTTGGGTTAACGTAGAGCATCACCACGCCGCCCAGCAGACACATGCAGGAGAAGGTCAGCCCTTTCGCCGGCACCGCACGCTTAGACAGCTTGGCGAACGCGCTCGGCGCCACCCCTTCCTGCGCCAGGCCGAACAGCATACGGCTGGTAGAGAACACGCCGCTGTTCGCGGAAGAGGCCGCAGAGGTCAGCACCACGAAGTTAATCAGGCTCGCCGCAGCAGGCAGCCCCACCAGCACAAACAGCTCCACGAACGGACTCTTGCTTGGAACGACTGAACTCCACGGCGTGACCGACATGATGATAATCAGCGCGAACACGTAGAACATAATGATACGCACCGGAATGGAGTTGATGGCGCGCGGCAGCGATTTTTCAGGATCTTTGGTTTCAGCCGCCGTGGTCCCGACCAGCTCAATCCCCACGAAGGCGAAGACCGCAATCTGGAAACCGGCAAAGAATCCGCTGATACCTTTCGGGAACCAGCCGCCGTCATTCCACAGATGGGTAAAGGACGCCTGAACGCCGGTTGGCGACTGGAAGTGGGTAAGCACCATCACCAGACCCACGACAATCAGCCCCACGATGGCGACGATTTTGATCATCGCGAACCAGAACTCCATCTCACCGAACATTTTCACGGTGGCGAGGTTGAGGCTCAGCAGCAGGACGATAACCGCCAGCGAGGCCACCCAGTCCGACAGGCCGGGGAACCAGAACTGCGCATAGGCCGTAATGGCGACCACGTCCGCCATGCCGGTGACCACCCAGCAGAACCAGTAGGTCCAGCCGGTGAAATAGCCCGCCCACGGCCCGAGCAGGTCAGAGGCGAAATCGCTAAACGATTTGTATTCGAGATTCGAGAGCAGCAATTCACCCATTGCGCGCATCACGAAGAAGAGCATAAAGCCGATGATCATATAAACGAAGATGATCGACGGCCCGGCAAGGCTAATGGTCTTGCCCGACCCCATAAACAGCCCGGTACCGATGGCACCCCCAATGGCGATAAGCTGGATATGACGGTTTGTGAGATTTCGCCGCAGCGACTGTTCAGACGGCGCTTCTTCAGCGACGACTTTGACCTGATCTACCATGTGATATTTTCCTGTTTATGCCTGTCTGTGTTGTTAAGGCTCTTCTGGCCTTTAAATACGTCAAAGAGTGACGGCCCTGTATAAGGACTCATCGATATTAGGTAAGAATCGGCGGGATGAATACTATGATTTAGATATTATGTTAATAATATGTTGAAAGTGAGTGTCATATCACTCATACAGCGCGAAACAGCTCACAAAAATACACGCAACAGTTTCGTTTGCAAGATAAAATGTTGATAACACCGTAACTATAGGTTTTAACACTATATTCCTCTCCCCAAGCGGAGAGAGGAATAAGAAAAGTCGATTACAGGATTTCCAGCAGCTCGACTTCAAAGACCAGGGTGCTGAATGGCGGGATGGACGCGCCAGCGCCGCGCTCGCCGTAGGCCAGGTTCTGAGGGATAGTCAGTTCCCATTTGGAGCCTACCGGCATCAGGGTCAGCGCTTCGATCCAGCCTGGGATCACGCCGTTGACCGGGAATTCAGCCGGTTCGCCGCGCGCCACGGAGCTGTCGAATACGGTGCCGTCGATCAGTTTACCGGTGTAATGTACACGAACGTGATCGGTACGCGCCGGGATTGCGCCATCGCCCTGGTTGATCACACGGAACTGGAGGCCAGATTCGGTGCTGTTCACGCCTTCGCGCTCGCGGTTCTCTTCCAGATATTTCACGCCTTCAGATGCCATCTCTTCGAAGCGCGCGCGACGTACCGCGTCAGCACGTTCGTGGATTTCACGCAGCGCACGGTGCACAACGTCTACCGGAACCGCAGGATGTTTGCCTTCCAGCGCATCAGCAATACCCGCCACCAGTGCTTCCGGTAACAGACCTTCCAGGCCGGATTCGCTCAGCTGCTGTCCTACCTGCAAGCCGATACCGTAGCTTGCCTGCGCTTCGATAGTGTCAAAAGTCGGGGTGGTCATGGGTTTTCCTTCCATCGCATTTAAAGTAGCGGGCAGCATAACAGCCACACCCCATCCGGTAAAACTTTGTCTTAAGTTAAGATGACAAATCGCGGGGAAACAGAAACAATAGAGCCGGTCAGGATTTTTCCCAAATATGTGTCACGGAAGCCCACTTTGTTACGCCCCTCAGGCAGTTAGCAAACTACACTTCTCAGTACAGGATATAAAGACGCGGAGCAGGAGGACAGCCATGCCCGGGCGATTTGAACTGAAACCTACCCTGGTGAAAATCTGGCACGCGCCAGACAACTTTCGCATTATGGATCCGCTGCCTCCCATGCACCGCAGAGGGATTATCATTGCGGCGCTGCTGCTGATTATTGGCTTCCTGCTTCCGTCCGGTGACGATACCCGCGATACCGCGCCGGTCACCCGCAACGCACAGCTGGATATCCAGTCCCAGGCACAGCCGCAGTCGGACGAGCAGCCAATGCAGACACAGCTGGTCGCGCCCACTAACGATCCGGGCCAGGTTGCGCCGGTAGAGCCGGAGCCGATTCAGGACGAGCAGCCGCAGGAGCAGACCGCCGCGCCGGAACAATCGCAGGCGCAGCAGCCGACGGGTATCGAGCAGCAGTGGCGCTCGTATCGCGTTGAGCCGGGCAAAACGCTCGCCCAGCTTTTCCGCGACCATAATCTGCCGCCGACGGACGTTTATTCAATGGCGCAGGTGGAAGGGGCAGGTAAGCCGCTCAGCAACTTGCAGAACGGCCAGATGGTGCAGATCCGTCAGAACGCCAGCGGCGTGGTCACCGGGCTGACCATCGATACCGGGAACGGCCAACAGGTTCTGTTTACCCGCCAGTCAGACGGCAGTTTTATCCGCGTTCGTTAATTCCTCTGGCCGGGCGCAGCATCGCCGCCCGGCCACGCTACGCTTTCGTACTGCGCTTATTCACCCACCAGATCCCCGAACAGACCAGCACCAGCGCAATCGCGTATTTGATATCCAGAATGTTTTCGCCGAGGAAAATGGCGGACAGCACCGTGCCCGCAACGGGGACCACGAAGTTGAACGGCGCAATCATGCTGACGCGGTTGACCTTCAGCAGCACGCTCCACAGGGCGAAGGCCACCGAGGAGAGCAGCGTCAGATAGCCTAGCACCGCCACCGCCTTCAGGCTGTGGACTTCAAGCGTACCGCCCGTGAGATACCCGCCTGCCACCAGTACAAATCCGCCGATCGCCAGCTGCCAGCCGGTCATGACCGTCGGGTCAACGGTCTGGGAGATGCGTTTTCCGTACAGCGTGGCGGCAGAGAGAATAAAGGCCGCCAGCACCACGAAGCCGTCGCCGTTCCAGACAAACCTGAACTCGCTCAGTCCGCTGTGGAAATTCACCAGCATCACCCCGGCAAATCCCAGAATACAGCCCAGCGTCTTGTTATAACTGAGCTTATCGTTGTGGTAGATGAAGTGCGCCAGCAGCACGCTGAAGAAGGTGCCGGTCGCGTTCATGATGGAGCCGTTGACGCCGGTCGTATACGCCAGCCCGATATAAAAAAAGGTGTACTGAATGGAGGTCTGGGTTAGCCCGAGGATCGTCAGCTGGCCGAACTGCGCACGCGTCAGGCGGGCGATGGGCTTGCGCTGTGCCAGGGCAAACAGCAGCAGGATCAGGCCAGCAAAGAGAAAACGGTATCCGGCAAACACGACTTTCGACGGGATATCGTCGGTCGCAATCTGGAAGAGTTCGTAGCCGCTTTTGATCGCCGGGTAGGAGCTACCCCAAAGCAGACAGCAGAGCGTGGCGCAGGCATAGGCCACATTTCGACGGGCAAACACGGGCGTGGGCAGAGCGGTATCCATGGCAAATCCCATAAATAAAATTGCGTTTCAATTTATTATCTGAGAATGCAGCCGGAATAGCTACCATACAAGAAGAAAAGACGATTTTTGGTCGCGCAGAAAAGCAAAACGCCGGCACAAGGCCGGCGCTTCGACGTGAGCAGAGTAAAAAATTACTCAGCTACAACGTTAACAACCAGTTTCGCGAATACTTCGCTGTGAACCTGGAAGTCCACTTCGTGCTCACCGGTGGTACGCAGAACGCCGTTCGGCAGACGAACTTCGCTCTTAGCAACGTTCACGCCAGCCGCAGTTACTGCGTCAGCGATGTCACGAGTACCGATGGAACCGAACAGTTTACCTTCGTCGCCAGATTTAGACGCGATGGTAACGGTGCCCAGTGCGTTGATTGACTCAGCGCGAGCGTTAGCAGCCGCCAGAACGTCAGCCAGTTTGGCTTCCAGTTCAGCGCGACGTGCTTCGAAAAACTCAACGTTTTTCTTAGTAGCTGGAACAGCTTTACCCTGTGGAACCAGGAAGTTACGTGCGTAACCCGCTTTAACGTTAACCTGATCACCCAGGCTGCCCAGGTTTGCTACTTTATCAAGCAGAATAACTTGCATTACCTTATCCTCTTAAAGTCGTATTAATGGACCGTGCCCGATTACTGATGACGATCAGTGTACGGCAGCAGAGACAGGTAGCGAGCGCGTTTGATAGCGCGAGCCAGCTGACGCTGGTATTTTGCACGAGTACCGGTGATACGGCTTGGGACAATCTTACCGCTTTCGGTGATGTAGTTTTTCAGCGTTGCGATATCTTTATAGTCGATCTCTTGAACGCCTTCCGCGGTGAAACGGCAGAACTTGCGACGACGGAAATAACGTGCCATATGGCTAGTCTCCAGAATCTATCAAATCAATCTGCTCGGCATGCAGAACCATTTTGCTCAGACCGTTCTTTGCCTTGTGGCAAGAAATGAACCCCTGAACGATTACTGCGCTACCGACCGTTAAACTGTGAGTAATGGCCTGGTTTTCGTGTCCGCTAATAATAACGGGCATTTGGCACCACGCCTGCCGGTGAAACCCGGCTTCCTCTTGCACAGAACGATGCTCAAGCACGAACTGGCAATGCGGAATTCCTAATGGACTGACCTTTCGAAGGGGGGTCCTGCACACGGTGCCGGACAACACCAGACGGTTGGTCATCAGAAATTACTCTTCAGAATCCCCAGCATCAGAATCATCTGCGGTTTCGTTTGCGAAATCATCGCGACGCTCACGGCGCTCGTCTTTCGCTTTAACCATCGGAGATGCTTCGGTCACTGCGTTTTTGGTACGCATAACCATGCTGCGGATAACGGCATCGTTGAAGCGGAAGTTAGTTTCCAGCTCATCGATCGCTTCCTGCGGAGCTTCAACGTTCAGCAGAACGTAGTGAGCTTTGTGCAGTTTGTTGATCGGATAAGCCAGCTGACGGCGGCCCCAGTCTTCCAGACGGTGGATCGTGCCCGCTGCTGCAGTGATTGCACCAGTGTAGCGCTCGATCATACCCGGAACCTGTTCGCTCTGGTCAGGATGGACCATAAAAACGATTTCGTAATGACGCATCGAATTGCTCCTTACGGATTATTCAGCCTCCTGTCTGGGTCAGCCGAGGCCCGGGGAGGCAAGGAACGTGTTAAAGGTCGGCTGAAAAATTGACGCGTCATAATACTTGCGCCCCCCCGGAAACTCAAGCTGATTGCGCAAATAATTCGCACAAAGCGTAAAGCTGGCCTAAGTGGGTGATTTAAAATTAATCACATCCGGAAGCGTTGTTTTTTTGAACAACAGCATCAGAAATGGTCACCGATACCCGCCAGAGAAGCGATTACACTTTAATCAAGATGACCACAGGCAGAAGGAGAAGTATCAACCGTCACACAGCACGCAGTCGTGGAGCGCATATTATGAAACACATCGCAATTGCCGTACTGGCTGCGCTTTTGCTTAGTGCAAACGCGATGGCAGCCATCAAAATCGACGGCCGACAGGCCAAAAACATGGATGATGTGCAAAGCTTGGGCGTAATTTACATCAATCATAACTTCGCCACTGAAAGTGAAGCAGATCAGGCGCTTAATAAAGAAACCGATGCGCAGGGCGCAAAATACTTTCACGTCATGCTGATGCGTGAGCCCGGCAGCAACGGCAACATGCACGCCAGTGCAGATATCTACCGATAACGCGTTATTGCCCACACCAGGAAAGCCACCAACGACAAGATAGCCATAGTTTGATTTGCCCCCTGCCCGGGGGCTTTTTTTATGGATGGCTCTGAAATACCCCCGGTTACAACAATTTTGGTATTCCAGAGCACTTTTTCACTTCTGCCCGTAGTACGCGTTCGGGCCATGCTTGCGCATGAAATGCTTGTTCATCAGGTAATCATCAATGCCCTGAAGATTCGGGTTAATGCCGCGCGCAATCCACGCCATTCTCGCCACCTCTTCCATCACCACCGCATTGTGTACGGCGTCGTGGGCATCTTTTCCCCAAGAGAACGGGCCATGCTGATACACCATAATTCCCGGCGTATGCAGCGGCTCGCTGTCACCCAGCGTTTCGATGATCACGTGGCCGGTATTGAGCTCGTACTGCCCTTCCACTTCCGCCTGGCTCAGCGCGCGGGTGCAGGGAATATCGCCAAAGAAATAGTCAGCATGGGTCGTCCCCAGCGCCGGGATCGCCAGCCCCGCCTGCGCCCAGGCCGTGGCATGGGTTGAGTGGGTATGCACCACCCCGCCCAGCGACGGATATCGCTTATAGAGCGCCAGGTGGGTCGCGGTATCCGACGACGGTCGCCATGTTCCCTCGACCACGTTTCCGTCGAGATCTACGACCACCATGTCCTCGGCCTTCATGACCTCATAGGCCACGCCGCTGGGCTTAATCGCTACCAGCCCCCGTTCGCGGTCGATGGCGCTGACGTTACCCCAGGTAAAGGTCACCAGACCGTAGCGCGGGAGATCCATATTGGCTTCAAAGACCTGCTGTTTAAGCTGCTTCATGCTCAGCCTCCAGCAAACCTGCCCGCACCATACGTTCACGCACCCAGTCCCGCGCTTTCGCCACTTCGGCTGCCGGATCGTCTGACGTTTCACTCCACATCTCAATCAGCCAGGGCCCGCAATAGCCAGCCTGTTTGAGCGTCTGGAAGCACCGTTCGAAATCCACCACCCCGGTGCCGAACGGAACGTTTTTGAACACGCCTGGACGCGTATCTTTCACGTGAACGGCGACGATATGCCCCATTCCCGCCTGGAGTTCCATCTGCACGTCGTTATCCCACGCCGACAGGTTGCCGATATCGGGATAGAGCTGGAACCACGGATTGTTGAGATAGTGCGCGTAGCCCAGCGCCTTGCTGATGGAGTTCATCAACGGATAGTCCATGATCTCCATCGCCAGGGTCACCTGTGCGCGGCTAGCCATTTCGACGCTCTCTTTCAGCCCGTCACGGAAGCGGCGGCGCGTTTCGTCGTTCGCTTCCTGATAGTAGACGTCGTAGCCCGCCAGCTGGATGACGCGGATACCCACGTCCTGCGCAAACTGGATGGCTTTGCGCATAATCTCCAGCCCCTGAGCGCGAACGGCGTCATCTTCGCTGCCTAGCGGAAAGCGGCGATGGGCGCTCAGACACATAGAAGGCACGCGCACGCCCGTTTCAGCCACCGCACTCACCAGCGCCAGACGCTGCTCGCGGCTCCAGTCCAGGCGGGAAAGACGTTCGTCGGTTTCGTCTATGGACATCTCGACAAAATCGAAGCCCAGCTGCTTAGCAAGCTGCAAGCGCTCTAACCAGCACTCCCCCGCAGGGAGTGCCTTTTCATAGATGCCAAGCGGGACCTGTTTCGACAACATACCCACTCCTTAGCCCCAAAGCTGAGCGATAGAGCGCTTGAACTGGCGTGCGGCTTCAACAGGAGAAGCCGCGTCACGAATGCTGCGTCCGGCGATGAAGACGTGAATGGGAATGCCTTTAAACAGCGGCAAATCCTCCAGCGCCAGACCGCCGGTAACGGTCACTTTGAAGCCCATGTCCGCCAGACGTTTGATGGCGCTGATATCCGCCTCGCCCCAGGCCACACCCGCAGCCTGTGCGTCGCGGGAGCGGTGATAAACCACCTGCTGAATCCCCGCTTCACGCCACGCCTGCGCCTGCTCCCAGGTCCAGAAACCGGTCAGCTCAATCTGCACATCGCCGTTGAACTCTTTCGCCACGTCCAGCGCACCTTTCGCGGTGTTGATATCCGCACAGCAAATCACGGTGACCCAGTCCGCGTTGGCTTCAAAGCACATACGGGAGAGGATTTTGCCTGCATCGGCAATTTTGGCGTCGGCCAGCACGATCTTGTGCGGATAAAGCGCTTTCAGGTCACGAACGGCGCGCACGCCCTCGCCGACGCACAGGATGGTGCCGACTTCGATAATGTCGACCTCTTCAGCAATCAGGCGGGTGGTTTCATACGCGTGGGACAGAGTTTGGTTATCCAGCGCGACCTGCAACATTGGTAATGACATGTGAAATCCCTCTTAAACAGCCGCCGCAGTGGCGTTATCAATTAAATCCAGCACGTCCTGCTCGGTACGGCAGGCGCGTAAACGGTCGAAATTGGCTTCATCATCAAACAGATTCACGATCTGCATGATGCCCACCTCCTGGTGGGTGTTGGCATCGACGGCGGCCATGGTGATCAGAATATCCACCGGGTCATTATCTTCATGGTTAAACACCAGCGGCTCTTTTAAGGTCACCAGCGCGAAGCCCGTCTTTTTGACCCCCTCTTCCGGGCGGCCATGCGGCATCGCCAGCCCTGGCGCAATCACAAAATAGGGGCCATGCTCTGCCACGCCATCCAGGATCGCCTGGTAATAACGCGGCTCGACAACGTCAGCCTTAACCAGCAGATCGACGCCCAGCTTCACCGCTTCCTGCCAGGTGCGGGCTTCGGCCTGCACCAGAATCGATTTATTGTCGGCCAGCGAATCACGTAGTTTCATGTGGCGTCCTTACTTCACGTCTTGTGGGAAGTGTTCTTTGATCACTTCCAGCAGTTTTGGCCCGAAGTCAGCGGGTGACAGCATGTTGCGCACGCCCACCACGTATTTATTGCCTGATACGCTGATTTCACCGGCGATGTGGGTAGAGGCGATGATGATGTCCGCGCCGTTCAGTTCACTTTTATATTCACCCACCGCGCAGCTGTTCACCGTGTGGTCAATGTTTGACTGGGTTAAAAACTGATCCACTTTCATCTTCATGATCATGGAGCTACCTTGCCCATTGCCACACACAGCCAGAATACGTACGGTCATAATCGGAACTCCTTAGTGAGCAGAAACTTCTGCTGTTTGTTTTTCAGCATCTTCTTCAGCGCGCAGCGAGCGGCCAGCGAAGAACATATAAGCCAGAGCAATCAGGATGATGACGGCCATAAATACCAGCCCAACAGAGGCGAAGCCTTGCATCATCGGTGGGGCCAGAATTGACCAGTCAGCCATGCCCATCCAGGCGCTCATGCCGGTCAGTTTGACCGCCCACACGCACCCGAAAATTTCAACCATGCCCATCACCAGGCAGATCTTGAGCGCCGCGCGCCAGCCGCCAAAGTGGTTAGCGAATACGCCGATGGTGGCGTTAGAGAAGAACATCGGGATAAAGCCAGGGATGATCAGGATCGAGGAGCCACAGCCCACAAGGATGCCGACGGCAATCAGCTGACCGATGGTGCCCCACATAAAGCCCCAGACCACGGCGTTTGGCGCAAAGCTATAGATAGCCGCACAGTCAATGGCCAGCACGGCGCCAGGAATTAAACGCTGGGAGATACCGTTGAAGGCTTCAGACAGCTCGGCCACGAACATACGCACGCCCTGGGTGATGATGAAAATCGCCACCGCGAACGAGAAGCCGGTTTGCAGGATGTAGATAGTCCAGTGGGTTTTACCCGCCATCGCCTGAACCACGTCGATACCAAAGGAGAGGAGGATGGCGCCGAAGAAGATGGTCATCACAATCGCGGTCGACACGATGTTGTCATGGAAGATGTTCAGCCAGCCCGGCAGCTTAAGGTCTTCTACGCTCTCCTCTTTTTTGCCGAGGAACGGCGCCACTTTGTAGGCAATCCAGGAGGCAAACTGCTGCTGGTGACCGATAGAGAAACCACAGCCGTCGGTCACTTCCTGCGTTGGCTTGTACATCATATTGGAGGTAATGCCCCAATAGAGCGACACCAGGATCGCCGTACAGATGATGGTGGTCCACATCGAATAGCCAAAGATAAAGAAGGAGACCGCAATCAGGCCCGCCTGCTGGAACATGATATGGCCCGTCAGCATGATGGTGCGGATACCGGTGATACGGCGCAGCAGGACATAAATAATGTTGAGCGCCAGCGCGAGCAGGACGGCATACCCCACCCAGCTATAGGCATCGCCCATACGGTCGATGGTCGCCATCATGGAGGCGTAGGTGTCAGAGATGGCCCCGTTGATGCCGTAGACTTCTGACATTTTGGCTACGACAGGCTTAAAGGTGCCCGTCAGAATGCCTGAACCCGCCTGTAAAAGCATAAAACCGATGATGGTTTTGATGGTGCCTTTGATAATCACACTCACGCTTTTACGTAGCAGGATATAGCCCAGACAGGTCACGATACCCAGCAAGAGCGGTGCGTTGGTCATTACCTGGTTAAAGAAGACGGTAAAGACGCTGTAGAGGATTTCCATAACACTCTCCAGAAAGTGGATACACAGGTCAGCCCCGTGCGGTTGGTGTTCTCACTCTATTAATCACAAATAATCACCACAAGATTGAATTTGATTATTTGTGAGCCATCACGCAAATTATTTCCCCACACTTAATAGTGATTATTATTTAGATACAAATCGCCAACATTAATTGTTTAAATTCATACAATTAATCAATTACCCGCCCTTATCACCTGTTACGCACGCCAATCCACTGGCGAACATCACCCTGGTTGAAAGTGAAAAAACAGCGTTGCAAAGTTGATTTATTGGTGACAACATAAATCACAACAAATCACATAATGATTATTTTTGATTTAAAGAGGGAGTACGACGATGAGTAAAGTGAACACCATCACCCGCGAATCCTGGATTCTGAGCACCTTCCCTGAGTGGGGTAACTGGCTGAACGAAGAGATCGAGCAGGAGCAGGTTGCGCCGGGCACTTTCGCCATGTGGTGGCTGGGCTGCACCGGGATCTGGCTAAAGTCAGAAGGCGGCGCCAACATCTGCGTCGATTTCTGGTGCGGCACGGGCAAGCAGAGCCACGGCAACCCGCTGATGAAAAAAGGCCATCAGATGCAGCGTATGGCCGGTGTGGAAAAGCTTCAGCCAAACCTGCGTACCACGCCGTTTGTGCTGGATCCGTTCGCGATTCGTCAGATTGACGCCGTTCTTTCTACTCACGATCACAACGACCATATCGACGTTAACGTTGCGGCGGCGGTTATGCAGAACTGTGCCGACGACGTTCCGTTCATCGGGCCGCAAACCTGCGTTGACCTGTGGATCGGCTGGGGCGTGCCGAAAGAGCGCTGCATCGTTATGAAACCGGGCGACGTGGTGAAAATCAAAGACGTGGAAATTCATGCGCTTGACGCGTTTGACCGTACCGCACTGATCACCCTGCCAGCCGATCAGAAAGCGGCGGGCGTACTGCCTGACGGCATGGACGAGCGCGCGGTGAACTACCTGTTCAAAACCCCGGGCGGTTCGCTCTACCACAGCGGCGATTCCCACTACTCTAACTACTATGCGAAGCACGGTAACGAGCACCAGATCGACGTGGCCCTGGGCTCGTACGGTGAAAACCCGCGCGGTATCACAGACAAAATGACCAGCGCCGATATTCTGCGCATGGCCGAGTCCCTGAATACCAAAGTGGTGATCCCGTTCCACCACGATATCTGGTCCAACTTCCAGGCCGATCCGCAGGAAATCCGCGTGCTGTGGGAGATGAAAAAAGATCGCCTGAAGTATGGCTTTAAGCCGTTCATCTGGCAGGTTGGCGGCAAGTTCACCTGGCCGCTGGATAAAGACAATTTCGAATACCACTATCCACGCGGTTTCGACGATTGCTTCACCATCGAACCCGATCTGCCGTTCAAGTCGTTCCTGTAAGCGCCCTGCCCATCGCCAGGCCAATGTGCCTGGCGATTCACATTTTGCTTAGTATTTTCAGGCTATTTCAAATATCATCTTTTAAAATCAATACTTATCGGAATAGCTCATGACCGAAGCGCAACGGCATCAAATTTTACTGGAACTACTGGCGCAAACAGGATTTGTCACCGTCGAACAGGTGATTGAACGCCTGGGCATTTCTCCGGCGACGGCGCGACGTGATATCAACAAGCTCGACGAAAGCGGCAAACTCAAAAAAGTCCGCAACGGCGCAGAGGCCATCAGCCAGCAGCGCCCACGCTGGACGCCGATGAACATCCACCAGGCTCAGAACCACGATGAAAAAGTCCGCATCGCCAGAGCCGCTTCCCAGCTGGTCAATCCTGGCGAAAGCGTGGTGATCAACTGCGGCTCGACGGCCTTCCTTCTGGGCCGCGAAATGTGCGGAAAACCGGTGCAGATCATCACCAACTACCTGCCACTCGCGAACTACCTTATCGATCAGGAACATGAAAGCGTGGTGATCATGGGCGGCCAGTACAACAAAAGCCAGTCCATCACCCTGAGCCCGCAGGACAGCGAAAACAGCCTCTACGCCGGGCACTGGATGTTCACCAGCGGCAAGGGGCTGACCGCCGAAGGGCTGTATAAAACCGATATGCTGACGGCGATGGCGGAGCAGAACATGCTTAACATGGTCGGCAAGCTTGTGGTGCTGGTCGACAGCAGCAAAGTCGGTGAACGCGCCGGGATGCTGTTCAGCCGCGCCGAGCAGATCGCCATGGTGATCACCGGTAAAAACGCCGATCCCGCGATCCTCAAAAAGCTTGAAGATCAGGGCGTGACCATTCTGAGCGTTTAAAGATGCTGGCGGAAAAACGCCACCGTCGCATCCAGCGCCGTTGGCGTGATCCGGTGGCGTACCCCGGCCTCCCATCGGCAGGTCAAATTTTTGTCCAGCCCTTCGCGAATAAGCGCCTGCTGTAAGCGGAACGTTTCCCCCGCAGGCACCACGTCATCGGCTTCGCCATGCCACAGGAAGAGCGGTCGGTCAGCCAGCTTCGGCAGCGCATGGGTGACTTCCCACTCCGCCAGCGGCGCGAGGACGGCATTAACGTCGTCCTGCTCCCGAGGGGGAAACAGCGTTTTCGCCAGTGAAGTGAAATAGCCTGAGCCCATCAGACAGGCTACGGATTTCACCTCAGGATGGCGGGTCATAATCCCCAGCGCCGTCATACCGCCCATCGATGCTCCGGCCACCGCCAGACGGTTATCAGCCACCAGCCCGGCCTGATGCAGCGCATCGCGCAGCGCGGCAAATTCCACGAGATTACCGTGCAGGATTTGCCAGAACTGCCCCAGCCGGGCCTCTTCGTCACCCGCGAACCGCGCGCCGTGATCGGGCGCATCCGGCATCACCACGCGAAAACCGGCCTGCGCCAGCGCGACGGAAAAATAGCTGTACACCAGCTTAGACGAGGTAAAGCCATGATAAAAAACCACCGTTGGCAACGGCTGTTCCCCTTTTCCGGCAGGAAACGCGTGGAGAATTTCGTGGTCGCCGAGGCGTTGCGTTTGAAGTTCAATCATTGTCGATCCTGTGCAAATGAATGATTCATAATGTTGAGAACTGGGTTACGCTTTCACGACGATTTCATTCGAAAATTACGCCCCAGATAACACTTCGGGAACATTCCCCCAAAACTAAATTTACAGACAACTACACTATGGCTATCAGGAAACGAGATATGGTTATGCGCAGGTTTGCTGCTTTATTGCTGGTATCACTGCTCTGTGGCTGTAGCGCGTTGCAAGGCACCCCGCAACCCGCTCCCCCGGTCACCGATCGTCCGCAGGAAATTCGTCGTAATCAGACGGAAGGATTACAGCGAATGGGGACGATTTCCGCGATGGTTCGCGGCTCCCCGGATGATGCACAGGATGCCATCAGAGCACAGGCCGTCGCAGCAAAAGCAGATTATTACGTGATCATTATGGTGGATGAAACCATCATTACGGGACAGTGGTACTCACAGGCTATTTTGTACCGTAAGTAATGGTCATCGTTTGAACGACATTTACACTGCTTTGCGTCCATAGACATTTTCCTGTCCACAATAAACTCCATGCCCGCAGCAATGGAAGTGAGTTTATTAGCGAAGGATTGCCCGGCGGATACCGGAGACATGTGAAATGGAGCTGACGATGAAACGAACTCTTGCTTTGACCACTCTGTTGCTTTCAGCGGGCCTGTTGAGCACCACCGCCCAGTCGGCCGAATTTGCCTGCGCTGATTGCGTAACGGGCCTGAATGAAATAGGCCTGATTTCCGTGAATAACATTTCGGGAAGCCCGCAGGACGTTGAACGTGTCGTTGCATTAAAAGCCGATGAACAGGGCGCCTCCTGGTATCGTATTATTCAGATGCAGGAAGATCATCATGACGATCGGTGGCGCGTACAGGCCATTCTCTATGCATAAATGCCCATGATAAAAGCCACTTAGTTTTAGTGGCTTTTATTTTTTGCAAACGTTTTATCTTTTCACAACCCCATCAAATACAATTAGTTAACATTTTGTTACATTAATTAGATAAATGTTATCCCCGCCCTGCCGTTGAAGAGCCATACCTTTTCAATAATGAGCAATTTATGATCACTTTTTTTCGCCGTGCAGGTCTGGGCACGAAGCTATCGCTGCTTACCGGCGTCAGTGTCGCTATCCTCTTTCTGCTATTCACCTTTTTACTCAGCCACAAGGCCAGCCAGCAGCTTGAAGCCCTGGCGGTAGAAGACCTGCATAACCAGTCCACCGGGATGGTGGATATGGTGCAGATGTTTAACACCAGCCTGAGCGAAGAGGTGGAAAGCTATACCCGGCTGTTCACCACCTTTCTGCCGCAGCCCCTGAACATCGACAGCAGCCAGAGCCAGACCATTAACGGACTGAACGTCCCGCTGCTGAAAGGCGGCGACACCGGGCTGCATGAGAACAATACGCTGTCTGATGATTTCCTGAACCGCACGGGGGCGATCTCCACGCTCTTCGTTCGCAGCGGCAACGACTTCGTGCGCGTGGCGACCTCGCTGCGCAAAGAGAATGGCGACCGGGCAATGGGCACGGTGCTGGACGCCGCCAGCCCCGCCTTCGCTGCCGTCACCAAAGGCGGGGTCTATCGCGGCCTGGCGCTGCTGTTCGGCAAGCGCTACATCACCCAGTATCAGCCGGTGAAAAGCCCCGACGGACAGGTGATCGCCATCGTCTTCGTGGGCGTGGACATCACCCACTCGTGGAACGTGATGCGCGAGAAGATCCTCAACCGTCGTCTGGGAGAGAGCGGGCATTTCTTCGTGCTGGATCGCAGTAACGGCAAAACGCGCGGACAGTTCCTGTTCCACACCCGCGAAGAGGGGCAGCTGCCGAAGTGGGATGCCGCAACGCAGCAGCAGCTGTTGAGCGATAAATCCGGCACGCTGGAGCGCGTCAACGACGAAGGCCGTACCCTGAAAATGGCCTGGACGCCGCTGCCTGGCTGGAACTGGACGATTGTCGGCGAGGTGGATAAATCGGTGCTGCTCGCCAGCGTTAACACCCTGCGCGACCGCTTCCTGCTGGCGGGCGTGGTGCTCTCGGCGCTCTTTGCGGGTCTGTTCGTCTTTATCATCCGCCGGATGCTGACGCGCCCGCTTCGCGACGTTATCCATCTTGCGCGGCAGTATGCGGACGGCGATCTGCGTGCCCACCTGCCGGTGACGCGCCAGGATGAGGTCGGCCAGCTGATTGTCGCCATCAACGGGATTGGCGGTGGATTGCAGAAAATCGTGCAGCAGGTGCGTGAAGCGGCGGGCGAAATCAATATCGGCACCCGCGCGCTGGCGTCGGACAGCGGCGAAATCTCCGAGCAGATCAACAAGCAGGCCAGCAGCGTGGAGGAGACCTCCGCCAGCATGGAGCAGCTGGCCGCGACCGTGCAGCAAAACGCCGCAAACATGGCGCAAACCCAGCAGCTGGTGGGGGAAACCTCCCGCGCGGTGCATCAGGGCGGTGAAACGGTGACGAACGCGGTGGCGACGATGGATGATATTCGCGATGCGTCAAAACGAATCGAAGATATCACCCGCGTGATTGAGTCAATTGCCTTCCAGACCAATATTCTGGCGCTGAACGCCGCCGTGGAGGCCGCGCGCGCCGGGGAGCACGGCAAGGGCTTCGCGGTGGTCGCACAGGAGGTTCGCGCCCTGGCAGCACGCAGCGCCAACGCGGTCAAAGAGATCGAGCAGCTGATTGGCGATACGCTAAACAAGGTCAGCGAAGGCCACGCCCTGTCCGAGCAGACGCGCCTGGCGATGAACGACATCATCGTTCACATTGATAACATCAGCCAGCTGGTCACCGAGATTAACCACGCCTCGCACGAACAGTCGGCGGGCATCAATCAGGTTAACCTCGCCATGACGCACATCGGCGAAGCCTCACACATCAACGCCGACCGCGTTTCCCGCAGCGAGCAGACCGCGCAAACGCTGCGCGAGAAAGGCTCACACCTGACGCAGCTGGTGAGCCTGTTCCAGCTGAAGGGCTAACCCACCCTGCCCGTGGCGCGCAGCAGCAGGTCGTTTTGCACCTGTTCGCTCATCAGCGAACCACCGCGGGCATCCAGCATCATGCGGCACCACGCCTGCGCCATCGGCGGCGATGCGTGCCGCAGCATTTGGCTGCCCGCCCCCAGTAAAAAGAGCTGCTGAGTGATTTCTCTGCCCTGCGCCTCCTGCGGTTTACGCAGCTTTTGCTGGAGCTGCCGCCAGCTGCGGTCGAAGTGCCTGTCCTGCCCTTTAACCTGCGCGAAATCCTCCGTAAGCAGCTCAAGAATGCCGGGCTGCTTCGCCAGCACGCGAAGTACGTCCAGACACATAATATTGCCGGAGCCTTCCCAGATGCTGTTCACCGGCATCTCCCGATACAGGCGCGGCAGCTCGCTCTCTTCGCAGTAGCCCATGCCGCCGAGCACCTCCATCGCTTCCGCCACGAACGGAATACCCGCTTTGCAGACGCTGTATTTCGCCGCCGGGGTAAACAGCCGCGCCCAGGCAGCCTCTTGCGGATCGGCGCGTTTATCCCACGCGCGAGCCAGGCGGAACAGCAGCGCGGTGTGCCCCTCCAGCACCAGCGCCATGCGGCTCAGAACGTCACGCATAAGCGGCTGTTCAATCAGGTTCTTGCCGAAGGTCTGCCGCTGGTGCGCGTGGTAAAGCGCCACCGAGAGCGCCCGGCGCATCAGGCCGTGGCTGCCGAGGGCGCAGTCGAAGCGCGTCAGGCCGCCCATTTTCAGGATCTGCCGCACGCCCTCGCCCTCCTCCCCCAACAGCCAGCCGCTGGCGTCGAGGAACTCCGCCTCGCTGCTGGCGTTCGAACGGTTGCCGAGCTTATCTTTGAGCCGCTCCAGGCGAACCGCGTTACGCTGTCCGTCAGGCAGAAAACGCGGCACGAAGAAGCAGGATAACCCGCCTTTGGCCTGCGCCAGCACCAGATGCGCGTCGCTTTGCGGCACCGAGAAAAACCATTTATGCCCCACCAGCCGGTAGCTGCCGTCGCTGCACTTTTCCGCCCGTGTGGTATTGCTGAGCACGTCGGAGCCGCCCTGTTTTTCCGTCATCCCCATGCCTATCAGCAGCCCCCGCTTTTGCCCGACCGGCGCGAGGTGCGGATCGTAGCGATCGCTCAAAAGCGGCGTGAGCCAGTCGCGGAACATCATCGGCAGAGACTGCTGCAACAGGGGCGTAGCGGCAAAGGTCATGGTGACGGGACACAGGGTTCCGGCCTCGACCTGCGAATGGAGAACAAAACGGGCGGCTCTGGCCACGAACGATCCTTTACGCGCCTCCTCTTCCCACGCCAGATTGTGAACGCGGTTGGCGCACAGCCCCTGCATGAGCAGATGCCACGCCGGGTGAAAGCGCACGTCATCGAGCCGCTCTCCGGTGGCGTCGTAGCGCAACAGTTCGGGTGGATTGACGTTCGCCAGCCTGCCTAACTCCAGCGATTCCGCCGTTCCCAGCTGCTGGCCGATGCTGGCGAGCAACTCCATGTCCCACTCGGCCCCTTCGCGGTTGACCGCTTCACGCAGCGCGCAGTCCGACAGAAACAGGTTGCTGTTTGAGAGCGGCGCAGGCTGATTAAACACGGTATGGGTGTGCCAGTGCATATTGAGTCCCTCCTTCAATGGCAATGAAGGTAAGTATGGACAGGGGGCGATAACGCTGCATGGGAGGAGGGTCACACGATGGCGATCCCGCTGAAATCATTCGTGAAATGGCTCACAGAACATAAGAATAAACTATTTCACGTGCGATTATTTGTTGAATAATTTATTCCTACCCCCCTTTAAGTGAGGAACGTTATGCAACAGGATGCGCACAAACGAGCATTGATTGCAGGCTCCATCGGTAACTTTATCGAATGGTATGAGTTTGCGGTCTACGGTTTTCTGGCAACGGTGATCGCGAAAAACTTCTTCCAGCTCGACGGAGAAGCGGGGCTGACCAGCCTGATCCTCACCTACGCGTCGTTTGCGATCGCCTTTTTCTTCCGGCCGCTGGGTGCGGTGGTGTTTGGCCGTATCGGCGACAAAATTGGCCGCAAGCCGACGCTGATTATCGTGCTGGTGCTGATGACGCTCGCCACCGCCGCCATCGGCCTGGTGCCGGTGTACGCCAGCATCGGCATTGCCGCGCCGCTGATCGTCACGCTGCTGCGCATCCTGCAAGGGCTGTTCGCCGGGGGAGAATACGGCGGTGCCGTTTCGCTGATGACCGAATTTGCGCCGCGGGGCAAGCGCGGCCTCTACGGCGCATGGCAATCCTTTACCGTGGCGCTGGGGCTGCTGGCCGGTGCGGGGATCGTCGCGCTGCTCTCCGCCCTGCTCACCCCTGAGGCCCTGCACGACTGGGGATGGCGTATCCCGTTCTTCCTGGCGCTGCCGATGGGCGTCGTTGCCCTCTGGCTGCGGGTCAGCATGGAAGAGACGCCGAGCTTTGTGCAGCAGCAGGAGAACCCCGCGGTGGCTCAGGCACATGCGGCGGCAACGCTAAAAGCCATCGTGATGGGGATTGGACGGGTAATGGTGTGGTCAGCCGCCGGTTATACCTATCTGGTGATTATGCCCACCTACCTGCAATCGGCGCTGCACACCGGGTTTAATCAGGCGCTGCTGATTGCCGTAATTTCGAATATCGGCTTTGCACTGACCATCATTCCGTCGGGGATCCTGAGCGACCGGATCGGGCGGCGCACGGTGATGCTTATCGCTACGGTGCTGCTGCTGATCCTCGCCCTGCCGCTGCTTAAGATCCTTCAGGCTGAGTCTAGTACGCTGGCGGTGAAGGCGATTGTGGTGCTGATTGCCGGGGGGCTGGTGGGAATGCTGGCAGGGCCGGGTCCGGCGATGCTGTCAGAGATGTTTCCGACCCGCGTGCGTTATACCGGGCTGGGGCTGGCCTATTCCCTGTCGAACGCAATATTTTCCGGCTGTGCGGGGTTGATTATCACCGGGCTTATCAAAGAAACGGGCAATCTGGATATTCCGGCCTATTACGTGATGGCAACGGCGGTGGTGAGTATCGTGGCGTTGATGACGCTCAGGAAGGATGACCATTTGCGGTCGCTGGAGGAGTGAAGTTATTTTGCCGGGTGGCGGCTTCGCCTTACCCGGCCTACAAAACCGTAGGCCCGGTAAGCGGAGCGCCACCGGGCAAAAATCAGCTACGCTGACGCACCGCTTCGAACAGGCAAATACCCGTTGCCACCGACACGTTCAGGGACGACACGCTGCCCGCCATCGGAATGCTGATCAGCTCGTCGCAGTGTTCACGCGTCAGACGACGCATCCCTTCACCTTCCGCGCCCATCACCAGCGCCAGACGGCCGGTCATTTTGCTCTGGTACAGGGTATGATCCGCTTCACCCGCCGTTCCGACGATCCAGATGTTCTCTTCCTGCAACAGACGCATGGTGCGCGCCAGGTTAGTCACGCGGATCAGCGGCACGTTTTCAGCGGCGCCGCACGCCACTTTTTTGGCCGTCGCGTTCAGCTGTGCAGAGCGATCTTTTGGCACGATAACCGCGTGTACCCCGGCCGCATCCGCGCTGCGCAGACAGGCGCCGAGGTTGTGCGGATCGGTAACGCCATCCAGGATCAGGAAGAACGGGTTATCCAGCTCCGCGATCAGATCCGGCAGATCGTTCTCCTGATACTGACGGCCCGGCTTCACGCGAGCAATAATGCCCTGGTGTACCGCGCCCTCACTTTTCTCATCCAGAAACTGGCGGTTCGCCAGCTGGATCACCACGCCCTGTGCTTCCAGCGCGTGAATAAGCGGCATCAGACGTTTATCTTCACGTCCTTTCAGCATAAACACTTCCTGAAAACGCTCCGGTGCGCGCTCCAGCAGGGCCTGCACCGCGTGGATGCCGTAAATCATTTCACTCATTGATGGTTCTCGTCATATACATTTCCCCTCTCCCGGCTGGGGAGAGGGTCAGGGTGAGGGGAATATTACTCCGCCTGCTGTTTCTTCGCAGCACGCTTCGCTTTGGTCGCGGCGGCTATTTTTTGGGTTTTAGCGGAAGGTTTTTTCGCCGCACGCGCCTCTTTCTTTGCCGCTTTCGGCTTTTGCTTCTTCTCGCCGCGGAAGGCGCTGTCCGGCTCGAAGTTCACCTTCTTGCCGGCCTGACGACGCTTACCGCCGCCCGGTTTACCGTTGCCGCCTTTCTTCGCTCTTTCACGCTCGGTTTTGCCCACGTTGCGCGGCGCGCGTTCGCTGGAGATCAGGCTGAAGTCGATTTTACGCTCGTCCATGTTGACGGCTTCAACCTTCACTTCAACGCGATCGCCCAGACGATAGGTCTGGCCGCCGGATTCGCCAATCAGGCGCTGCCCGACCTGGTCGAAGCGGTAGTAGTCGTTATCCAGGCTGGAGACATGCACCAGGCCGTCGATAAAGAGCTCATCCAGACGCACGAAGAAGCCAAATCCGGTCACGCTGGCAATCACGCCTTTGAAGACGTTACCCACCTGGTCCAGCATGAAGTCGCACTTCAGCCAGTCCGCCACGTCGCGGGTCGCTTCGTCGGCACGGCGTTCGGCCATCGAACAGTGCTGACCCAGTTGCAGCACCTCGTCCATGGAATAGTGATAGCCACCGGTTTCGGTCGTGTTGCCTTTATGGCCCTGCTCCTGCGCCAGCAGGTACTTAATCCCACGGTGCAGAGAAAGGTCAGGATAACGGCGGATCGGCGAGGTAAAGTGCGCGTAAGACTGGAGCGCCAGGCCGAAGTGGCCGCGGTTTTCCGGATCGTAAATCGCCTGCTTCATGGAGCGCAGCAGCATGGTTTGCAGCATTTCTGCGTCAGGACGGTCGCTGATGGATTCCAGCAGCTCGGCATAATCGCGCGGCTCCGGCTTGTTGCCGCCAGGCAGCTCCAGGCCAAGCTCAGCGAGCACGGAGCGGAACGAGGTAATCGCTTCGGTCGTCGGCTTATCGTGAATACGGAACAGCGCAGGCTCTTTGGCCTTCTCAACGAAACGGGCCGCCGAGATGTTTGCCAGGATCATGCACTCTTCAATCAGCTTGTGCGCATCGTTACGCTGGGTCTGCTCGATACGCTCGATACGGCGTTCGGCGTTGAAGATAAACTTCGCTTCTTCGCTCTCAAAGGAGATCCCGCCGCGCTCTTCGCGCGCCTGTTCCAGCGTCTTGTAGAGGTTGTGCAGCTCTTCGATGTGTTTAACCAGCGGCGCGTACTGTTCGCGCAGCTCCCGATCGCCTTGCAGCATATGCCAGACCTTAGTGTAGGTCAGACGCGCATGGGAACTCATCACCGCTTCGTAGAACTTATAACCGGTCAAGCGGCCTTTGGTGGAGATGGTCATCTCACAGACCATACACAGGCGATCAACCTGCGGGTTCAGGGAGCACAGGCCGTTAGAGAGCACTTCCGGCAGCATGGGCACTACCTGCGACGGGAAGTAGACCGACGTGCCGCGGCTGCGCGCTTCGGTATCCAGCGGCGTGTTTGGACGGACGTAGTAGCTCACGTCGGCAATGGCCACCCACAGACGCCAGCCGCCACCGCGTTTTTTCTCGCAGTAAACGGCGTCATCGAAGTCGCGGGCATCTTCGCCATCAATGGTGACCAGCGGCAGGGAGCGCAGATCCACGCGGCCCACTTTGGACTCTTCCGGCACTTCTTCACGAAGACCTTCAACCTGTTCCTCAACCGCTTTCGGCCACACGTAAGGGATTTCATGGGTACGCAGGGCCATGTCGACCGCCATGCTGGTGCCCATATTGTCGCCGAGCACCTCGACGATTTTACCTACCGCTTTAGTGCGACGGGTTGGACGCTGGGTAAGTTCGACCACGACGACAAAGCCCATGCGCGCGCCCATCACCTCTTCAGGTGGGATCAGGATGTCAAAGCTCAGGCGGCTGTCGTCCGGCACCACAAAACCTACGCCAGCGTCGGTGAAGTAACGGCCAACAATCTGGCTGGTTTTTGGCACCAGCACGCGGACCACGCGCGCTTCGCGGCGGCCTTTACGATCGGCACCCAGCGGCTGCGCCAGGATCTGATCGCCATGAATACACATCTTCATCTGTTCGGATGAGAGATACAGATCGTCTTTACGCCCCTCAACGCGCAGGAAGCCATAGCCGTCGCGGTGACCGATAACCGTGCCTTTCAGCAGGTCGAGGCGTTCCGGCAGCGCATAGCACTGGCGGCGGGTAAAGACCAGCTGCCCGTCACGCTCCATGGCGCGCAGGCGGCGGCGAAGGGCTTCAGTTTGCTCTTCACCTTCAATATTTAATTCAACGGCAAGTTCTTCTCGGTTGGCGGGTTTTTCGCGTTTGGTTAAGTGTTCAATGATGAACTCGCGGCTTGGGATGGGGTTCGCGTATTTTTCGGCTTCGCGTTCCTGGAAAGGATCATGTGACATATCGGTTCCTCCGTTGTCAGCTCCGGTGGAAATTTTCTTCATTCCACCAGCAATAATTTATAAAGCGGTTGATTCTCTTCAACCAAATCGGCCAGCGTATAGTTATCCAGTTCCATGAGAAAACTTTGCACGGCTTTAGAAAGCGCCTGTTTCAGGCGACAAGCAGGTGTGATGTGGCAAAACGCGCTGCTGCAATTCACCAGCGACAGCGGTTCCAGCTCTCGTACCACATCACCAACCCGGATACTCTGCGCCGGTTTTCCGAGGCGGATCCCACCATTTTTCCCGCGGACGGCAGCAACGTATCCGGCACGACTCAGTTGATTGATTATTTTGACCATGTGATTACGGGATACACCGTAGACCTCTGTCACTTCAGATATACTGGTCATCTTCCCATCGGGTAACGACGCCATATAAATCAGCGCGCGTAAGCCGTAATCGGTGAAACTCGTTAACTGCACATCAACCTCAGGAAAAGGGAAAACGCGGTCAAACCGCAGAGATATTCATTAATGATGATAAACCAGCCAGATAGTTGGCGGCTAATTTATTTGACAGACGGGGCGAAAAAGCGGAGTTCCAGGAGCGTCGCCGGATGGCGCTACGCTTATCCGGCCTGCGGGTCTCCCCGCAGGCCAGCAGTCACGAAGATTATGCGTCGAACGGGTCGCGCAGGATCATCGTTTCAGTACGATCCGGGCCGGTAGAAATAATATCGATCGGCACTTCGGTCAGTTCTTCAATACGCTTGATGTAGTCCAGCGCCGCCTGCGGCAGGCCGCTACGCTCTTTCACACCGAAAGTGGTCTCAGACCAGCCCGGCATGGTTTCGTAGATTGGCTCGATGCCTTCCCAGTCGTCAGCCGCCAGCGGAGTGGTGGTGACTTCGCGGCCATCTGGCATACGATAACCGACGCAGATTTTCACCTCTTTCAGGCCGTCCAGCACGTCCAGCTTGGTCAGGCAGAAGCCAGACAGGGAGTTGATCTGCACTGCACGACGTACGGCAACCGCGTCCAGCCAGCCGGTACGACGACGACGACCGGTGGTCGCGCCAAACTCGTTACCCTGCTTGCACAGGAACTCGCCGGTTTCATCAAACAGCTCGGTCGGGAATGGACCTGCACCCACGCGAGTGGAGTACGCTTTGATGATGCCCAGAACGTAATCAACGTA
The DNA here is from genome assembly GCF_053290175.1 of Enterobacter sp. 186315. Lineage (NCBI taxonomy): Bacteria > Pseudomonadati > Pseudomonadota > Gammaproteobacteria > Enterobacterales > Enterobacteriaceae > Enterobacter > Enterobacter sp. 186315. The sequence continues at coordinate 13,388 of NZ_JBPTTK010000002.1, read as the reverse complement.
ACGTGGACCCAGGCCAGAGCCGGTTGCCACGCCACCTGCGGTGGTGTTAGAGGAGGTCACGTACGGGTAGGTACCGTGGTCGATATCCAGCAGCGTACCCTGCGCGCCTTCGAACATGACGAAATCGCCACGCTTGCGCGCCTGGTCCAGCAGATCGGAGACATCAACAACCATACCGGTCAGAATGTCAGCAATCGCCATGACGTCATCCAGCACTTTCTGGTAGTCAACAGCGTCTGCTTTATAGAAGTTCACCAGCTGGAAGTTGTGATATTCCATCACTTCTTTCAGTTTTTCAGCGAAGGTTTCTTTGTCAAACAGGTCGCCCACGCGGAGACCGCGACGTGCCACTTTGTCTTCATAAGCCGGGCCGATACCACGACCGGTGGTGCCAATAGCTTTCGCACCACGCGCTTTTTCGCGCGCAACGTCCAGTGCCACGTGATAATCCAGGATCAGCGGGCAAGCTTCAGAGAGCAGCAGACGCTCACGAACAGGGATACCACGGTCTTCCAGACCTTTCATCTCTTTCATCAGCGCAGCAGGAGACAGCACAACGCCGTTACCGATGATGCTGGTGACGTTTTCGCGGAGAATGCCTGATGGAATAAGATGGAGGACGGTTTTTTCACCGTTGATTACGAGAGTATGGCCTGCGTTGTGACCGCCCTGGTAGCGTACAACATATTTAGCCCGTTCAGTCAGAAGATCAACAATCTTCCCTTTACCTTCGTCACCCCATTGGGTGCCCAGTACGACGACGTTGTTACCCATTTTTTCAAAATCACCGTTTGCTTAAAAATGGATTCTACCATCGCTTTTTCAGATATACAGCACTTTTTGACCCTAAAACATGCCAAATTCGACCACTTTTTGATCAGCCAATCGTTTTCCTCAACATGTAGTAGATAACGATACCGGCAACCACTAGACCCCCACCGAAACGACGCAAAATATTATCGGGCAGCTGGCTCATCGTGGCGATCATTTTGCGCCAGGCGCGTGGATAAAGCATCGGACCTAAACCTTCAAGCACCAATACCAGGGCTAATGCCAGCCAAATCGTTGAATTCATTTTTCACCTTTATCTGTTTCCGCTTCCGGCGGTTCGGCTTTTATACATCAGGCCCCAGGATCACACTTCATTTAACCCACAAACCTGAAGCGTATTATGAAGTAAACCTTCACGTTACGCTTATAACTCATTGATTATAATAGCTTCATAGTATCACAAACTTCATGATTGGCGTGAAAAACCCACCCACCGCAAAATTCATAATCCGTTTTATTGAAAGTCATTATTAAAATTGCAAGTATGCCACCGCGTATCGAGCTCGATACGAATATAAAATAATTAGGATGATTATAATGAGAGTATTAACAGCAAGTGAAATTGATGCGGTAAGTGGTGCTGGCTGGCTGCAAAACGCCCTGGCCTCTTTGGGTAGCAAAATTGGCGCAGCAGTCTGGGCAAACAGCGGCAGCGCATTCGATGTTGAACTGCCAGTTGTTGGCACCATCAGCCTGGCGACAATGGCACCAGACCTGGGCAAAACGATGGGTGAAACCATGGGCTCAAACATCGGTGGCCAGATTGAGAACACCCTGGCTAATCTGCCTGTTATCGGCGGTATGCTGAACAAACTGCTGGGTAACTAATTTTATCCAGATATTAAAAAGGCGCCCTGCGGGGCGCCTTTTTTTATGTCATCGATCAGCGAGTTGTCGTAGTCGCCGGAGACTTCATATAGCGGAAGAAATCGCTATCCGGGCTAAGCACCATTACATCCTGATTGCTCTGGAAGCTGCTTTCATAGGCACGCAGGCTACGGATGAAGGCGTAGAAACCTGGATCCTGGCTGAACGCATCCGCGAACAGTTTAGCGGCTTCGGCATCACCTTCACCACGCAGGATACGGCCCTGGCGCTCAGACTCGGCAAGCGTCTTCGTCACTTCGTAATCCGCCGCTGCACGCAGTTTTTCTGCCTCTTCCTGGCCCTGTGAACGGTGGCGACGCGCTACCGCTTCACGCTCGGCGCGCATACGGTTGTAGATCGCTTCAGACACTTCAGCAGGCAGGTTGATCTGCTTGATACGCACATCGACCACTTCGATACCCAGCGCAGCCATACTGTTCGGGTTGATCACCGGCACTTTGCCGTTGGTTTCAGCCTGAACGCGCTCTGCCGCTTTGGCAATCGCGTCATCCGCCGCTGGCGTTTCCACTTCGTCTTCCGTACCCGCGCTGCCCGAGTTCAGAGCGTCGCGTACTTCCAGCGTCAGACGACCGCGGGAGTCGGTTACGATGTCTTTCACATCAAGACGACCAATCTCAGAACGCAGACGGTCAGAGAACTTACGTTTCAGCAAGACTTCTGCCTGAGAAACGTCACCACCGCCCGTTGCCAGGAAGTAGCGGCTGAAATCGCTGATGCGCCATTTGATATAGGAATCAACGATCAGGTCTTTCTTCTCTTTGGTCACGAAACGGTCAGCCTGGTTATCCATGGTCTGAATACGCGCATCGAGCGTTTTCACCGACTGGATAAACGGAACTTTAAAGTGCAGGCCCGGCGCGTAGATCACCGGACGCTTGTCGCCGTCACGCACCACGCTGCTGAACTGGAACTTGATGCCGCGCTCGCCCTCTTTCACCACAAAGATAGAGGTATAAAGCACGACCAGTACGATGACGACGATCGCAATAACTGACTTACGCATCCTTATTCCCCCTGACGCTGGTAGTCGTTACGCTGCGCGTTAGCACGGCGTTGGTCCATAATGTCACCATCGTTCGAAGAAGGCGTTGTGTTCGCGCTGGAGCTGCCTGATGAGGCCGGTGGCAGACGCAGCAGGTTGTTGGCACCGCTGTTATCCGTCTTCGACGCAGGGGCAGAGCCGCCTTTCAGCATCTGATCGAGCGGCAGCACCATCAGGTTTCCACCTTTGCTGTCGTTAACCAGCACTTTACGCGTATGGCTCAGCACTTTTTCCATGGTCTCGATATACAGACGCTCACGGGTAATTTCCGGTGCCGCTTTATATTCCGGCAGGATCTTCGCGAAGCGAGCCACTTCACCCTGCGCTTCCAGGATGGTCTGAGTTTTGTACGCGCGCGCTTCTTCAAGAATACGCTGCGCCTGACCGTTAGCACGCGGCTGCACTTCGTTGGTATACGCTTCCGCTTCACGGATGTACTGCTGTTCGTTTTCACGCGCGGCAATCGCATCGTCAAACGCGGCCTTAACCTCTTCCGGCGGACGAGCAGCCTGGAAGTTGACGTCCAGCAGGGTGATACCCATGTTGTACGGGCGAATAGTCTCTTCCAGCTCGCGCTGGGTATCGCTACGAATAACGGTACGACCTTCGGTCAGAATACGGTCCATAGTGTATTTACCGATCACACCACGCAGGGCGCTGTCGGTCGCCTGACGCAGGCTGTCATCCGCGCTGGTCACGCTAAACAGATAACGTTCAGGGTCGGTTACGCGGTACTGCACGTTCATCTCAACGCGCACGACGTTCTCGTCAGAGGTCAGCATCACGCCGGATGCAGCCAGTTCGCGAACGGACTCCACGTTAACGGCGGTCACGTCGTCAATGAAGGTCGGTTTCCAGTTCAGGCCCGGCTCAACCAGATGGCTGAACTTGCCGAAACGGGTAACCACGCCGCGTTCTGCTTCTTTAATGGTGTAGAATCCGCTGGCAGCCCAGATGATTACCACAGCAGCGGCCACAATTCCCACGATGCGACCACCCATTTGCGGGCGCGGCCCCTGAGTGGAGTTACCACCCGAGCCAGTACCTTTTCCTCCGCCAAGGCCACCAAGCTTTTTGCTCAGCTTGCGGAAGATATCATCCAGATCCGGCGGCCCCTGCTCGCGACCACCTTTGTTGCCATTTCCCTCAGAGTTGCCGCCAGGTTTGCTGCTTCCCCACGGGTCGCGGTCTTGTCCGTTATTACCGGGCTGATTCCACGCCATGTATATGCTCCATATTTGTTATGCAAGGGCGAATTATTCAGGCATCCCCTTTCTGATCAGACGATATAGTCGACCAGCGCAGGTTCTTGTTTACAGAGGCGACGCCAGTCAACGATCGGCATACGCACCTGCATCCCCACGCTGCCGTCATCCTCCATCCACTCTTTTTCTATCGCCTGAAGCTGATAAAACCGGCTGCGCAGCCTGCCTTCCTGTGGTGGCAAGCGCAGCGTGTGCTGAGCAACCTCACCGGAAAGTCGTTCTGTCAAAGCCTGGAAAAGCAGTGGCACGCCAATCCCGGTCTGAGCGGAAAGCCAGACCCGAATCGGTTTGTTCTCTTCATCACGGTCGATACGCGGCTCAAAGTCGTCCAGCATATCGATCTTGTTCATCACCAACAGCGTTGGGATTTCGTGAGCGTCGATCTCTTCGAGCACCACGTTAACTGCGTCTATATTTTCCTGCACGCGCACGTCTGCGGCGTCAATTACGTGCAGCAGCAGCGTTGCCTGACGCGTTTCCTGCAACGTGGCTTTAAACGCGGCCACCAGATCGTGCGGCAGATGACGAATAAACCCTACGGTATCCGCCAGCACGGTTTCGCCGACGTCCGCGACGTCAATCCGACGCAGCGTTGGGTCCAGGGTCGCAAACAGCTGGTCTGCGGCATAAACCTGGGCCTCGGTAATCTGGTTAAACAGGGTGGATTTACCGGCGTTGGTATACCCCACCAGCGACACCGTCGGGATGTCAGCTTTCGTTCGCGAACGACGCCCCTGCTCACGCTGTTTCTCTACGCGCTCAAGGCGTGAGAGGATCTGGGTAATACGGCCACGCAGTAAACGGCGGTCGGTTTCGAGCTGGGTTTCACCCGGACCGCGCAAACCAATCCCGCCTTTTTGTCTTTCAAGGTGGGTCCAGCCACGCACAAGCCGCGTTGCCAGATGGCGCAGCTGCGCCAGCTCAACCTGCAACTTTCCTTCATGGGTACGCGCACGCTGAGCAAAAATATCTAAAATCAAACCCGTGCGATCGATAACACGGCATTCGCAAAGACGTTCCAGGTTACGTTCCTGAGCCGGAGACAGCGCATGATCAAACAACACGACTGATGCGCCGGTTGCTTTAACGGCATCCGCAATTTCTACTGCTTTACCTTCACCAACAAAATACTTCGGGTGCGGCGCTTTACGGCTACCGGTAATCACCTTCATTGCTTCGACACCGGCGGAAGAGACCAGAGCTTCGAACTCCTGGAGGTCTTCCATATCTTTGTCTTGCGAAAAATAGATGTGTACCAGCACCGCCTGCTCACCGGCATCATAACGGTCAAACAAGCGTATAACCCTCTAAAAATATCAGCGGGGAACGCAGGATCCCTGGCTCCCCGTGTGGATAACAGCCAGAGACCTTATTCGTTCTCTTCGCTGTCCTGCGCAGGAGAAGAAGAACCCTGTGCGTTGCTGCCATGATGGTAGTTACTACCAGTGCCGCCGCCAGCGTTATTACTGTGATGGGATACCGGACGGGACGGAACAACAGTAGAAATAGCGTGCTTGTAGACCATCTGGCTGACCGTGTTTTTCAACAGGATCACGAACTGATCGAAAGATTCAATCTGACCTTGCAGCTTAATACCATTCACCAAATAAATAGAAACTGGAACACGTTCCCGACGCAATGCGTTCAAGAACGGATCTTGTAAAGATTGCCCCTTAGCCATTCTATCTTTTCCTTATATGCTTGTTTTGTACTTAGAACCTTGCGATTCTGAAAAATTGCGCACGATACGGCTTAATTGTACACATTCAGTGAGCGATATCACCAACAACCTGAACGACCTTGTTTAGCGATTGTTGTGGATTTTCACTGTCTAACCAATGAATTCCGTCCCAACCGCGCAACCAGGTGATCTGGCGTTTCGCTAACTGTCTCGTGGCGCAAACACCTCGATAAACCATTTCATCGTATGAAATCTCACCTTCGAGATAGGACCACATCTGGCGATATCCCACACAACGAATGGAAGGCATGTCCGTATGCAAATCTCCACGGGCAAAAAGCGCCCGCACTTCTGCTTCAAAATCTGAAGCCAACATCTGATGAAAACGCTGCTCAATTCGTTGATGGAGCAGTTCACGGCTCGCCGGGGCGATGGCGAACTGATGCACCTGATACGGCAGAGCTTCTCCTGACGTTTGCGTCAGTTCCGTTAAAGTTTTACCCGAAATGAAAAAAACTTCCAGTGCCCGGGAAAGCCTTTGCGGATCATTTGGATGAATCCGTGCTGCGGCAACCGGGTCGATCTCGGCCAGTTGCTGATGCAAAACGTCCCATCCCTGCTCTGCTGCCTGCTGCTCAATTCTCGCTCTCACGTCCGGATCGGCTGATGGCAGAGGCGATAACCCCTCCAGCAGCGCCTTAAAGTAGAGCATTGTCCCGCCAACCAGAAGCGGAATGCGCCCTGCGGCGGTGATCTCGGCCATCTCGGCTAAGGCATCCCGGCGAAAATCTGCCGCGGAGTAGGCCTGCGCCGGGTCGAGAATATCCAGCAAACGGTGCGGTGCCGCGCGCAGCTCTTCTGCGTCTGGCTTCGCGGTGCCGATGTCCATCCCTCGATAAATGAGGGCGGAGTCAACGCTAATCAACTCTACAGGCAAAACTTTACGTAACTCAATGGCTAACGCCGTTTTGCCGGAGGCCGTTGGCCCCATTAAAAAAATTGCCTTAGGCAGGCTCGCCTTGCTTACGTCAATCATGTTTCAGGGCGGTCATCGCCGTTTGTAAATCAACAGGTTGTAATAATCCACCCGGCGGCGATTTGACCAGGTGCGGGCAAAGGCGTTCAACCTCAGCCAGCACGGTAATCGCCTGCGCCATGGTCCACGGATTGTGCTCGCTCGCCAGATGGCGGGCAATCCACTGCGCGGTGTTGGCAGCATCATACGTCGTTTGCTGCGCCAGGTAGCCTATCAGTTCAGGAATCAAGTTTTGTAAATTTTGTTGGCGTAAGGGTAAAGGCACTGCACGAATTGTCACATGCTGCGCCTCTAACACAAATTCAATGCCCATTTCTGCGAGCTGAGTCGTAGCACGCTGTAATACAGCCACTTCTTGCGGGGATATTTTCAGGCGTACCGGAATCAACAGCGGCTGCGCGCAGGCCGCGTTTTCGCCTGGCGTAAGTTGCATCTGCTTAAGCCAGCGTTCGGCGACGGGCAGCGAAAGCAGCAGCAGCTTGCCGTTACGTTCGAGCAGCGCCATATCCGGCGCGACAATGGTCAACACCCGGCCAAAACTCTGGCTGTGCCCGTCCAGCGAAGGGGCCGGTGTTTCGACGTGCGCTTTGCGCTCCACCGCAGGCGTATCCAGCAGCTTGCGGTACAGCGCTCCCTGCTGTTTTTGATAGCCAGGCTGCGCGTTCGGGTAGTTCGCACCGGTAGGGCGCGATACATTGCCCGACGAGGAAAACCGGGGCGACGCTGGCTCGCGCGCCACCGCAGGCTCGGCAAAATGGTTGCGCCCCGCCGCCACGCGGTTCTCGGGGATCGGACGCGGCGCGGCAGGCTCGTTTTCCAGCGGCAAGGCAGGTTCAGCGGCCTGCTGCTGCAACACACTCAGCACGCCCTGATAGATGAAATCGTGTACCAGGCGCGACTGATGGAAACGCACTTCATGCTTGGCAGGATGCACGTTCACATCCACCTGATGCGGATCGATTTCCAGATAAAGCACAAACGCGGGCTGCTGATCGGCACCCAGCTTGTCTTCACAGGCCTGGCGGATCGCGTGATTAATCAGGCGGTCGCGCATCATGCGGCCATTCACGTAGCAATACTGAATATCGGTAAAGGCCGCGCTGGACGCATTCGGGTCAGCCACCCAGCCGCGCAGGGCCAGATCGCCATGCTGCCACTCGATAGCCAGCGCCTGTTCCAGAAACGCCGTTCCGCAGATTGACCCCAGTCGACGCTCCTTCTGCCCGCCTTCAGCCACCGCGCGGTACTGGCGCATCACCTTACCGTTATGGCTGAGGTTAATGGTGACATCGAAACGGGCCAGCGCGATGCGGCGGATAATCTCGTCGATATGACCAAATTCGGTCTTTTCGGTGCGCATAAATTTGCGCCGGGCGGGCGTGTTATAGAAGAGATCCAGCACTTCCAGCGTCGTTCCCACGGGGTGCGCCGCTGGCTTAACCGTCACGTCCATGTCGCGCCCTTCGGCGTAGGCCTGCCACGCTTCCGGCTGTTCAGCCGTGCGGGAGGTAAGCGTTAAACGGGAAACGGAGCTGATACTGGCCAGCGCCTCGCCGCGAAAGCCGAGGCTGATAATGGCTTCCAGATCGTCAAGCGTGGTGATTTTACTGGTGGCATGACGCGCCAGCGCGAGGGCCAGCTCGTCTTTTTTAATGCCGCAGCCGTTGTCGCGAATACGAATAAGCTTCGCGCCACCGCGTTCGATATCAATATCAATGCGCGTTGCCCCGGCATCGAGGCTGTTTTCCACCAGCTCTTTCACGACCGACGCAGGGCGTTCCACCACCTCACCGGCGGCGATTTGGTTCGCGAGCTGGGGCGGTAGAACCTGAATCGGCATGAAAACTCCTTAATTAGTGGCGGTCATCTCACCCGGCAGCGCGGCGCTCGCGGTCTGAGCACCTCCGCCCTGAGGCGCAGACTGCAACGGATGCGCGTCAAAGTATTTCCGTAACCCCTGATAAATCGCATCGGCGATCTGCTGCTGGAAGCCGTCGCTGCCCAGCAGGCGCTCTTCACCGTTATTGCTGATGAAGCCCGTTTCCACGAGGATGGACGGAATATCAGGTGAACGCAGAACGCCCAGGCTTGCATGTTCAGGACGGCGTTTATGCAACACGCCCACGCTCTGCAACTGGTTCAACACGTTAGTGGCGACATCATACCCGACGCGCTGCGAATGACCGAACTGTAAATCCAGCACGGCCTGGCTCAGATACGGGTCGGACTGACTGTTCGCCAGCACGTCACCTGCGCCGCCCAGCAGTTCGGACTGCTTCTCGTGCTCTTCAAGCCAGTTAGCCATCTCACTGTTAGCACGGCGATTTGACAGCACCCAGACCGACGCGCCGGTGGCGTTGCGATTTGGTGCGGCGTCCGCGTGAATGGACACCAGGAAGTTCGCATTCTGCTTACGCGCCACGTCTGAACGCCCCATCACCGAGATAAAATAATCCCCGTCGCGGGTCAGCACGCCTTTAAACATCGGATCGTCGTTCAGCAGCGTGCGCAGCTTGCGGGCGATAGCGATGGTGACATTTTTCTCTTTCGTGCCGCCCGGCCCGATGGCACCGGGATCTTGTCCACCGTGACCGGCATCAATGGCGATAATCACTTTGTCACCGCTAACGGACGTGCGTCGTGCGGTGGCCGCCGGACGCGTCACCGTATTGCTGCTGGTGGCAGCGGTAATGCGATCGTTTTGCGATTTAAACGGGTTGCGGGCAGGCTCGGACGGCCGCGGAGTATAAACAGGCTCTTCCACGCGCTTCGCGACAACCGGTGCCGGTGGCGGCGGTGGCGGCACGTCCGCATTGATGGTAAAGACCACCGTGTAGTTAGCGCCGTTTTTCTGCTTCACCGCCTGGGTTTTGCCCTTTTCGGTCAAATCGACCACCAGTCGTAAAGATTGGTCGTCTTTTGGCGTACCCGAGCGGATGCGTTTAACCAGGTTGTTACCGCTAAATTGCAGCGGCAGTCCCTGGATCACGCCCGACTGCTTGATATCCAGCGCCACGCTGTGGCTGTCGATTTGTGAAAACGCATACTCAGGATCGCCCATAAAGCTGAAGGTAATACGGGCCTGGGAATCCCCGTTAGAGACCTGAATATCCGAGAGACTGGCGGCCCCGGCGTTCGCGCAGAGCAGCACCGTTGCAGCCAATAACCAACCTTTAACGCGACTAATCATCCCGTATCCCTAAGCTCAACCGGCTAAACGCGCCAGCAAAGAGTGACCTGATGAGGAAACAGCACTGATGCGCGCCTCACGCCCTTGTGCCTGGTAATCTAAGTGAATTTCGACATCCGGGTCAGGCAGCACACCCGCACCTTGTTGCGGCCACTCCACCAGGCAAATGGCGTCGTTGGCAAAGTAATCGCGGATCCCCATAAATTCCAGCTCCTCGGGGTCCGCAAGACGGTATAAATCGAAGTGATACACCATTAAATTGTCGAGCGTATAGGGCTCGACCAGCGTGTAGGTGGGGCTTTTGACGTTCCCTTTGTGGCCTAACGCCTGTAAAAAACCACGGCTGAAGGTGGTTTTACCGGCGCCTAAATCACCGTACAGATAGATGACGGTCGCACCCTGACAGGCCTGCGCCACGCGCTTGCCGAGATCTAAAGTGGCTTCTTCGTCGGGTAAAGGAATCGCTCGATTAGTCATTTTCTACGTCAATCACATCCGGGTTAACAACACGCCTGAGCGTGCAAAAAAGATCGGTGGCCAGCATTCCGCGCGTTCCGTACTGCGCCGCAAGCCTGTCGGCGGCCGCGCCGTGTACCACGCAGCCGGCACAGGCTGCATCATAAGGGGTAAGTTTCTGTCCGAGCAATGCGCCGATGATGCCAGAGAGCACATCGCCCATTCCGCCGCTCGCCATGCCCGCGTTACCGGCATCGACGATCCCCATCGCGCCGAATTCACAGGCGACGATCGTGCCCGCCCCTTTCAGAACCGCAACACCTCCGTAACGTTTTACCAGACGCTGGGCAGAAAGTAAGCGATCCCTTTCAATTTCTGCAACGCTGCAATTGAGCAATCGCGCGGCTTCGCCGGGGTGTGGCGTCAGGATGCGATTGTGACGCTTATCAGGGTTGATTGCCAGAAGGTTCAGCGCGTCGGCGTCCCACAGCGTCACTTTACGAAAATTCCCCACCTTTTGAAGCGCCTGTTTGCCCCAGGCCTGTTGCCCAAGTCCCGGGCCAACCACCACCACATCCGCCCATTCGAGGCTGTCGTCCAGCGTCTGCGGCGTGAGTTCATGCACCATCAGCTCCGGGCGAGCGGTGATGAGTGGGGAAATATTTTCGCTGCGCGTCAGCACCCGCACCAGCCCGGCACCGCTGCGCAGTGCAGCCTCTCCGGCCATGCGGATAGCGCCCGCCGTGCCGTGGTCGCCCCCGATAATCACCAGCCTGCCATGATCGCCCTTATGGGATGTCGGGCGACGCGGCGTGAGCCACTGCGCAAGATCGGTTTCATCAAAGCGGGTAATGTGCGTGTCCTGCCCCGCCAGCCAGCCGTCCAGCCCCAGGGCATTATGGTGAAGTTTTCCCACCACATCCCGCGCCTTTCCGGTCAGCAGGCCGGGTTTAAGGGCAATAAAGGTGATTGTGTGGGCAGCGTGAATCACCGCGCCCGGGGTGGCGCCGGTCTGGGCGATTAAGCCGGAGGGAATATCCAGCGCCACAACCGGCGCGGGATGCACGTTGGCGCGCTCAATCAGGGCGGCTATCGGATCGCGCGGAGCGTTACGCAGCCCGGTGCCCAGCAGGCCATCGACGATCAGATCAATATCGTCCGGCCAGAGAATATCTGCGGCATGGATAGTCCCGCCGGCATTGAGCCAGGCTTCGCGCGCGTCACTCGCCTCTTCCGGCAGCGGTTTATCGCTCTCCTGCGCCAGCAGGGTCACGCGAAGACCCGCCGCAACCGCCAGACGTGCCACCACGTAGCCGTCGCCGCCGTTATTGCCGTGCCCACATAAGATGAGCCAGTGTGTCGCATCGGGATACGCGTGGCGGGCAACGTTAAACGCCGCCTCGCCCGCGCGCTGCATCAGTTCAAAAAGGGTAATACCGAGACTGTCGGCGGCCTCTTTTTCGGCACGCCGGAGGTCATCCGCATCCCAGATGGAATGTGGTATACTTGCGGGGTTTTTCTTCACAGTATGGTCCGTCATGTCACAGCCCCTCGATCTCAATCAGTTAGCGCAAAAAATTAAACAGTGGGGCGCTGAGCTTGGCTTCCAGAAAGTCGGCATTACGGACACCGACCTTTCTGCCAGCGAGCCGAAACTACAGGCCTGGCTGGACAAACAATACCACGGCGAAATGGAGTGGATGGCGCGACACGGCATGATGCGGGCGCGTCCACACGAGCTTTTGCCGGGCACGTTGCGGGTCATTAGCGTGCGGATGAACTATCTTCCCGCTAACGCGGCGTTTGCCCGTACCTTAAAAAATCCCTCTTTGGGTTACGTCAGCCGTTATGCCCTGGGGCGTGATTACCATAAACTTCTGCGTAACCGCTTAAAAAAACTCGGGGAAACTATTCAGCAGCACTGCGATTCGCTGAATTTTAGACCCTTTGTCGATTCTGCGCCTATTCTTGAGCGCCCGATCGCTGAAAAAGCCGGGCTTGGCTGGACAGGTAAGCACTCACTAATCTTGAGCCGCGACGCCGGATCATTCTTCTTCCTCGGTGAACTGCTGATTGATTTACCGCTGCCGATAGACGGCCCGGTGGAAGAAGGATGCGGCCGCTGCGTGGCCTGCATGACCATCTGCCCGACCGGGGCGATTGTCGAGCCTTACACCGTCGACGCGCGCCGCTGCATCTCTTACCTCACCATTGAGCTTGAGGGCGCTATTCCGGAAGAGTTCAGGCCGTTAATCGGAAACCGCATCTACGGCTGCGACGATTGCCAGCTGATTTGCCCGTGGAATCGCTATTCGCAGCTAACCGACGAAGAGGACTTCAGCCCGCGTAAAGCGCTTCACGCCCCTGAACTCATTGACCTGTTTGCCTGGACCGAAGCCTGGTTCCTGAAGGTGACAGAGGGTTCTGCGATTCGCCGTATTGGACATCTTCGCTGGCTGCGAAACGTTGCCGTTGCGTTGGGCAATGCTCCCTGGGATGAGGCAAATATCCAGGCGCTGGAAAGCCGTAGAGGTGAGCACCCACTTCTCGATAAGCACATAGAATGGGCGATTGCGCAGCAAATCGAGAAACGAAATGCCTGCGTGGTTGAAGTACAACTCCCGAAAAAGCAGCGTCTGGTGAGGGTGATCGAAAAAGGGCTTACCCGCGATGCGTGATATATTCACAGCCTGTGAATAAAAATCGAAACTCAGGCGTAGTCTGGCTTTGCAAACAGGTCAAGCGATCGCCATAGCATTTTTGAACGAAATTTTATCCATTCTTTTCAATGGGTTGAAAGGATATCATTCACCCTGCTAAGGTTTTGACCTCTTCAGAACTGACATATGATCTGTGGATAAGTCTGTTTAAAAGAAAATTTCAGGCTCAATAGAATACGTCCCCAACGAATCTTTTCGCTGTGGATATTCAGGAGATTGAGAAGAATTTGGAGCGGGAAACGAGACTCGAACTCGCGACCCCGACCTTGGCAAGGTCGT
>NZ_JBPTTK010000019.1:0-77970 GCF_053290175.1 Enterobacter sp. 186315 | reverse complement strand
ACTCGCGACCCCGACCTTGGCAAGGTCGTGCTCTACCAACTGAGCTATTCCCGCAAATCTGTACTGCTTTTGCTGCTGTCGTAACGTGTAATTCTCTGTCGTTACGGGAGGCGCATTATACGAGAAATCCGTTTAGCTGCAACCCCCCTCAAAGGGATTTTTTTGAAATTAAGTTCAAATGCTTATTTAATCGGCAAGCTGAACAATTTAACGTCAAAAACCCGACCGCGCAAGGCGCCGGGTCTCAAAATCAAAGCTTAATAAAGTTTTCGCGATAGTACGCCAGCTCCGCCACGGACTCACGAATATCATCCATCGCCTGATGGGTGCCCTGCTTTTTGAAGCCGTCCAGAATTTCTGGTTTCCAGCGACGTGCCAGCTCTTTCAGCGTGCTCACATCCAGGTAACGGTAGTGGAAGTAGGACTCCAGTTCAGGCATGTACTTAAACAGGAAACGGCGATCTTGCCCGATGCTGTTGCCGCAAATCGGTGATTTCCCTGCCGGAACCCACTGTTTCAGGAACTCAATGGTCGCCAGCTCTGCATCACGGTCGCCTTGGGTGCTGGCCTTCACGCGATCGACCAGGCCGCTGCCGGTATGGGTACGCACGTTCCAGTCGTCCATCAGCGCAAGTTGTTCATCGGATTGATGAACCGCAATCGTAGGCCCTTCCGCCAGGATATTCAGGTTGGCATCGGTGACCAGCGTGGCGATCTCAATTATGCGATCGCGCTCGGGATCCAGACCGGTCATCTCAAGATCAATCCAAATCAGGTTGTTTTCATCTGCGCTCATGTTATTTTCCACCTCTCGTATAACCGGCAGTAGCGGGTTAACTAGTATTAATTAGAGTGTATCATAGAGGTTTTGCCCATTACGGGCGACCAGGAGCCAGTGCGATTGAGTAAAAATAAACTCTCCAAAGGGCAGCAGCGCCGCGTTAAAGCCAACCACCAGCGCAGACTGAAAACCACTTCGGAGAAGGTCGATTACGACGACAACCTGTTTGGCGAACCCACCGAAGGCGTAGTGATCAGCCGTTTCGGTATGCACGCTGACGTGGAATCCGCTGACGGTAGAGTTCACCGCTGCAACATCCGTCGAACAATTCGCTCGCTGGTCACCGGTGACCGCGTGGTCTGGCGTCCGGGCAAAGAGGCGGCAGAAGGGGTTACGGTCAAAGGCATCGTTGAGGCCGTACATGAACGCACGTCCGTGCTCACCCGTCCTGATTTCTACGATGGCGTTAAGCCTATTGCGGCCAACATTAATCAGATCGTGATTGTTTCCGCTATCCTGCCGGAGCTGTCGCTCAATATCATCGACCGCTACCTTGTCGCCTGCGAAACCTTGCAGGTTGAGCCTATTATCGTGCTGAACAAAATCGATCTGCTGGATGACGAAGGCATGGCCTTTGTGAATGAGCAGATGGATATCTACCGCAAGATTGGTTATCGCGTATTGATGGTGTCCAGCCACACCAAAGATGGCCTTAAGCCGCTTGAAGAGGCGCTGACCGACCGTATCAGCATCTTTGCGGGCCAGTCCGGCGTGGGTAAATCCAGCCTGCTGAATAACCTTCTCGGCCTCCAGCAAGAGATCCTGACCAACGACGTGTCCAATGTCTCGGGCCTGGGCCAGCACACCACCACCGCCTCGCGTCTGTATCACTTCCCGCACGGCGGCGACGTGATTGACTCCCCGGGCGTGCGTGAGTTCGGCCTGTGGCACCTCGAACCGGAACAAATCTTCAACGGGTTTGTCGAATTCCATGACTATTTAGGCGCGTGCAAATACCGCGACTGTAAACACGATAACGACCCGGGCTGTGCCATCCGCGAAGCGGTTGAGAACGGTGAAATTGCGGAAACCCGCTTCGAGAATTACCACCGCATTCTTGAGAGCATGGAAGACGTAAAAACGCGTAAAAACTTTTCTGATTCTGATAACTGACAACTAAGCTAAGCATCGCTAAAATCGTCCCCTTTTTTCAGGTTCCGGCGGCTTAACGCCGGATCAGGAACGACAAAACAATGGCCTGGAGGCTACCTTGTTAAACTCATTTAAACTTTCGCTTCAATACATTCTGCCAAAACTGTGGCTCACTCGCCTGGCGGGCTGGGGCGCGAGCAAACGAGCGGGCTGGCTGACCAAACTGGTCATCGACCTGTTCGTGAAATACTACAAGGTCGATATGAAAGAGGCGCAGAAGCCGGACACGGCAAGCTACCGCACCTTTAACGAATTCTTCGTGCGCCCGCTGCGTGACGAAGTGCGCCCGCTGAACACCGACCCTAACGTGCTGGTAATGCCTGCCGACGGCGTGATCAGCCAGCTTGGCAAAATCGAAAACGACAAGATTTTGCAGGCCAAAGGCCATAACTACAGCCTTGAAGCGCTGCTGGCCGGTAACTACATCATGGCCGATCTGTTCCGCAACGGTTCATTCGCCACCACCTACCTGTCGCCGCGCGACTATCACCGCGTTCACATGCCGTGCAACGGCATCCTGCGCGAAATGATTTACGTGCCGGGCGATCTGTTCTCCGTCAACCACCTGACGGCGCAGAACGTGCCGAACCTGTTTGCCCGTAACGAGCGCGTTATTTGTCTGTTTGATACTGAATTTGGCCCAATGGCGCAGATTCTGGTGGGCGCGACCATCGTAGGCAGCATCGAAACCGTCTGGGCAGGCACCATCACCCCGCCGCGTGAAGGCGTGATCAAGCGCTGGACGTGGCCTGCCGGGGAAGCGGAAGGCTCCGTGGCGCTGCTGAAAGGTCAGGAGATGGGCCGCTTCAAGCTGGGCTCAACGGTGATTAATCTGTTCGCGCCGGGCAAAGTTAACCTGGTCGAGCAGCTGGAAAGCCTGTCCGTGACGAAGCTGGGCCAGCCGCTGGCGGTATCTGCTGAAGCGTTCGTGACGCCAGCCGCCGAGCCTGCACCGCTGGCCGAAGAAGAGATTAAAGCCGAGCACGACGCCAGCCCGCTGGTTGACGACAAAAAAGACGAAGGCTAATAACAGAAGGATCGCTGACGTGCGCCCGATTATCGTTCTACTGGTGGCCTGGTGCCTCAGCATGGGGGCGTACGCAGCGACAGCCCCCGACTCAAAACAGATAACCCAGGAGCTGGAGCAGGCAAAAGCGGCAAAACCCGCTCAGCCCGAAACCGTTGAATTACTCCAGGCCGCGCTGAACGCGCTTGAGGAGCGAAAAGGCTCCCTCGAGCGCGCCGAGCAGTACCAGCAGGTTATCGACAACTTCCCCAAACTCTCGCAAACCCTGCGCGCGCAGCTGACGAATCTGCGCGATGAACCGCGCCAGGTGCCTGCGGGCATGACCTCCGACGCGCTGAACCAGGAGATCCTCCAGGTCAGCAGCCAGCTTGTGGAAAAAAGCCGTCAGGCGCAGCAGGAGCAGGAGCGCGCCCGCGACATTGCCGACTCGCTCAACCAGCTTCCGCAGCAGCAGACCGACGCCCGCCGCCAGCTTAACGAGGTGGAACGCCGGGCCGGATCGCAGTCTGCAAACACCGCGCAAAATCTCAATATCCAGGCCGAATCCGCGCGGCTCAAAGCGCTGGTGGATGAACTGGAGCTGGCGCAGCTCTCTGCCAATAACCGCCAGGAGCTGTCGCGGATGCGCTCGGAGCTGGCGCAAAAGCAGAGCCAGCAGCTTGATGCTTATCTTCAGGCCTTGCGTAATCAGCTAAACAGCCAGCGCCAGCGTGAAGCCGAGCGCGCGCTGGAGAGCACCGAACTGCTGGCGGAAAACAGCGATAACCTGCCAGCGGGGATCGTCGATCAGTTCAAGGTGAACCGCGAGCTTTCCGCCGCGCTGAACCAGCAGGCGCAGCGTATGGATCTGGTGGCCTCGCAGCAGCGCCAGGCCACCAATCAAACCTTGCAGGTCCGTCAGGCGCTTAACACCCTGCGCGAGCAGTCCCAGTGGCTTGGCTCCTCGAACCTGCTGGGCGAGGCGCTACGCGCCCAGGTGGCGCGCCTGCCGGAAATGCCAAAGCCGCAGCAGTTGGATACCGAAATGGCGCAGCTTCGCGTTCAGCGCCTGCACTTTGAAGATCTCCTCAACAAACAGCCGCAAATCCGCCAGATCCGTCAGGCGGACGGCCAGCCGCTTACCAGCGAGCAGAGCCGGATTCTGGACGCGCAGATGCGCACCCAGCGCGAGCTGCTCAACTCGCTGTTGCAGGGCGGCGATACGCTCATTCTGGAACTCACCAAGCTGAAAGTGTCCAACAGCCAGCTTGAGGATGCGCTGAAAGAGGTCAACGAGGCGACGCACCGCTACCTCTTCTGGACCTCTGACGTGCGGCCCATGACCTTCGCCTGGCCGATTGAGCTGGTGCAGGATCTGCGCCGTCTGATCTCCCTGGATACCTTCAGCCAGCTGGGACAGGCAAGCGTGATGATGCTGACCAGCAAAGAGACCATCTTCCCGCTGATCGCCGCGCTGATCCTGGTAGGCTTTAGCATTTACTCGCGCCGGCACTTCACCCGATTCCTGGAACGTTCAAGCGCCAGAGTAGGCAAGGTGACGCAGGATCACTTCTGGCTCACGCTGCGCACCGTATTCTGGTCGATTCTGGTCGCCTCCCCGCTGCCGGTACTGTGGATGACGCTCGGCTACGGCCTGCGCGAGGCCTGGCCCTACCCGCTTGCGGTGGCGATTGGCGACGGCGTGACCGCCACCGTGCCGCTGCTGTGGGTAGTAATGATTTGCGCCACCTTTGCCCGTCCGAACGGCCTGTTTATCGCCCACTTTGGCTGGCCGCGTAACCGGGTGGCGCGGGCGATGCGCTATTACCTGATGAGCATCGGCCTGATCGTGCCGCTGATTATGGCGCTGATCATGTTCGATAACCTCAACGACCGTGAGTTCTCCGGCTCGCTGGGACGCCTCTGCTTTATGCTGATCTGCGGCGCGCTGGCGGTGGTAACGCTGAGCCTGAAGCGCGCGGGGATCCCGCTCTACCTCGATAAAACGGGCAGCGGCGACAACATGTTCAACCGCCTGCTGTGGAACCTGCTGCTCAGCGCACCGCTGGCGGCGATCCTCGCGGCGGCCGTCGGGTATCTGGCAACGGCCCAGGCGCTGCTGGCACGCCTTGAAACCTCGGTTGCGATCTGGTTCCTGCTGCTGGTGGTGTATCACGTTATCCGCCGCTGGATGCTGATCCAGCGCCGTCGTCTGGCGTTCGATCGCGCCAAGCACCGACGTGCCGAAATTCTTGCCCAGCGCGCGCGGGGCGAAGAAGAGCCAAACCATATCAACAGCACGGAAGGCACCACGGATGTTGACGAGGTCGAGCTGGATCTGGACGCCATCAGTACCCAGTCGCTGCGCCTGGTGCGTTCTATTCTGATGCTGATTGCCCTGCTGTCGGTGATTGTCCTGTGGTCAGAAATTCACTCCGCGTTTGGCTTCCTGGAGAACATCTCTCTGTGGGATGTGACCTCGACGGTGCAGGGTGTGGAAAGCCTGGAGCCGATCACGCTGGGCGCCGTGCTGATTGCGATTCTGGTGTTTATCATCACCACGCAGCTGATCCGTAACTTCCCTGCCCTGCTGGAGCTGGCCCTGTTGCAGCACCTGGATTTAACGCCGGGGACGGGGTATGCGATCACCACCATCACCAAGTATCTGATCATGCTGTTAGGCGGCCTGGTTGGCTTCTCGATGATTGGTATTGAGTGGTCGAAACTTCAGTGGCTGGTCGCCGCGCTGGGTGTGGGGCTCGGGTTTGGCTTGCAGGAGATTTTCGCCAACTTTATCTCTGGCCTGATCATCCTGTTTGAAAAACCGATCCGTATCGGCGATACGGTGACGATCCGCGACCTGACCGGCAGCATCACCAAGATCAACACGCGTGCCACGACGATCAGCGACTGGGATCGCAAAGAGATCATCGTGCCGAACAAGGCGTTTATCACCGAGCAGTTTATCAACTGGTCGCTGTCCGACTCCGTGACGCGTGTGGTACTGACCGTGCCTGCCCCGTCGGATGCCAACAGCGAAGAGGTGACGCAAATTCTTTACACCGCAGCAGAACGCTGCTCGCTGGTGATCGACAACCCGCCACCGGAAGTGTTCCTCGTCGATTTGCAGCAAGGGATCCAGATTTTCGAGCTGCGTATTTACGCCGCCGAGATGGGACACCGTATGCCGCTGCGCCATGAGATCCACCAGCTGATTCTGGCAGGCTTCCGCGAGCACGGTATCGATATGCCGTTCCCACCGTTCCAGATGCGTCTGGAAACGCTGGACGGGCGTAAGACGGGAAGAACGTTGACGTCAGCGGCGCGTAGCCGCCCGGCGGGGAGTTTGTAGACGATAAAGAACAATTAAACCGTCTTTGTTGCCGGGTGGCGCTACGCTTACCCGGCCTACAATCTGATGCCCTCTCCCACGGGAGAGGGAGAAGATCAGGCGCGATCCACCGTAAACGCAATCACGTCGCCCAGCTGCTCTGCGCCCAGCGCCAGCATCACCAGACGATCGACCCCCAGCGCCACGCCGGAGCAGTCTGGCAGACCGGCTTTTAACGCCTCCAGCAGATTGGTATCGATAGGCTGCTGCGGCAGACCGCGGGCGGTACGCTTGCGGTTGTCCTGCTCGAAACGCTGCTGCTGTTCGCGCGCGTCGGTCAGCTCGTGGAAACCGTTCGCCAGCTCGATGCCTTTGTAGTACACCTCAAAGCGCTCGGCCACGCGGTGATCTTCAGTGCTGATTTGCGCCAGTGACGCCTGGCTTGCCGGGAAGTGATAGACAAACGCCGGACGGTCTTTACCAATCTGCGGCTCAACGCCAAAGGTGAACAGCAGTTGCAGCAGCGTATCGCGATCCTCTTCGGTGTCCGCGACGTTGCTCAGATCCAGTTTTGCCGCGACTTCGCGCAGCTGGGTTTTGTCCGCTGACAGCGGATCGATCTCCAGATAGCGCTGGAACGCCTGCTGGTAGGAGAGCGTTTCGGCTTCGGCGCAGTCGAGCACCTGTTGCAGCAGATCGTCCACCTCGTTCATCAGGCGGTACATATCATAGTGCGGGCGATACCACTCCAGCATGGTGAATTCCGGGTTGTGGTGACGTCCCATCTCTTCATTGCGGAAGCTGCGGCACAGCTGATAGACCGGGCCACATCCCGCCGCCAGCAGGCGCTTCATGTGGTATTCCGGGCTGGTCATCAGATACAAATTCATGCCCTGAGAGTGGCCTGGGCCAACAAAACGGGTTTCGAACGGGACCAGATGAATATCGGTTACCGTTGCCTGGCTCATGCATGGCGTTTCCACCTCAAGCACGCCGCGATCGGCAAAGAAACGGCGAATTTCCGCCATGATTGCAGCGCGTTTTAACAGGTTTGGGATGGACGCGCTCGGCTGCCAGGTGGCCGTTTCGCTCATGAGTTTTTCTCCGATATCAAACAAGGGCACGAAGTCTACTCGTTAGCCGGGACAGAGACAAATTTTGCGCAGTAAAAGGGCGGATTTCATTGATAGAAATAATTCCGTGACGCAATTCATCAATCTCAATGATAAATCGCTGGAGATAACAGCAAAAAAATCGAACACGTCAAATTTCCCTCATTTACACGCGGTTATACTGTTTTACCCATAAAGGAGCAGTGGATACGCTTTCGCGATAGCCCGTTCGGGCAGGTGAACTACCTTTAGGTCATCGCATTGCGAAATAACAAAAATCTGGAGGAATGTCGTGCAAACCTTTCAAGCCGATCTTGCCGTAATAGGCGCTGGCGGAGCTGGATTACGCGCTGCGATTGCCGCAGCACAGGCGAATCCCAACGCTAAAATCGCTCTGATTTCAAAAGTCTACCCGATGCGCAGCCACACGGTTGCCGCAGAAGGAGGATCCGCCGCCGTTGCGCAGGATCATGACAGCTTCGAATACCATTTCCACGACACGGTTGCAGGGGGCGACTGGCTTTGCGAACAGGATGTCGTTGATTACTTCGTGCATCATTGCCCGACGGAGATGACCCAGCTTGAACAGTGGGGATGCCCGTGGAGCCGCCGCCCGGACGGCAGCGTGAACGTTCGCCGCTTCGGTGGTATGAAAATCGAACGTACCTGGTTCGCCGCCGATAAAACCGGCTTCCACATGCTGCATACCCTGTTCCAGACCTCCCTCCAGTTCCCGCAAATTCAACGCTTTGACGAACATTTCGTTCTCGATATCCTCGTGGATGACGGCGAAGCGCGCGGTCTGGTGGCGATGAATATGATGGAAGGCACGCTGGTGCAGATCCGCGCGAAAGCGGTGGTGATGGCAACCGGCGGCGCGGGCCGCGTGTATCGCTACAACACCAACGGCGGCATCGTGACCGGCGACGGGATGGGCATGGCGCTCAGCCACGGCGTCCCGCTGCGCGATATGGAGTTCGTGCAGTATCACCCAACCGGGCTGCCGGGTTCCGGCATCCTGATGACGGAAGGCTGCCGCGGTGAAGGCGGCATTCTGGTCAATAAAAACGGTTATCGCTATTTGCAGGATTACGGCATGGGTCCGGAAACCCCGCTCGGCGAGCCGAAGAACAAATACATGGAACTCGGCCCGCGCGACAAGGTGTCTCAGGCGTTCTGGCACGAGTGGCGCAAAGGCAACACCATCCCAACGCCGCGCGGCGACGTGGTCTATCTCGACCTGCGCCATCTGGGCGAGAAGAAGCTGCTGGAACGTCTGCCGTTCATCTGCGAGCTGGCGAAAGCCTACGTGGGTGTCGATCCGGTGAAAGAGCCGATCCCGGTCCGTCCTACCGCGCACTACACCATGGGCGGTATCGAAACCGATGGGCAGTGTGAAACCCGCATTAAAGGGCTGTTCGCCGTGGGCGAGTGTTCCTCCGTGGGCCTGCACGGCGCGAACCGTCTTGGCTCGAACTCGCTGGCAGAGCTGGTGGTGTTTGGCCGTATGGCGGGCGAGCGCGCGATGGAGCGAGCGGCAACAGCGGGTGAAGCTAACGGTGCCGCGCTGGACGCGCAGGTGGCGGACGTCGAAAAACGCCTTAAAGACCTGGTAAACCAGGAGGGCAGCGAAAACTGGTCGAAGATCCGCGACGAGATGGGCCTGTCGATGGAAGAGGGCTGCGGTATCTACCGTACTCCGGAGCTGATGCAGAAAACCGTCGACAAGCTGGCGGAACTCCAGGAGCGCTTCAAGCGCGTGCGCATCACCGATACCTCCAGCGTCTTCAATACCGACCTGCTCTACACCATCGAGCTGGGGCACGGCCTGAACGTGGCCGAATGTATGGCGCACTCGGCGCTGGCGCGTAAAGAGTCGCGCGGCGCGCATCAGCGTCTGGATGAAGGCTGTACCGAACGTGATGACGTCAATTTCCTGAAACATACCCTCGCCTGGCGCGATGCGGACGGTACCACCCGTCTGGACTATAGCGACGTGAAGATCACCACGCTGCCGCCGGCGAAACGTGTTTACGGTGCAGAAGCAGAAGCCGCCGATAAGAAGGAGAAGGCGAATGGCTGAGATGCAAAAACTGAAAGTGGAAGTGGTGCGTTACAACCCGGAAGTGGACGCCGCACCGCACAGCGCTTTCTACGAAGTTCCTTACGACGAGCAAACCTCCCTGCTGGACGCGCTCGGCTATATCAAAGATAACCTCGCGCCGGACCTGAGCTACCGCTGGTCCTGCCGCATGGCGATCTGCGGCTCCTGCGGCATGATGGTCAACAAGGTGCCGAAGCTAGCCTGCAAAACCTTCCTGCGTGAATACACCAAAGGCATCAAGGTGGAAGCGCTGGGTAACTTCCCGATTGAGCGCGATCTGGTGGTCGATATGACCCACTTTATTGAAAGCCTGGAGGCGATTAAGCCTTACATCATCGGTAACCCGCGCACGCCGGATCAGGGGCCAAACACCCAGACGCCCGCGCAGATGGCGAAATACCATCAGTTCTCAGGCTGCATCAACTGCGGCCTGTGCTACGCCGCCTGCCCACAGTTTGGCCTGAACCCTGAGTTCATCGGCCCGGCCGCCATCACCCTGGCGCACCGCTATAACGAAGACAGCCGCGACAACGGCAAAAAAGAACGCATGGCGCAGCTCAACAGCCAGAACGGCGTCTGGAGCTGTACGTTTGTGGGTTACTGCTCCGAAGTGTGTCCGAAGCACGTCGATCCGGCCGCCGCTATTCAGCAGGGGAAAGTGGAAAGCTCGAAAGACTTTCTTATCGCTACCCTGAAACCACGCTAAGGAGTGCATGATGACGACTAAACGCAAAGCCTACGTGCGGCCAGTGCCGTCCACCTGGTGGAAAAATCTGCCGTTTTATCGCTTCTATATGCTGCGTGAAGGGACGGCCGTTCCGGCGGTCTGGTTCAGCATTGAGCTGATGTACGGCGTGTTCGCCCTTAAGCACGGCCCGGAAACCTGGGCCAGTTTTGTGGGCTTCCTGCAAAACCCGATCGTGGTGATCCTGAACATCATCGTGCTGGCAGCGGCCCTGCTTCATACCAAAACCTGGTTTGAACTGGCGCCAAAAGCGGCGAACATCATCGTAAAAGGCGAGAAAATGGGGCCAGAGCCGGTTATTAAAGGGCTGTGGGCGGTGACGGCGATCGTCACCCTGGTGATTCTGTTTGTCGCGCTGTTCTGGTAAGGAGACTACCGTGATCAATCCAAATCCAAAACGTTCTGATGAGCCAGTCTTCTGGGGTCTGTTTGGCGCAGGCGGCATGTGGAGCGCGATTATCGCACCGGTGATTATCCTGCTGGTCGGCATTATGCTGCCGCTGGGGCTGTACCCGGGCGATGCGCTGAGCTACGAGCGCGTGCTGGCGTTCGCGAGCAGCTTTATTGGCCGCGTGTTCATCTTCCTGATGATTGTCCTGCCGCTGTGGTGCGGCCTGCACCGTATTCATCACGCGATGCACGACCTGAAAATCCACGTCCCGAACGGCAAGTGGGTGTTTTACGGTCTGGCGACCATCCTGACCGTGGTCACGCTGATTGCCGTCGTGACCCTCTGACCGCTAAACCCGCCGCACGGCGGGTTTTTTCTTTCTGCCCCTTCCCTGTCGCGGGTAAATCCCGCAGTCTAAGGCACGTTCTCCACCTGCGATTAAGGAAGATGACCCATGAAAAAATCCCTGTGCTGCGCCCTGCTGCTCACCGCCACCGGCTCTGCGTTTGCCGGTACGCTGTCAGACAAGCAGCTGGCTGACGTGGTGGAACAGACCATCACGCCGCTGATGAAAACCCAGTCCATTCCGGGCATGGCCGTCGCGGTCATTTATCAGGGCAAGCCGCACCTCTTTACCTTCGGGAAGGCGGATGTCGCCGCCGGAAAGCCCGTCACGCCGCACACCCTGTTTGAGCTTGGATCTATCAGCAAAACCTTCACCGGCGTGCTGGGTGGCGACGCGATTGCGCGCGGAGAGATTTCCCTGAGCGATCCGGCTACCCGATACTGGCCTGCGTTGACCGGCAAACAGTGGCAGGGAGTCCGCCTGCTGGATCTGGCGACCTATACCGCGGGCGGCCTGCCGTTGCAGGTACCGGATGAGGTGAAGGACGACGCCTCGCTGCTGAATTTCTACCAGACCTGGCAGCCGCAGTGGAAGCCGGGCACCACGCGGCTGTACGCCAATGCCAGCATCGGCCTGTTCGGCGCGCTGGCGGTAAAACCGTCCGGCATGCGCTTCGAGCAGGCGATGGATGCGCGGGTCTTTAAGCCGCTTAAGCTGGAGCACACCTGGCTCAGGGTGCCGTCATCCGAAGAGCAGCACTACGCCTGGGGCTATCGCGACGGTAAAGCGGTACACGTGTCGCCGGGAATGCTCGACGCGGAGGCCTACGGCGTGAAAACCACCGTGGGCGATATGGCGAGCTGGGTGATGGCGAACTTGAAGCCGGATGCTGTTCAGGATGCCTCACTGAAGCAGGGTATCAAGCTCGCACAGACCCGCTACTGGCACGTCGGCTCGATGTATCAGGGACTGGGCTGGGAGATGCTGGACTGGCCGGTGGATGCCCGAACGGTGGTCGACGGCAGCGATAATAAGGTCGCCCTTGCGCCGCTGCCTGCGCAGGAAATAACGCCTCCAGCGCCGCCGGTGAAAGCCTCGTGGGTGCATAAAACCGGCTCTACCGGCGGGTTTGGCGGCTACGTTGCGTTCATTCCTGAGAAAGAGATCGGCATCGTGATGCTCGCGAACAAGAGCTACCCGAATCCGGCGCGAGTCGATGCGGCCTATCGTATTCTCGACGCGCTTAAATAAAACAGCGCCGGGTGGCGCTAGCGCTTGCCCGGCCAACAAAATCTTCTCTACCCGTCCCCGCTTTTTCCCTGCTGTCATCTACACTTATCAAAAAACCAGTAAGGAAACACCTATGCGCATTTTGCCTGTTATTGCAGCAGTAACAGCCGCGTTTTTAGTGGTTGCCTGTAGTTCACCCGCCCCGCCTCCCGGCGTCACCGTCGTCAGCAGTTTTGATGCTCAACGCTTCCTCGGCACCTGGTATGAAATCGCCCGCCTGGACCATCGATTTGAACGCGGATTAGAAAAAGTCACCGCCACGTACAGCGCGATGGACGATGGCGGAATTCAGGTGGTTAATCGCGGCTACAACCCGGATCGTGGCATGTGGCAGCAGACGACGGGCAAAGCCTACTTCACCGGCAGCCCAAACCGCGCCGCGCTGAAGGTGTCGTTTTTCGGGCCGTTCTACGGCGGGTATAACGTGATTGCGCTCGACAGAGAGTACCGCCACGCGCTGATTTGCGGGCCGGATCGCGACTACCTCTGGATACTCTCCCGCACGCCGACCATTTCGCCAGAAATGAAGCAGCAGATGCTGGACGTCGCGACCCGGCAGGGGTTTGATGTGACGAAATTAATCTGGGTTGAGCAGCCCCATTAATGGGTGCTGAGCTTCAGTCCGATAATCCCGGCGACGATTAACGCGAGGCTGGCGATACGCGCCAGACTCGCCGATTCCCCGAGCAGTAAAATCCCCGTAATGGCCGCACCGACGGCACCGATCCCCGTCCAGACCGCATAGGCCGTGCCGACCGGCAGCGTGCGCATAGCCCAGGACAGCAGCGCTATGCTGACAATCATCGCCGCAACCGTAATCAGGCTCGGCACGAGGCGGGTAAAACCGTGGGTATATTTCAGGCCAATCGCCCACACAACTTCCAGCAAACCGGCGATAACAAGAATGATCCAGGACATAGATGGCTCCTTAACTTAAATGAAGTTGGGGCCGTCCCCGATGAAGGATGCGCTTACGGGTCGTCCCGTAAGGCAGAGATTAGGCGTTATATTTTGGTTAACGAACGATTTTTTTTCAATCTGTTTATTTCGCGGAGGTTAAGCGCCGAAATAGCCTCAGTATGGCGCGGAGTTCACGCATTTAGCACTCATCCGACTTCTCTATCATGGTGTGCTTTCTGATGGCAGGAAGCCAAACCACCAGCCGACTGCGAATACACCATGTTCAAAATTTTATTGATTGACCGTTGTCACTTCACCCGCGCCGGGTTTGAAGCTTGGCTCAATCATTCAGGCCTTTTTCCGGGCAATTACGTTGTAACCGGATTAAATAACCTCTTCCTTGCCAGAGAGCATATCTTGCAGTGGAAACCCACGCTGGTGATCGCCGACCTGAACGGCTTCAGGCAGGATATTCACCCTGTCCAGCAGATTGCCTCGTTGCTTAAAGCCTGTGAAACGCAGCCCTTTATTTTGCTGCAATCGGGTGATGAACGGGAAACGGCTGAAACGCTCGGGGCATTTCCCGTCTGGTCTTCCCTGCTCAAAAAGACCGATCTGGACACCCTGGCCGCTGTGATAAATGATGCCCTGACCTCCTGCGCCAGTATTGAAATACCGCACGTTGCGGCACCGCTATTAACGCGTCAGGAAGAGAAAGTGCTGAATATGTGGATGGATGGCACCAGTAATCAGAAGATTGCCAGCTATTTGAGCATCAATGGAAAAACGGTTTACACCTATAAACGCAATATCCGCATGAAGCTGCATATGGATACCCGCTTTTCACCGTTCTTATCGCCTCAGGAAGTGGAAAACTGACGGTACGATGCGATATCACGCCGTACCGTCATTGCTTCATTAGTTCTGAGCTTTGGTCGCTGCACCGGAAATTGCACTACCACCGTCAGAAATATCTTCCCCAACACCGCGGGTGGTATTACATGCTGTCAGCACTGAAGAAAGCACCAGGACAGAAAAGATCGCTGCAATTGTTTTCTTAACCATAATATCGTCCTTTTATAGCCAAAGTTATTTTGTGTATAGCAAATTAAGGATAGACAAGATCCAGACGTTTGACGGAAAAGGCGATATTTTTAGGAGAATTGGAAGTAATCAGCTGGCAGGAATAACAAAAAAATCAGGCGCAGCGGGCGCTGCGCCTTAATCATTTACATGAA
The DNA here is from genome assembly GCF_053290175.1 of Enterobacter sp. 186315. Classification (NCBI taxonomy): domain Bacteria; kingdom Pseudomonadati; phylum Pseudomonadota; class Gammaproteobacteria; order Enterobacterales; family Enterobacteriaceae; genus Enterobacter; species Enterobacter sp. 186315. The sequence continues at coordinate 63,514 of NZ_JBPTTK010000019.1, read as the reverse complement.
TTACTTCACGCGAGATACGTATTCGCCGGAGCGGGTATCTACTTTGATCACTTCGCCAGTCTGTACGAACAGGGGAACTTTAACCACTGCACCGGTAGACAGCTTGGCTGGCTTACCGCCAGTCCCTGCGGTGTCACCTTTCAGACCTGGATCGGTTTCAACGATTTCCAGCTCAACGAAGTTTGGTGGAGTCACAGCGATTGGCTGGCCGTTCCACAGGGTCACGATGCACTCTGCCTGATCCAGCAGCCATTTCGCGCTATCGCCTACCGCTTTCTCGTCAGCAGACAGCTGTTCGAAAGTGGAGTTGTTCATGAAATGATAGAACTCACCGTCGTTGTACAGGTAGGTCAGGTTCATATCAACAACGTCTGCGCCTTCAGCGGAGTCGGTTGATTTGAAGGTTTTCTCTACGCGAGTACCGGTCAGCAGGCGGCGCAGCTTAACGCGCGCGAATGCCTGGCCTTTACCTGGTTTAACGAATTCGCTGGCTTCAACCGCGTACGGTTCGCCATCCATCATGATTTTAAGACCAGCACGAAAATCGTTGCTATAGTAAGTCGCCATAAGGCCCTCTGAAAATTGTTAACTGGTAGCTAAGCCACAAAATGGCGCATATTGTAACCCTAAATACCCCGTCCAGAGAAGATTGGTTATCGCAACTTGCCGATGTAATCACCAGTCCTGATGAATTATTGCGTCTTGTCGAGCTGGATAAGCACGAAAGTCTGCTCGCAGGCCGCGAAGCAAAACGCCTCTTTCCCCTGCGCGTACCCCGCGCGTTTGTTGCACGCATGGAGAAAGGTAATCCTGACGATCCGCTGCTAAAACAGACCCTTACCTTGCAGGACGAGTTTGTCACCGCACCGGGCTTCAGCACCGATCCGCTGGAAGAGCAGAACAGCGTTGTGCCCGGGTTGCTGCACAAATACCAAAACCGTGCCCTGCTGCTGGTGAAGGGCGGCTGTGCGGTAAATTGCCGCTATTGCTTCCGTCGCCACTTCCCGTACGCCGACAATCAGGGCAATAAGCGCAACTGGCAGACGGCGCTGGACTACATTTCGGCGCACCCGGAGCTCGACGAGATTATCTTCTCCGGCGGCGATCCGCTGATGGCCAAAGATCACGAGCTGGACTGGCTTATCACCCAGCTTGAGGCCATCCCGCATATCAAACGCCTGCGCATTCACAGCCGTTTACCCATCGTCATTCCCGCCCGTATCACCGACGAGCTGGTGTCCCGCGTCGAACGTTCGTCCCTGCAAATTCTGCTGGTTAACCACATTAACCATGCCAGGGAAGTTGACGAGGCGTTTCGCCAGGCGATGCGTCGCCTGCGCAACGCGGGCGTGACGCTGCTAAACCAGAGCGTGCTGCTGCGCGGGATTAATGACGATGCGCGTACTCTGGCGAACCTCAGCAATGCGCTGTTTGATGCCGGCGTGATGCCCTATTACCTGCACGTGCTGGATAAAGTTCAGGGCGCGGCGCACTTTATGGTGTCTGACGATGAAGCCCGCGCCATCATGCGCGAGCTGCTGACGCTGGTGTCAGGCTATATGGTGCCAAAACTGGCGCGGGAGATTGGCGGTGAGCCAAGTAAAACGCCGCTGGATCTCAGGCTGAATCAGGGCGGGTAGCGCCATGTCAGGGGGGATGTCGCTATTTAATCAGGTCATCCCCGGCCACTAACACCAGCTCAAACCCGGTGGCTAAGACAAACAACAGAATTAACCACCTGGGGATTTTCCCGTTAACGCGCGAGAACGCTTTCTGCACGGGTTGAGAAGCCAGCCCGGCGTGGACGGCAGGCTCAGCGTCCAGCGTTTCGACGCGCGTGTCCGCAGGCACGATAAAACCTTTACTGCGCACCGTCACGATGATGTCAGCGCTCAAGCCCGATTTTTTAAGCGACTTACGCAAAAGAGAAATATTCTGATAAAAGGTATTTTGCGACACCACGATACCGCGCGACTGCCAGACCACCTCCATAAAACTGTCCCTGGAAACGACCTCGCCTCTTTTTTCTAACAACAGCTGTAAACATCGTGCCGTCGGGGCGTGAAGTGTAATAATTCTCGTTTGATCGTCCAGCGGCCTTAATTCACAAGAATGCGCATCAAAAATTATTTCACCATTAATCATAAATAAATTCATAGACATGGTTCGATAGCCATCCCTGTTGGTTGAATTAAGATAATCGATAATCGTCCTTCCCGGACTGTTTTGAAATCGAACGCAGGAACAAACGGAGGTAAAAACATCCATTCACAGTATTTATTCCATTGGAAAGAAACATCCTATCATAATAACCCGGATATAAAAAAGGGGGCCTGTTTCCTGGAGAAGCTGAAATCAACAGCGTGACATATACAGAGAACATATTAATCCAGTTATTTTCTGATTTATTCTTTCCTTTCCGATTTATTCCGGGACAGCTCATTTTACCCCTTTCAGTGTGCTAAGATGCGGTCCGAAATTCGGTCTGACATCATTCCTGACACATATATTATTTGTCAGGAATATAGTCTTTTTGCCTAAGTATAATTCACACAAATAAAGTCACTTTCATATATAAGGATAATATCTATTACATGGGAAACGATCTCTATCGCAAGGAAGCGATTGATTATAAAAAGAACCACTGGAAAGGAAATGCTCTATTACTGGCCGGGATGCCCGCAGGGTTAATCAGCCTGATCGCTTTCGCCTTTATCCTTATTTTGATCTCTACGCTCACCTTTTGCAGCTATACGCAGCGGATAGACGTGCGCGGTGAGGTGATTTCCCTGCCTCATTCCATCAACGTGTTTGCGCCACAGCAGGGGTTCGTGGTGAAAAAGCACGTCGAAACGGGCGATATTGTCAGCAAAGGCGCGCCGCTGTACGAGCTGGACGTGTCCCGTTATACCGTCAACGGGAACGTCACCAACGCGCTCAACGCCGTCATTAGCGCTAAAATCACCAACGCTGAAGAGATCATTGAGAAAATCCGCAAAAACAAAGCCGAAACCCTCGATGCGCTGGATACCCAGGTCAGACAGTATGAAAACTCGCTCAAAGAAACCACCGCCATGCTGGCAAACGCGGATGCCGGGCTGAAAAAAATGAAAAGCAACCTGACCAGCTATGATTCCTATCTCAAGCAGGGGCTTATCACCAAAGATCAGTATAACTATCAGCACTCTTTATATTTCCAGCAGCAAGGCACCTATCAGTCGCTGGTGAGTCAAAAAATGCAGCTTGATTCCCAGCTTACGCAGCTGAAAAGCGATCGGATTATTAAAGCGGCAGATTTCGACAATCAAATTTCTACCCAAAAAAACCAGATCAACGATTATAAAAATCAGGAAGTGGAATCGAATGCCAATGGCAACGCGGTGATAAAAGCGACGGCAGCGGGTAAAGTTGAATCTGTTGCCGTAACCGTTGGGCAAATGGTCGATAAAGGCAGCAGTCTGGCGCAAATTAAACCCACCGGGAATATAGAATATTATCTGATCCTGTGGCTGCCGAATAATAGTCTTCCCTACGTGAAGCCGGGGGATATTGTCAATATTCGCTACGACGCGTTTCCGTCGGACAAATTTGGTCAATTCCCCGGCGAAGTGGTTTCCCTGTCGTCGGTGCCAGCCTCGCGTCAGGAAATGGCGGAATACACTAACGTCACCACCGGCTCCAGCCAGCAGGAGCTGGCGCTGTATAAAGCCATCGTAAAAATTAAAAATACGACATTTCACTACAACGGAAAAACCCTTGAACTCTCCAACGGCTTAAAAGCCCAGGCGATAGTATTTCTGGAAGAGCGCCCGCTATATATGTGGATGTTCACGCCGGTTTATAAGATTGCACAAAGCGTGAGTGGCCCACTTCATGAATAAGATATTGTTTAACTCCATTACGGAAAAACTGAATTTTTCCTTACGGAAAACCACGCCGGTGATTTTGCAGTCTGAAGCCTCTGAATGCGGTATCGCCTGTCTGGCAATGATTGCGGGCTACTACGGTCTGTCCATCGACCTGTTTAACTTCCGCCAGCGCTTTGGCAGCCCTTCTCAGGGGGTGTCGCTGCTCTCATTAAGCCAGACCGCACAGCGCGCAGGGCTGCAAAACCGCGCGCTGACGCTGGATCTCGATGAGATCAAGCAGCTGAAGTTGCCCTGCGTGCTGCACTGGGGCATGAACCACTACGTGGTCTTAACCAACGTGAAGAAATCGAGCTTTATCGTCCACGATCCGGCGCTCGGCAAACGGGTGATTGGGATACAGGAGATGTCGAACTTCTTCACCGGCGTGGCGCTTGAGCTGTGGCCGGACCAAAGCTTTAAGCAGGAAACGGCGAAATCCCGCTTACGTCTGCTGGATCTGATGCGCAATATCGTGGGGCTGAAAAGCACCCTGATCAAGATCTTCGCCCTCTCGGTGATGATTGAGGCCATCGGCCTGCTGCTGCCCGTGGGGACACAGCTGGTCACCGACCATGTGATTATGGCCCACGACCAGAGCCTGCTGGCGGTGATCTGTATCGGGCTGGTGTCGTTTACCCTGTTTCGCACCTTCATCAGCATGCTGCGGGCCTGGACGTCGTTAACGCTGAACACCCTGACCGACATCCAGTGGAAAACCTCCCTGTTCGATCACCTGACCCGCCTGCCGCTGTCGTTTTTTGAAAAACGGCATCTGGGGGATATTCAGTCGCGCTTCTCCTCGCTGGACACCATTCGATCCACCTTCACCAACAGCATCGTGTCGGGGGTGATCGACTCGATCATGACGGTTGGGCTGCTGATTATGCTCTCGCTGTACGGCGGCTGGCTGGTCTGGGTAGTCGTTGGGTTTACCGCCTGTTACGCCATCATGCGTCTGGCGACCTACCGCTTCTACCGTCAGGTTTCTGAGGAGCAGGTGATCAAAGGGGCGCGTTCCAGCTCGCACTTTATGGAAACGCTCTACGGTATTGCCACCGTAAAAGCGCTGAATCTCAAGGAGCGTCGCTCCAAAAACTGGCTGAATATCAACATCGACGCCTGCAACGCCGGGATCAAACAGACCCGCTTTGACATGATGTTCAGCGGGATCAACACCTTTATCTCGACTATCGATCAGGTGGCGATCCTGTGGCTCGGCGCCGTGATGGTGATCGACAATAACATGACGCTTGGGATGTTTATGGCCTTCAACGCCTATCGCGGCCAGTTCTCCCAGCGGGCATCGAGCCTGATCGACCTGGTGATGCAGGTGCGGATGCTCTCATTGCACAATGAACGTCTGTCGGAAATTGCCTTTAGCGAGCCTGAGGCGGAAATGCCGGTTCGCCGCGTCTTTGAAGAGAATGCCGGCGTCAAGCTGGAGCTTAAAAACCTGAGCTACCAGTACGATCCTTTCTCTCAGCCGATATTCGCGAATCTGGATCTGACCATTACGCCGGGCGAGTCTCTGGCGCTGGTCGGCCCGTCCGGGGTGGGTAAAACCACGCTGCTGAAGGTGATGTGCGGCCTGCTCGCCCCCACCAGCGGGGACGTGTTAGCCAACAACCTCGATATCAACAAAATCGGCCTCAACAACTACCGCCTGAGCACCGCCTGCGTGTTGCAGGAAGACCGCCTGTTCTCCGGCTCTATCGCGGAAAACATCTGCGGGTTTGAAGACAACGCCGATCAGGCGTTTATCGAAGCCTGCGCGCGTAACAGCAATATTCACGACGAGATTATGAACATGCCGATGGGCTACGAAACGCTGATTGGCGAGCTGGGGCTGGGCATTTCCGGCGGACAAAAACAGCGTCTGCTGATCGCACGCGCCCTTTACCGTAAACCGAACATTCTGTTTATGGACGAGGCGACCAGCCACCTCGATTTGAATAACGAATCCTGCATCAATCAGGCGATTTCAGGCCTGAGCATTACCCGCGTGATCGTTGCACACCGGCCATCGACGATTGCTTCCGCCGATCGTGTGGTCGATTTATCGGCATACCGCACGCAACGTCACGCCCATTAACCGGAAAAGGAACTCTACGATGGCCATTACAGGCATAAATACCGCCCCTATTAAAAAAGATAACCGTCTGCACGTCATGACGTTTAAATTCCGCGATGAGAACCGCCAGGATCGCATTATCTATATGCCCTTAACTACCCTGGTCGATTTCCTGATGGTGTTACGCAGCCGGACGCTAAAAATAGCCGCGCGCCTCGCCCAAAACGATGCAACCTATAAAGCGAAAACCATCGCCCAGGCAGAAGCGCTCTCGCAAAATATCCCGGCAATCTTCGAGCAGGACGTGATGCAGCCTGATGCAGGAAATCTGGTGATGGCGTTCGCCCCGAAATTCCAGGAAGAGCGATTTTCACTCGTGATGAGTATGCAAAACGAGCAAATCGTGATGATTGAAATCGAGGATCTTCAGGTCGAATTTATTATTCTGGCGATCCGTCAGGCTATTGAGGCCATCCATGACCATGAAACAATGAATATTATCGCCTCGCTGCTCGATTTTATTCAGCTCTGCTTCGTTGACCTCGCCTCCCCGGACAGCGAGGATTACCGTGAAATCAGCCATGAAGGCTGGAAACAGGCGTTATTTACCCATCACGTTGCGGTGCTGTACTGCTTTGATACCGAACAGGGGCAGCAAATTCTTGCCGGGACGATGATGAAGTGCAGCGAGGAAGAGGGATCGGAGGGGCTGGATAGCATCGTAAAACGCGTTGCGCTGATGACGCCGGGCCTTCAGGCATTGCCGCAGAAGCACAGGCTCTGCCAGACTTTCGCCCGTAAAGTGCCGACGCAGCCGGGTCAGATGGTCACTAAAGAATTCTGTCATAAAACGCTGCGCGCTTACCGCGCTGAGGCGCAGGCGAGCTTAAACGCTTAAACAGCAGCGGTTTCCCTCTCTTTTACGGGAGGGAAACCCGCGCTCACATCAGTTCGGGCACTTATAAACCTGGCCGTTCATCTGGCTTGCGGTCGGCACGAAGCTCGACAGCATTCCCTGCGTTGGGCTGCTCACGCCGTAAATCACGTTGCCGCCCATTGCCGCCGCCTGGTTACGCAGCGCGTTCGCCGCGCCGCGCATAGAGCCGCCCTCTTCGCCGTGCTGGCCTGACATCCAGTTGCTTTGCTCACCGGTAGCGGTGCCCAGCAGCTGGCATTCACTGCCCGGCTTATCTTCTACAAAGCGAACGCTCTGACCCGCAGCCGACAGCTCATTACTGGAGCTACAGCCCGCCAGCAGCAACGCTGCCCCTACGATCCCTGCACAGACTTTTACGCGCATGTTATTCCTCGTTTTCAATAAGCTGGACAGTAGTTGTCCGTGTGTAAACCTTATACCTAAAAGATGACCAAAAGAAAAACCCCCAGACATTTCTGCCCGGGGGTTTTTCAATTATGGGAGATACGCCCTGAAGATGTCAGGGCGCAGGGCAATTACATCATGCCGCCCATTCCACCCATGCCGCCCATACCAGCAGCACCTAAGTCAGGTGCGTCGCCTTTAGGCAGGTCGGTAACCATGCATTCGGTGGTGATCATCAGACCCGCAACAGAGGCCGCGTATTGCAGAGCAGAACGGGTCACTTTGGTTGGGTCCAGGATACCGAAGTCGATCATGTTGCCGTATTCTTCAGTTGCAGCGTTGTAACCGTAGTTACCTTCGCCCGCTTTCACGTTGTTGGTCACAACGGATGGCTCTTCACCGGCGTTAGAAACGATCTGACGCAGAGGCGCTTCCATCGCGCGCAGCGCAACTTTGATACCCACGTTCTGATCTTCGTTCTGAGCGGTCAGGCCAGCCAGTTTAGCGGCAACGCGCACCAGCGCAACGCCACCACCAGCAACCACGCCTTCTTCTACCGCAGCACGAGTTGCGTGCAGGGCATCGTCAACGCGTGCTTTTTTCTCTTTCATTTCAACTTCGGTCGCAGCACCGACTTTGATTACCGCAACACCGCCAGCCAGTTTCGCTACGCGCTCTTGCAGTTTTTCACGGTCGTAATCAGACGTTGCTTCTTCGATCTGCTTACGGATCTGACCAACACGGCCCTGAATCGCCGCTTCTTCACCCACGCCATCGATGATGGTGGTGGTGTCTTTGTTGATCACAACGCGTTTCGCCTGACCCAGGTCTTCCAGCGTCGCTTTTTCCAGCTCCATACCGATCTCTTCAGAGATCACGGTACCGCCAGTCAGGGTCGCGATATCCTGCAACATCGCTTTACGGCGGTCGCCGAAGCCAGGTGCTTTAACCGCAGCCACTTTCACGATGCCGCGCATGGTGTTAACCACCAGGGTCGCCAGCGCTTCGCCTTCAACATCTTCAGCGATGATAACCAGCGGTTTGCCTGCTTTCGCAACGGCTTCCAGCACTGGCAGCATTTCGCGGATGTTGGAGATTTTTTTGTCAGCCAGCAGGATGAACGGGCTTTCCAGCTCAACAGCGCCCGTTTCTGGCTTGTTGATGAAGTATGGGGACAGGTAGCCACGGTCGAACTGCATACCTTCAACTACGTCCAGTTCGTCTTCCAGACCGGTACCGTCTTCAACGGTGATCACGCCTTCTTTACCGACTTTATCCATCGCTTCTGCGATCAGTTTACCTACGGTTTCGTCGGAGTTAGCGGAGATAGTACCAACCTGAGCAATGGCTTTAGAGTCAGAGCACGGTACGGACAGGGCTTTCAGCTCTTCAACGGCGGATGCGACGGCTTTGTCGATACCACGTTTCAGATCCATCGGGTTCATACCCGCAGCAACGGCTTTCAGACCTTCAGTGATGATAGCCTGCGCCAGCACGGTCGCGGTGGTGGTACCGTCGCCCGCAGCGTCGTTCGCTTTAGAGGCAACTTCTTTCACCATCTGCGCGCCCATGTTTTCGAATTTGTCTTCCAGTTCGATTTCACGTGCTACAGAAACACCATCTTTGGTGATGGTTGGCGCGCCGAAGGATTTATCCAGCACTACGTTGCGGCCTTTCGGGCCGAGAGTCACTTTAACTGCGTCTGCCAGTACGTTTACGCCGCGGAGCATTTTTACACGAGCGTCGTTACCGAATTTTACGTCTTTAGCTGCCATGTTCTTATTTCCTCAAATTCTCGTGCGTAAAATTACGCTTCAACAATTGCCAGAATGTCGCTTTCGGACATGATCAACACTTCTTCATTGTCGATCTTCTCGGATTTCACGCCGTAGCCATCGTTGAAAATGACGATGTCACCAACTTTAACGTCCAGTGGCTGCACAGTTCCGTTTTCCAGGATGCGGCCCTTACCGACAGCGATGATTTCGCCACGCGTTGATTTTGCTGCCGCAGAACCGGTCAGAACGATGCCGCCAGCAGATTTGGTTTCAACTTCTTTACGTTTGACGATCACACGATCATGTAACGGACGAATACTCATTGATAGCTCTCCTTTGAGAAAGTCATTATCAGTTATGGATGACGCCGGGCCGCACGCGGTTTTCCGGCTAGTGCCCTGAGAGATGGGGATAGCTTTTTCCCCCTTCAAGGGGGAATCGAAAAAAAAATTGTGAAAGTGTTACCATCCCCTCTCTTTGAGCGGTGGCAGGACGATGTAAATGAGTGGTCTCAAGCAGGAGCTAGGGCTGGCGCAGGGCGTTGGATTGCTCTCAACCTCCTTGTTAGGTACGGGCGTTTTCGCGGTTCCCGCGCTGGCGGCGCTGGTCGCAGGCGATAACAGCCTGTGGGCGTGGCCGGCCTTGATTGTGCTGGTTTTCCCGATTGCCATTGTATTTGCCGTGCTGGGCAGACATTTCCCCAGCGCGGGGGGCGTGGCGCACTTTGTCGGCATGGCCTTTGGCCCGCGCCTTGAGCGCGTGACCGGCTGGCTGTTTCTCTCGGTTATCCCGGTCGGCCTGCCTGCGGCGCTGCACATCGCCACGGGCTTCGGTCAGGCGCTGTTTGGCTGGCATGACGAACAGCTGCTGTTTGCCGAACTGGGCACGCTGTTGATTATCTGGTGGGTTGGCTCGCGCGGCGCCCGCTCCAGCGCCAATCTGCAAACGCTGGTCGCGATCCTGATCGTCGCGTTGATTGCCGCCATCTGGTGGGCGGGCGATATCACCGTGAGGGAAATTCCCTTCCCGCCGCTCTCAGATGTCAGCACCTCACAGCTTTTCGCCGCGCTGTCGGTGATGTTCTGGTGTTTTGTCGGTCTTGAAGCGTTTGCCCATCTGGCGTCGGAATTTAAACAGCCCGAGCGCGATTTCCCGCGCGCGCTGATGATTGGCCTGCTGCTGGCGGGGTCGGTCTACTGGGCCTGTACCGTGCTGGTGCTGCACTTCAACGCCTTCGGGGAAGATAAAGCCGCAGCCGCCTCGCTGCCGGGCATCGTGGTGACGCTGTTCGGGGTGAAAGCGCTGTGGGTCGCCTGCGTGATTGGCTATCTCGCCTGTTTTGCCAGCCTGAATATCTATATTCAGAGCTTCGCCCGTATGGTGTGGTCGCAGGCGCAGTACAGGCCCGAGGGCCACCTCGCCCGCCTGTCAAAACGTCAGCTGCCGCTGAACGCGCTGAACGCCGTGCTGGGCTGCTGCGTGCTGAGCACGCTGGGGATTTACTGGCTGAACATCAATCTGGACGCGCTGATTGTCTATGCCAACGGCATTTTCATCATTATCTATCTGCTGTGTATGCTGGCGGGCTGTCGTCTGCTGACGGGGCGCTATAAAACGCTGGCGGTAATTGGCGGGGTGCTCTGTTTGCTGCTGCTGGCGATGGTCGGATGGAAGAGCCTGTACGCCATCGTAATGCTGGCGGGGCTGTGGGCGTTTTTGCCGAAGCGCGGAGCCTTAAAATAGCGCCCGGTGGCGCTTCGCTTACCGGGCCTACAAAGGGATAAACTGCCGTTTAACGGTCGTCTTTATGATCTAAACGGTCGTGCTGCTCGTCTTTACGCTGATATTCCCCGTCAAAGGTATCGCCCGGGCCGGTGCTGAACCCACCGCCCGGCATCCGGTTAAAGCGCAGGTGCGGCAGAAGCTTCAGGGTCAGGTGCTTTTGCACCGGCGGCAACAGCAGCAGCAGGCCAAGGAAATCGGTGAAGAACCCCGGCAGGATCAGCAGCAGGCCGGCAATAATCAGCGACACGCTTTTAATCATCTCGGCCGCCGGGCTTTCGCCTGCCGCCATCTTCTGCTGCATTAACAGGAAGTTTTTGAAGCCCTGATTACGCACCAGCGACATCCCAATGACCGACGTGAAGATCACCAGAATCAGGGTCAGCAGGACGCCCAGCACGTGAGCGACCTGAATAAAAATCGAAATCTCGATGTAAACATAGAGAAAAATGGCAATTAACGGTATCCAGCGCACCGGCATCTCCTGTGTGGCAGAGGCGCTTCGCCCCTGTCTGAATGTGTTCGCAACTCGCGTTCAGGAGAAATGGGGGTGGATAGCCAAAATTCAATCAGTTTGCACGGATATTTTTTTTGGAAATATTAAAGCGGTGACTCATTTCACAGATTAATAATTATCATGTAACAGGCTCGATAATAAGTGATCCAGATTACGGCAATTCGCTATCATCAGCATATGATCTCGAACATCTGGCTGATTGAGGGAATAATCGTCGGTCAGCAAATAGTGAAAACCACATATCTACTGTGTGTTTAGTACAATCCATCGGCAGCTTTAAAAGAAGGTTCACATGTTAAACAACATTCGTATCGAAGAAGATTTGTTGGGTACCAGGGAAGTTCCAGCGGATGCCTACTATGGTGTTCACACTCTGAGAGCGATTGAAAACTTCTACATCAGCAACAGCAAAATCAGCGACATCCCTGAGTTTGTGCGTGGCATGGTGATGGTGAAGAAAGCCGCAGCCCTGGCGAACAAAGAGCTGCAAACCATTCCGAAAAGTGCTGCAAATGCGATTATCGCCGCGTGCGATGAAGTGCTGAACAACGGCAAATGCATGGATCAGTTCCCGGTTGACGTCTATCAGGGCGGCGCGGGTACTTCCGTCAATATGAACACCAACGAAGTACTGGCGAACATCGGCCTGGAGCTGATGGGCCACCAGAAAGGTGAATACCAGTACCTCAACCCGAACGACCACGTGAACAAGTGCCAGTCCACCAACGACGCCTACCCAACCGGCTTCCGCATCGCGGTCTACGCCTCGGTGGTGAAACTGGTCGACGCGATCAACCAGCTGGGCGATGGCTTCCAGCGTAAAGCGGTTGAGTTCCAGGATATCCTGAAAATGGGTCGTACCCAGTTGCAGGACGCGGTGCCGATGACCCTCGGTCAGGAGTTCCACGCGTTTAACGTGCTGCTGAACGAAGAGACCAAAAACCTGCTGCGCACCTCTGAGCTGCTGCTGGAAGTGAACCTCGGCGCAACTGCAATCGGTACGCGTCTGAACACCCCGGACGGCTATCAGCAGCTGGCGGTGCAGAAGCTGGCTGAAGTCTCTAACCTGCCGGTAGTGCCTGCGGAAGACCTGATTGAAGCCACCTCCGACTGCGGCGCCTACGTGATGGTTCACAGCGCCCTGAAACGTCTGGCGGTGAAGCTGTCCAAAATCTGTAACGACCTGCGCCTGCTCTCTTCCGGCCCGCGCGCTGGCCTGAACGAAATCAACCTGCCAGAGTTGCAGGCGGGTTCCTCCATCATGCCGGCCAAGGTCAACCCGGTTGTGCCGGAAGTGGTCAACCAGGTGTGCTTCAAAGTCATCGGTAACGACACCACCGTGACCATGGCCTCTGAAGCCGGTCAGCTCCAGCTGAACGTCATGGAGCCGGTGATTGGCCAGGCGATGTTCGAGTCAATCCACATCCTGACCAACGCCTGCTACAACCTGCTGGAAAAATGCATCAACGGCATCACCGCCAACAAAGCGGTCTGCGAAGGTTACGTCTACAACTCCATCGGGATTGTTACCTACCTGAACCCGTTCATCGGCCACCACAACGGCGACATCGTCGGTAAGATTTGTGCCGAAACCGGTAAGAGCGTGCGTGAGGTGGTTCTTGAACGAGGACTGTTGACCGAAGCCGAGCTGGACGATATCTTCTCGGCGCAAAACCTGATGCACCCGGCCTATAAAGCGAAACGATATACCGATGAAAGCGAACAGTAGCAGTACAGGCTAAGCTTCCGAAAGGCACGTCACTTGTGACGTGCCTTTTTTCTTTTTAAGCATTACCAATTACACAACAATTTAATATCAACTTGTTAATAAACAAGGAAGGCACTTATGTTTGGAGCAGAACTCGTCATCGTCCTGTTGGCGATTTATTTGGGAGCACGACTCGGGGGGATCGGCATTGGTTTCGCCGGTGGTCTTGGGGTGCTCGTTCTTACCCTGATCTTTCAGATTAAACCCGGCGCAATTCCGTTCGACGTTATCGAAATCATTATGGCGGTTATCGCTGCCATCGCCGCCATGCAGGTGGCGGGCGGTATGGACTACCTGGTGAGCCTGGCGGAGCGTATGCTGCGCCGCCATCCAAAATACATTACCTTCCTGGCCCCGCTGGTGACGTGGTTTATGACCATTCTCGCGGGGACGGGCCACACCGCCTTCTCTACGCTGCCGGTGATCACCGAAGTGGCAAAAGAGCAGGGCATTCGCCCTTCCCGCCCGCTCTCCATCGCCGTGGTGGCGTCGCAGATTGCGATTACCGCCTCGCCTATTTCGGCGGCGGTGGTCTTCTTCGCCGGTATTCTTGAGCCGATGGGCGTGAGCTACCTGACGCTGCTGGCGATCTGTATTCCGGTCACGCTGATTGCGGTGATGATCACCGCCGTGCTGTGTAACTTCCTCGGCGCGGAGCTGAAAGACGATCCGGTGTATCAGGAACGCCTTGCCAAGGGTGAAGTAAGCCTGCGCGGTAGCCAGGTCTTCGAGCTGAAGCCACACGCCAAACGCTCGGTGCTGCTGTTCCTGATTGGGATTGTCGCGGTGATGTTCTACGCCACCGCCATCAGCGATACCGTGGGCCTGATCCAGAACCCGGTGCTGCCGCGTAACGAAGCGATTGTGGTCTTCATGCTGACCATCGCGACGCTTATCAGCATCACCTGCAAAATCGACACCAGCGAAGTGCTGAACGCCAGCACCTTTAAGTCCGGCATGAGCGCCTGCGTGTGCGTGCTGGGCGTGGCGTGGCTTGGCGATACCTTCGTGAAAGCGCACATCGCGGATATCCAGACCGTGGCGGGCGACCTGCTGCACAACTATCCGTGGCTGCTGGCCGTGGTGCTGTTCTTCGCGGCCACCCTGCTCTACTCCCAGGCGGCAACCACCAAAGCGCTGATGCCTGCGGCGTTGATGCTGGGCGTGACGCCGCTGACGGCCATCGCCTCGTTTGCCGCCGTGTCCGCGCTGTTCGTACTGCCAACCTACCCAACCCTGCTGGCGGCGGTAGAAATGGACGACACCGGCTCGACCCGTATCGGTAAGTACGTGTTTAACCACGCGTTCCTGATCCCCGGCGTGGTCGCCATTTCGCTGTGCGTGATCCTCGGCTTTATCATTGGCGGCGTGGTGCTGTAAATCGTTAGCGGTTGTAAAAATGGTTAAAATCGGGTCGCTCTGCGGCCCGATTCATTAATGAGCAACGGCCTCGCGTGGTATAGTGCTTCTTTTCGCGATAACGAGGTCGACCTGTGAATACACCAGACGCTGTTGTTGTGCTTTGTACCGCTCCTGATGAGGCTTCCGCCCAGGATCTCGCCGCCAAAGTGCTGGCAGAAAAACTGGCCGCCTGTGTCACCCTCCTCCCCGGCGCGACCTCCCTGTACTACTGGGAAGGCAAGCTGGAGCAGGAGTACGAAGTCCAGATGCTGCTGAAGACCAACAGGGCGAATCAGCAGGCGCTCCTCGATTGTCTCAAGTCCCATCATCCTTACCAAACCCCGGAACTGCTGGTTCTGCCAGTCGTCCACGGCGATAACGATTATCTCTCATGGCTCAACGCATCCTTACGCTGATCCTGCTGCTGTGCAGCACGTCAGCTTTTGCCGGGTTGTTTGACGCACCCGGCCGTTCGAACTTTATTCCCGCCGACCAGGCGTTTGTTTTCGACTTCCAGCAAAACCAGCACGATCTGAATCTCACCTGGCAGGTCAAAGAGGGCTATTACCTCTACCGCAAGCAGGTTAGCGTCACCCCCGCTCAGGCCAGCGTGGGCGCCCTACAGCTGCCCGCAGGCGAATGGCACGAGGACGAGTTTTACGGCAAAAGCGAGATTTACCGCCACCAACTGAGCGTGCCGGTGACGGTGGAGCAGGCCGCGAAGGGCGCAACGCTGACGGTGACCTACCAGGGCTGCGCCGACGCCGGGTTCTGCTACCCGCCGGAAACGAAGGTCGTTCCGCTGAGCGAAGTTAGCGCGGCCGCCGCCGTTTCCCCTTCCCCCGCAGAGGTGAAGGAACAGGGCGAAACCGGTTCAGAACTGCCCTTCTCCGCCCTGTGGGCGCTGCTGATTGGCATAGGGATTGCGTTCACGCCCTGCGTGCTGCCGATGTACCCGCTGATTTCCGGCATCGTGCTGGGCGGCAAACAGCGCCTGTCGACCGGCCGCGCGCTGCTGCTGGCCTTTATCTACGTGCAGGGAATGGCGCTGACCTACACGGCGCTCGGCCTGGTGGTGGCTGCCGCCGGGCTACAGTTCCAGGCCGCGCTGCAACATCCTTACGTGCTTATCGGGCTGTCGGCGGTCTTTACCCTGCTGGCGCTGTCGATGTTTGGCCTGTTTACCCTGCAACTGCCTTCGTCGCTGCAAACCCGCTTAACGCTGATGAGCAATCGTCAGCAGGGCGGCTCAGCGGGCGGGGTGTTCGCGATGGGGGCCATCGCCGGGCTGATCTGCTCGCCCTGTACCACCGCGCCGCTGAGCGCCATCCTGCTCTACATCGCCCAGAGCGGCAACCTGTGGCTGGGCGGCGGCACGCTCTATCTTTACGCGCTGGGCATGGGCCTGCCGCTGATCCTGGTCACCGTCTTCGGCAACCGGCTGCTGCCAAAAAGCGGCCCGTGGATGGAAACGGTGAAAACGGCGTTTGGCTTTGTGATCCTGGCGCTGCCGATCTTCCTGCTTGAGCGTGTGATCGGCGACGTTTGGGGGCTGCGCCTGTGGGCGATGCTCGGCGTGGCGTTCTTCGGCTGGGCGTTTATCGTCAGCCTGGGCGCGAAAAAGCCGTGGATGCGTCTGGTGCAGATCCTGCTGCTCGCCGCCGCGCTGGTGAGCGTTCGACCGCTTCAGGACTGGGCCTTTGGCGCCCCAGCCGCACAGTCGCAGGCGCACCTGACTTTCACCCGGATTAACACCGTCGACGACCTGAACCGTGCGCTGACGCAGGCGCAGGGCAAGCCGGTGATGCTCGATCTCTACGCCGACTGGTGCGTGGCCTGCAAAGAGTTTGAAAAATACACTTTTAGCGATCCGCAGGTGCAAACTGCGCTGAAAGATACCGTGCTGCTTCAGGCCAACGTCACGGCGAACAACGCGCAGGACAAAGCGCTGCTCAAGCAGCTTAACGTGCTCGGCCTGCCGACCATTTTGTTCTTTAACGAGCAGGGCGAAGAGCAGCCCGCCGCGCGCGTGACAGGATTTATGGATGCGGCGGCGTTTAGCGCGCATTTGCGCGATCGCCAACCGTAAACGACACTGTAGACGGGAGAAACCGTTGGGAAAAACGGAGGAGAAAACCGTGCAACGCGAAGACGTACTGGGACAAGCCCTGCAATTGCTTGAAATTCAAGGTATCGCCAGCACCACGCTTGAGATGGTCGCGGACCGTATCGACTATCCTCTGGACGATCTCAGGCGTTTCTGGCCTGACAAAGAGGCGCTGCTATATGACGCGCTGCGCTACCTCAGCCAGCAGGTCGATATCTGGCGCAGGCAGCTTATGCTCAACGACGAGCTGACGACCGAACAAAAACTGCTGGCCCGCTATACCGCGCTGACCGACTGCGTAAGCAATAATCGCTATCCGGGCTGCCTGTTTATCGCCGCCTGCACCTACTTCCCGGATCCGGGCCATCCGATCCACCAGCTGGCGGATCAGCAGAAGCGTGCCGCGTATGACTTCACGCACGAGCTGCTCACCCGACTGGAGGTAGACGACCCGGCGATGGTCGCGAAACAGATGGAGCTGGTGCTCGAAGGGTGTCTGAGCCGGATGCTGGTGAACCGCAGCCAGGCAGACGTCGATACCGCGCACCGACTGGCGGAAGATATTCTGCGCTTTGCCCGCTGCCGGACGGGAGGCGCGTTAACCTAAGCGAACATGCCCGCCCACGCGGAAATGAACAGACACAGCGCCATCAGGCGCTGAAATCGCACCATCGCCACGGTGGTGCGAAACACCCGGTTTACCGCCTTCCCCAGCCACGCCCAGCACAGCAGGCACACAATCGAAATCACCAGAAAGCAGAACGCCATCAGCGCAATATCCTTTACCGGATGGGTGCTTGCGGGCGCAAACAGGCTCACCACCGCCAGCGCCAGCATCCAGGTTTTTGGATTCACAATCTGCAATAGCGCTGCGGCCCGTGGGGTAAAACGATGAGGGTCTTTGGCCGATAAATTCGCGGCGGGCGCGCTGAACAGCTGCCAGCTCATCCAGCTTAGCCACAGCACCCCGGCCCAGCTCATCACCTGACGTATCAGGGGATACTGACGCAGCACTTCCCCCGCCCCGGCACCGGAAATCAGCACGATCAGACTCGCCGCAAAACAGCCGCTCAGGATCGCCGGCACGGTATTTTTAACGCCAAAATGCTGGCTGTTGGTCAGCACCAGAATATTGGTCGGACCGGGGGTTATCGAGGCCACAAAGGCAAACAGCAGGAAGGGGATCAGGCTCACAGGAGGCTCCTTTATTATAAGAGCCATGAATGTGCCGTTATTTTCTGGAAACGTCTGGAAGGTTTGTGCACAACTGACGGTAATGGGCTGGCGAGATGCGATAGGCCCGCTGGAACCAGCGCCCCAGATGGCTTTGATCGGCAAAACCCAGCGCCGCCGCCACGTCGACCGGCCGATCGCCACTCGCCAGTTTTTGCCGCGCCTTCGCCAGCCGCAGCTGGATCAGCCAGGCATGCGGCGCGAGATGAAATTCACGCTTAAAGCAGCGCGTCAGGGTGAAGCGATCCGTCCCGGTCTCCCGCGCCAGATCGGACAACCCGATGTTGTCGCCAATATGGGCATACAGATAGTCGCGAGCGCGGTGCGCCACCGCCGCGCTCTGCAACTGCGACGGCAGCCGTTTACGCCAGTGGCAGTGGGAGGTGATTTGCGCCAGCAGTCCGTCCATCGCGCTCTGCTGGACGATCTTCATCTCGTCATTGTGCAGCGCGGTGAAGGTCTCATTTATCGAACGCACCAGCTGCGGCTCGCGCGTCAGCGTCTGGGCAAAATGGAGGGAATAGCTGCCGGGCGTGGATTCATAGAGCCCGCGCAGCGTCTGGGTCAGCCAGTGCTCGTCGAGGTAAAAGGTCAGATAGGTAAACCCGCCTTCGACCGGCGCATCGCCGTCGTGGATTTCCCCCGGCTCAAGCAGAAACGCATCGCCCGGATGGCTGTGATGCCGCTCGCGCCGACAGTGAAACTGCTGGGTGCCGGACAGCGTAATCCCCACCAGATAGCTATCGTGCCAGTGCGGATCGAACGCATGGCCCTCAAAGTGCGCTTTGATGGTTTCAATACCCGTATCTGAATGCTGACGCAGCTCAAGCCAGTCGTTTGCCATACCGCCCTCCTCTCCCCCACAGCATTGCCACACCGCACCCGATCGGTCTGGAAGATTTGTGCAATTTCGACGCGCAAACCGACAGATTGCCGCAAAGTTAAGCAGTTGAACAGCTTTTCCAGAAATAGTGTTGACGACCGTGCGTGATTGCGGTTTAATGCGCCCCGTTGCCCGGATAGCTCAGTCGGTAGAGCAGGGGATTGAAAATCCCCGTGTCCTTGGTTCGATTCCGAGTCCGGGCACCACTATTTAAAGAACCCGCCCTCGTGGCGGGTTTTTGCTTTCTGGCATTCCGATAGATTTCGGGTCGCTGCAAAGTGCCTCGGCACGTGTCGTTGCCAACACGCCTACCCGCAGATTGCGATAAACCGCGCAGTCCAGTCGGTAGCGCACACAGGTAAGTTGTTATAGTTCAGCAAGTATGAACAGGGAGTTCGTATGAAAAGGATTGTTATTGTTGCTTTAATTTCGATGTTTTTGAGCGGATGCGGCACTTTTGTCAGCCGCGATCCTTTTTTCAAAAAACCGGGGGTTTATCCTGCAACACGCTTTGATGCTGAAGGAATCGAAGAATTAGAATTCCCATACCCACTCTTTTTAGCACTTGATATGCCAATATCTCTTATAACCGATACGTTGCTCATTCCTTATGACTTATTAAGATAAATTTTTTTAGCAAGGCTAAAAAGCGCATAAATCAAAAAATTTCAATAGAAACAACAACAAGCAACAGTATCGCCACAGCAAAAATAAGTGAAATGCCAAACGCCTTCCAGCTGGATTCAAACGCCCCTTCGCTAAGTCTGTGTTTCTCCAGCAGTGCGCCCTGGAACTGCTTCATGCTCTGCCACATTGCAATCAGTGCAGACGTGGAAAAAACCGTTGAAGGTAAATCTTCACTGACTAAGTGGGCAATAAAACTCCAGACAACAACAAACAGGAGGGTGTAAATCATTGTACGTCTGGCATTGGGCTTATTATTCAGGCGTTCGTAATTCTTCGCCATTAAATATCCCCCGGCCAGCGGGGTACCAAAAATTGTCGCAATAACGACTGACTTAGTGCTGTAAAGCTTATAGCCAGATACATTGTGACTTCCGGTATTTTTAACCTCAAGTGTATCGTCCATCCCGCGAAACTCCATTTTGTCTTTTCCTTTATAGTTGACTCTTACAGCCTTCCTGCACCGTTACGCCCGGAATAATTTTCGGCCCGCCAAAATGTGGCTGGCGGTTGAACAGCGAGGTATCAAGCAACGCGCGGCCGCGTGCAACATACTCGCGCAGGCTGCCCAGCCAGTAGCGCCGTTCAGGGGCTACGTCGGCCGCGTTGACGCCGATCGCGTCGATGTTGTTTTCTCTCGCGAGATAAATAGCCCGCTTGTTTTGGAACCCTTGTGAAATCAGGGTGAACTTGCTCTGGCCAAATATCTCCCGGGCGCGCAGTACGGTGTCCAGCGTGGTGAATCCGGCGTAGTCACAGTAGATGGCCTCTGCCGGTACGCCTTTCAGCACCAGCGCTTTCTGCATTTCCAGGGGTTCATTGTAATTTTTCTGGCGATTATCTCCGCTCACAATTAACCATTTCACCTTGCCTGCGTGGTACAGCTCTGCGGCCCTATCAATGCGGTTGGCGAAATAAAAGCCCGACGGCTTCGTGCCGGGGACAACGCCCACGTCATTGTACGGCGCACTTTCAGCGGTTGAGTACAGCCGGTGGCGGGAAGAATCAACGACCGTCTTGTTTGCATACGCCAGAAAACAGCAGGCGATAACCCCTGCCGTGCACAGCAAGCCCAGCCCGCGCGTGACGATTTTTCGACCTCTTTTCACCCTAACTCCCTTTGTATTCACGGGTTCAGCTTATTCTCCAGATCCTGCCACAGCGCCGCCGCGCTTTCCTGATAACCTTCCGCCGTCAGGTGGATTAAATCGGGACGCGCCTTGCCCTGCTTCGCCAGACGTTCGATAGAACAATCCCCGCCCATCCACGCGAACCAGTCCCAGAACAGGGTCTGTTCGGATTTTGCCACCTGCTTTTGCATCTCGATAATCGGCTTCAACAGCGCGGGCTGGCGCTTCTCGCAGCGCGTCGCATCTTTATGCATGATACTGCTGCCCGGCCCGACCAGCAGGATCGCCGCGTTGGGTTCTGCGTGGCGGATTTTCTGTATCTGGCGCACCAGCGTCTGGCGGTATTCGCTGAGGGAGAGTTCCGTATTAAACGCCTCGTTGGTACCGTAGGCGAGGATCACCAGATCCGGGTTGAGCATACTGAGCGTGCCCGCCCAGTCGTCCTGCCACTTATCCAGCATAGAGATCTGCGCGCCGTTAATACCCAGCGCGCTGACGATGACCCCTTTTGGCTGCGCGGCGGTGAGCCACAGCCCGGCCAGCTCGGTGGCGTTTTCACCGGAGACCGACATGGAAAACGACAGCGGGACGCGCGCCGCCTCGGAAAGCTCCCAGCGCCCCTGGCTGTCGGCCAGCGCGATGTTACGCCCCTGAAGCAGCAAGGTGGCCCCGCCGAACGAGCGATAGAGCGCCTGCGCCTTGATAAAGGACTCGTCAGCCAGCGCGGTGACGCGCGTTTCGCTGTCCCACGACAGCGGTTTAGCGATGGTTCCCCCGAGCGTAAAGTACGGGCTGCTCTGTCGACGGCTGTTCATCAGCGCCCAGCCCTTCGCGCGGCCGTACTTGACGTTGCTGTAGCGATTGCCCGGCACGGCAAGCGGGCTGATAAACCCGATGCCGCCGTTGCCATATTTCTTCTGAAACTGGCGGCGAAGCTGGCCGGAGAGAAAATCGGCCGCCGTGTGGGAATCCCCAATCACCACGACATGGGTCAGCACGTGACGGCTGTTGCCCAGGCGGGCGGAGAGCGCCTCCATCCCCTGCTCACCGTAATCGGTTAAGTAACCGCCGGTGTGATGCACGGGGGATGTCGGCTGAGGCTGTACCGGCTCGTTTTTTTTGCATGACATCAACGCTACGCCGGAGACCATCAGCAGCAGTATGCCGGGCAGCAGAACGCGATTATTCACTTTCAACCTCCGGCTGCTCCGGCGGCATAACGTGGATATTGTTCATCATGGCGGCGGCAATAACATCGAGTCCGGCCGGGGAGTAATGGGTTCCATCGCTGGCACGCACGTTTACCGGCTTGCCATCGATCAACGCCTTAGCAGAATAAATGGTGCCCTGATAGCCAAACAGGGCATTAACGG
Organism: Enterobacter sp. 186315; assembly: GCF_053290175.1. Lineage (NCBI taxonomy): Bacteria > Pseudomonadati > Pseudomonadota > Gammaproteobacteria > Enterobacterales > Enterobacteriaceae > Enterobacter > Enterobacter sp. 186315. The sequence continues at coordinate 41,558 of NZ_JBPTTK010000019.1, read as the reverse complement.
ACAGGGCAATCCCCCCGGCGGCGTTAACCTCGGATTCGTATAACGCGCTCAGTACCGCCATCCTCTGATTCAGCTTCTCTTTACGCATATTCGGCGGCAGCACCCAGATTACCGGCAGAGAGTATTTCTCCGCCAGGGCGAGGATCTGACGGATGCGGGCCCGGTACTCCTCTTCCCACTCTGCGCTGCCAAACCGCAGGTAGGGCTGGCCCTTGCTGACAGGCATATCCCACGGGTCGTTTGGCCCGAGGAAGACCGCCAGCAGGCCGATGTCCGGATGTTTTTCCAGCGCGCTGGCGGTGGCCTCTGGCCAGCTAAAGAACCCCGGATAGGCAAGCCCGGTGCTGCGCTTGCTGAGGTTGATGCCCTTCACCTGATGGCCCTCTTTCAGCAGCTTAAGCACGCGGGGCGCAACGCCTTCCATCATGGAATCCCCGATGAACAGCACCTGTTTTCCCGGCGCCAGAAGGGCGTCACCCTCTTCATCGTAAAGCACGTCAGACGGCTGTCCTTCCGGCTGCATGTTGTCCGACTCTCGCTCTGCCGATAGCCAGCGGCTGAGCTGACGCACATCCTTTGGATGTTCAGAGGCCAGCACCGCTTCACGCTCAAACACCGGTTTATATTCCAGCATCGGCAGCGGCTTGCGTTTTGGCACCTCCGGCGCGGGTGGAGGCGCGTTCAGGCTGTCAACAAAGGCCTCTTTCGCCGCCTCTGCCGCCGTCATGATTTTTCCCCCCTGCTTCCAGGCCGGAGAAGAAATATGGCTCCATGGGCTGTCACGGTGGAAATGCTGCACCCAGTACCGGTCGAGCGACTGCTGATTCAGCCACAACAGCCCCAGCATACAGGTCAGGATCAGGCACGAGGCTTTGACGATTTTAATAATGACGTTTGAGTATTTAAAAGTTGGCATAAATAAATCCAGGCACACCGGACGGTGCAAAGAAAAAGGCACAGGTCAAAACGGGAATAATCATTAAGGGGATCGCATACCAGCGCGTGGCGTTAATAAGGTTAACCCCACGGATGCGTAAATTAACCATCAGCGGATAAAACACGACCAGCAGAATAAAGGCCAGGATGCTCCACATCTGCGGGGCGTGTAATGTGGCGAGACTGCAATGCTGAATATTGTGCAGAAGGCCCCGCGCATCGTCGAAAGTCTCGGCCCGGAAGAATATCCAGGCAAAGCAGACGTAATGGAAGGTGAGTAATCGCGCGAGCACCTCCGGAAGCGGACGCAGACGCCACCGGCGCCAGAGGTTATAAATAACCAGCCCGATACCGTGAATAGCGCCCCACAGCATAAAGTTCATGCCAGCACCGTGCCACAGCCCTGAAATCACCATCGCCAGCACGACGTTGATTTGCGTTCGGGTCAGTCCCTTTCGGCTGCCGCCCAGCGGGAAGTAAATCGAATCCCGAATGAAGTTCGACAGGCTGATATGCCAGCGGTGCCAGAACGCCTGAAGCGAGGCGGCGAGATACGGATGATCGAAGTTTTTCGGCAGCCGATACCCCAGCAGCATCGCAAGCCCGGTGACTAAATTGGTGTAGCCGGAGAAATTTAAATAGATATTCCACGCCCAGCCGTAGGTGGCGAGGATCGTATCCCAGCCGTTATGCGCCGCAGGCTGGCTAAACACCGGGTCGACCAGCGTGTCGCTTAGCCAGGTGCTGAGGAGGAAGAGCTTGATCAGCGCCAGCGCGATCAGGCAAAAAGCCGTTTTAAGATCCAGCACGATGCGCCGCGTCGCCTGGATTTGCGGGATCAAATCCACCGCCCGATTCACCGGGCCAGCTACCAGCGTGGGGATAAAGTTAATGTACAGCAGCACGCTGAGCAGATCCGGACGGGCGATCTCCTGCTTCGCTACCGACCGCACCAGGCTCAGGGAGTTAAACAGGTAAAACGACAGCCCCAGGGGCAGCAGAATGTCGAGCACCGGAATGGGCCAGACGGCGTTGAAACGCTCCAGATTCGCCCGCAGCCAGTCCGCAAACGGCATACAGTATTTAAAGACCAGAAAATAGCCCAGCATCAGCCCAACAAGGAGCCCCGTCGCCAGGTTTGCACAGCGTCTTTTTTGCGCCAGATTCGTCAGCAGCCAGACGCAAAGACTCCATGACAATAAAATCATAAGAGAATATGCGCTTATCTGATAGACGAAGAAATATCCGCCGAGCAGCAGCAGGCCGTTCTGCACTTTAGGCAGCGGAGCCACCAGCCAGTACAGAATAAAGAACATCCAGAATGCGAATAAAAACTCAATAGTAAACAAGGCCGCCATCGATAAAAGTCCCTTTACCTCCGCCTGCAAGACCCGAGATAATAGGGCACCCGACGCGTATTTATCAAATATTCCGCATAGCTAACCAGCTTGAGAAATACCTTATATTTCCTGAAAACAAAATACGTACTTATCGATTTTCGCTGAAAAGACAAAATACATCCTACTTTCACCACGAATGCATAACCGTGAAGAATCAATGTTTAAAAAAGGATTAAAAATAAATCCTAAAATTGCTTAAAAAATAAAAATAAATTCATATGCAAAAATAATAAAATTAAAGATAAATATATCACCCGTCTATACTCGCGATTTCACCCCGCAGATCGCCCCCAGCTATCTTGCTATACTTCCCTCAAAATCTGCCCCCTTTGCGAGCCTTATCATGACCGCACAACGTCTTACCCACGACTGGCGCATCCCCACGGCGGGGCTAATGCTGCTGATTGTTCTGGCGGCTGGCTTTACCCTGCACAGCCACTGGAATGCATTTATTCAGTGGTGTCTTGCCAGTCAAATCACGCTGCACCGCTATCTGGTTATGTACCTGCTGCAACTCAACAACCACCAGTACAGCGGCGGATTATGGCTGCTGACCGGCGCGTTTTTTTACGGCGTGCTTCATGCTATCGGGCCGGGACACGGCAAATTTATCGTCACTACCTATCTCAGCACCAACAAAGAGAGCCTGCTGGCCGCGCGCGTGGTGCCCTTTATCGGCAGCCTGATGCAGGGCGTCAGCGCGATCCTGTTCGTCTTTATTCTGGCGGTCGGGTTTAACCTCGCCTCCGGCGATCTCAGCGCCAGCCGCTGGTACGTAGAGAAAATCAGCGCCGTGATGATTGGCGCCTTCGGGGCGTTTGTGATTTACCAGGCGCTAAAAAGCCTGCGTCCGCCGAAAATGACCGTGCGCGCCATTAAACTGCTGCATCAGCACGACGAGCAGTGCGGGTGCGGTCATCATGGCGTGGGCGCCGACCTCGCTCAGGGCGACTGGAAAACGCGTCTGGGGGTGATTCTGGCGATTGCCGCGCGGCCGTGCAGCGGTGCCATCATGATTTTGATGTTCTCGAACGCGCTGGGTATCGTCACCTGGGGAATGGCGGCGGTGATGACGATGGCGCTCGGCACCGCGCTGTCGATTATGGGGCTGTCTCTGGCGGTGCGTTATGCCCGCGAGCGCACGGTGGCCTTTTTCGGCGGCGGGTCTTCCCTGAGCTGGCTGATGCCGCTGGTGAAAATTGTCGGCGGGGTAGCGCTGATCCTGTTTGCGACGGTGCTGTTCCTGACGGTGATCCCCATCAGCGCCAACGGCGATTACATCGCGGCGGGCTGCTAAACGTAAAACGGGGTGCTGTAATAGCACCCCGTTTGTTATGGCGAGAAAGATTTATTCGTTGATGCGTGGATGCTGATCCACCAGGCGAGAACGTTTTTTCTGAAGCTCTTCGATCTCAAGATCGATGTCTTCAATCTTCTGCTCTACGTTGTCGTAGTGCTCGCGCAGGATCTCTTTCGCTTCCTGAATATCCGACGCCGCAGGGGTTGCCCCTTTCAGCGGACGGTTAGCCGTTTCCTTCATGGTCAGACCGGTCGCCAGACCAATCACCGCGATCACCATCAGGTAATAGGCGGGCATCATCAGGTCCTGCGTGCTTTCCACCAGCGACGCGGCAAGCGTCGGCGTCAGACCGGCAATCAGCACCGAGATGTTAAAGGCTGCCGCCAGCGCGCTGTAACGAATGTGCGTCGGGAACATCGCTGGCAGCGTAGAAGCCATCACCCCGATGAAGCAGTTGAGGATCACCGCCAGCATCAGCAGACCGGCAAAAATCAGCCCCAGCACGTTACTGTTGATCAGCACGAAGGCCGGAATAGAGAGTGCAAACAGCGCGACGCTGCCCAGAATAATGAACGGACGACGGCCGAAGCGGTCACTCAGCAGCCCCATAATCGGCTGGACAAACAGCATCCCGACCATGATGGCGATAATAATCAGTACGCCGTGATCTTCCGAGTAGTGCAGGTTATGCGACAGATAGCTCGGCATGTAGGTCAGCAGCATGTAGTAGGTGACGTTAGTCGAGATAACCAGGCCAATACAGGTCAGCAGGCTGCGCCAGTGTTTGGTGGCAATCTCTTTGAACGACACTTTCGGGCCTTCCTGCAAGCCTTCACGATCGCCCTGCTCCAGCTTCTCAACGTGCTGCTGGAACGCCGGCGTCTCTTCCAGCGCATGACGCAGGTAGAGGCCAATGATGCCCAGCGGCAGCGCCAGGAAGAACGGAATACGCCAGCCCCAGCTGAGGAAGTTCTCTTCGCCGACCACGGTTGAAATCAGTACGACAACGCCCGCGCCCAGCACAAACCCGGCAATCGAACCGAAGTCCAGCCAGCTTCCCATAAACCCACGCTTACGGTCCGGGGAGTACTCGGCGACAAAGATAGAGGCACCGGTATACTCACCGCCGACGGAGAAGCCCTGCGCCATCTTACACAGCAGCAGCAGGATCGGCGCCCAGATACCAATAGTGGCGTAAGAGGGTATCAAACCAATACAGAACGTACTGATCGACATAATGACAATGGTGATGGCAAGTATCTTCTGACGACCGTATTTATCGCCGAGCATCCCAAAGAACAGGCCACCCAGAGGACGGATCAGGAAGGGAACAGAGAAGGTACCCAGCGCGGCAATCATTTGCAGGCTCGGATCGGCACCGGGGAAGAACACTTTACCTAACGCATAGGCCACAAAGCCGTAAACGCCAAAATCGAACCACTCCATCGCATTACCCAGCGACGCTGCGGTAATGGCCTTACGCAACTTCCCGTCATCAATAATGGTGACGTCGCGAAGGGTAATGGGTTTTACTTTTTTCCTTTTAAGCATAGCTTTCCTCGTAGACTGAGCCCTGTCTGCACCACAGAAAAATGCGGGTCTGTGAGCCTGGTGAGCGCCTCTTGCGCATCCCCTTCATCAAGCGTAGCAGGTTTACTTACATTGACGTTTTAACGTCTATACAACCGAACCTGTTGACGCCTGTCTGGGCAGTTAGTGACCTTTTTACCCTACCAGCGTTTATATTTGTGATCAACTTCACGTTTAATTTTACATAAGGTCAGCGGGCTTCAGGTTTTGTCAATTTCCCACTTTAGATGATTCTCAAGCACAGCCATAAAAAGATTATTCCACCCGTTATTATTCCTCCTGCAACAAAATATCATCCACTTTTCTTCACAGCATATTTACAGAAATTTTAATTGTTAGTTGGCCTCACAAATGTTTACACGAAATATGTGATTCAGATAACTAAAACGCTGTTTTATTTTCATTGAATCACCATTCCGATGATCGCATGATACGTCCACGCACCGCTTTCTGAGTACTTTCTGCGGACGCTTAACAGAAAGCACTTATTTAACCTTACTGCATGGATAACGAATTTACCGCCGGAACGAGCGGTCAATACGTTGAATTTATTGATTTATTTTTTTCACCCTTTTCGTCAACTACGCGGGGTGAGATGTGAGGACTCAACATGAAGATTAAAGCCACGATTGAACGCATTCCTGGCGGGATGATGCTGGTTCCGCTGGTGCTTGGCGCCATTTTAAATACCCTGGCACCGAACACCGGCGCTTATTTCGGTGGGTTTACCAAAGGAATGATCACCGGTACCGTTCCGATCCTCGCGGTCTGGTTCTTCTGTATTGGTGCGTCCATTAATTTACGCGCAACGGGGACGGTACTGCGCAAATCCGGGACGCTGGTGATCACCAAAATCGCGGTCGCGTGGGTGGTCGCGATGATCTGTGCGCTGTTTATTCCTGAGAACGGCATTCAGACCGGATTCTTCGCCGGATTATCCGTGCTGGCGATTGTTTCGGCGATGGATATGACCAACGGCGGGCTGTATGCGAGCCTGATGAACCAGTACGGCACCAAAGAGGAGTCCGGCGCGTTCGTGCTGATGTCTCTGGAATCTGGCCCGCTGATGACCATGCTGATCCTCGGCTCTGCCGGGCTGGCGACCTTCGAGCCGCATCACTTTATCGGTGCCGTCCTGCCGTTCCTGATTGGTTTCGCGCTGGGCAACCTTGACCACGATCTGCGTGATTTCTTCAGCAAGGCGACGCCGGTGCTGATCCCGTTCTTCGGCTTCGCGCTGGGTAACACCATTAACCTGAACGTGATCCTCGAAACGGGTCTGCTGGGGATTGTGCTGGGTGTGGCGGTTATCGTGATTACCGGTATTCCACTGATTATTGCCGACCGCGTGATTGGCGGCGGTAACGGCACCGCAGGCGTCGCCGCCTCATCCGCCGCAGGGGCCGCCGTGGCAAACCCGATGATTATCGCCCAGATCAACCCGGCCTTTGAACCGGTCGCCGCCTCCGCCACCGCGCTGGTTGCCGCGAGCGTGATTGTAACCGCGATTCTGGTGCCGATTATTACCGCGCTGTACGCAAAACGCTTTGGCGCAGTGCCGGAGAAGCAGGTCGAGGTGAAACCGGTTGAGATGCATCACTGAGTGATACTACGCCCTCTCCCACAGAGAGGGCGTCATTAAACCCCAAATATCTCCTCTACCATCCCATCCACCAGCCGCTTTGCGGAACACAGCCTCGGCATTCCCAGCGCCACGGTCTGCCAGTTCTGCGTTACCGACCAGCTCACGGGATGCCTCTCCGCCTGACACCAGTCGCCCAGCCAGCCGAGCATATCTTTATGATCCACCAGCCCCGGCGATGCCGGAGTCGTCAGCCACTGGTGGTAAAAATGGCGGGTCGTGGGCGAGGCGTTAATCCCCTGGGCGAGATAGTTCGCCGCCATGCTGCGCAAATTATCCTTCAGCATGTCGGCCACATCCTGATTCGCCAGACGACACGCGTCGCCAAACGCCCCCCAGCGCAACTCTTCCAGCACGATGTAACAGCGCCCGGCGAGCGACCAGCCGTCGTAATGCCCGGCGCGCCAGCGGGTGAAAATCTGCTCGCTGTGCTCACCGGCCTGCACCGTCAGGCCGCGCTGGGTTAAGGCCTTCTCTTTATAGGCCGCACGCTGCTGAAAATGGGAGGAGAGTTCGTCGTACTGCTGCATCAGCCCCGGCGACTGCGGGGAGCGAGGATTAGCCTGCATCCGCAGCGCCGTCAGCTTGTCGGTCATGCGGGTCAACGCCAGATGCCCGGGATCGAGCATGCCCGCCAGCTTTTCAGCCAGCCCCAGACGCAGCGCCGCATTTTCGTTGAGCATTCCCACCATTGCCCACGGCCTCAGCCGGGTATGCGTCACGATCTCCTGCGTCAAACGCTCACGAAAGTGCAGCTGCTGTGGCCCCAGCGGGGCGTGACGCACCGCGTCCTCCCCCTGAACCAGATCGACCATAAATTTGGGATGAATACACTCCAGCGTCCGCCCGGGACCGTCCAGTAGCCGTGTTGTCATGGTTGCTCTGCTGCGAAAAGGGTTTGAATATCATCGCGTAACAGTCGGGTATCTTCCTGAATCCACGTCGCGGTCGTAATACTGTGCTTCAGCAGCTGGCTAAGCGCCCGGGTGGAGTGCTCGTTCTGCTGACGGACGGCGAGGCTATCACGCAAGCTTTCCTGTAACCCGGTCAGGCATAACGAAAATTCCGCAAAGAACGTCGCCATACCCGCCGTAACAGAGACATCGACCTGCGCGGCCAAAGCTTTACGGATTTGTTCACAAAACTGGTCAATATGCTGCTTAAACCTGTCGTGAAGCTGCGCAATATCAATCACGTAGCGGGTACGCGTCATCACGTAATCTTCCCAGCCCCAGCCCGGATTATTGAGCCAGCGGGAGACCGTTTCACGCACGCTGCCCGCGGTGGAAGGCTGCCCGGCCGGGCGATTGTCCATCGCGATAGCGTCAGTAAACAGCGCCCGGGTGTTGAAGTTCAGCTGGCTGGGCTGAAACGCCGGGAAGCTGATCCGCGCGCGGAATCCCGAATGGCTCAGCTGTTCTTTTATACGCGTTTCGATCGGGCGCATCGCCTCATTCAGCGAGCGCGCCAGCGTTGATTCCAGCTGATCGAAGCGCAGCGCCAGCTCCCGGCTGATTTTGTTCTGCGCGTCCAGCACGATCGTTTCGCAGGCGGAGCGGATCTTACTCAGCACGATCTGCGCCTGGCCCTCGTCTTCCAGCACCAGCTGTGTAAACGCGTTCTGCCCGTCGTCGCTGGCCTTACCCGGCTCAATGCCCGCTAAATCAAGCACGCTGTCGTGGCTGAAGACACGATCGATCGCGGCTTGTAGCGCTGTTTTCTGCCGGGCAATAAACAGATCCGTTGCGCCAAGCGCCTGCTCTACCTCGTGCTGCACTTCATCACTGACCACGCTCTGGCGCGTCTGAAGCAGCGCCATATCCTCTTCAAGGCGGGCAATATTCAGCTCCAGCGCCTCAAAGGCCACCGTCAGCCCCTGATAGCGAAAATCGAGGTACTCCCGGGCGTTTTGCGCGTAGTTCAGCAGCTTGTGCGACGCCGAGCGCAGGGCAAATAAAGAGGCGTTGGCGTAGGCGGCATAAATGAGCTTGCGGATCGGCTGTTCGAACAGCGAATCCTCCCACAGCAGGTCGGCCGCGTGGCGAATATGGTCGATATCGTCTAAATCCGCCGTGCGCCATCGACGCCCGAGCGCCGCTTCGGCAAAGTCCTGCACCCAGCGCTGGGCCTGATGGTTCGGCAGGCGACCGTTGGCGGTCAGCTCATAGCGGGCGCGGTTCGCCAGATAGGCCCACATGGACGACACCGGGTAAATCTGCCCCGGCGAGATATTCCCTTTCATCAGGGTGCCGGAAATCATCGCCCGGACCTGCTCCTCATCGTCGCTGTTGCGATCTTTCTGGTCGAACTTATTGACCAGCGCATACAGCGGCACGGATTTGCCGACGGCGGAAATCGCCTGGCGCACCTCTTCATCAGAAATCGATTTAAGCTGGGTGTAATCCATCACCGCCAGCACTGCCGAAGCGCGCGCCAGCTGCTCGGTAAGCATTTTTTGCAGGTGCGGCTGCCCGGCCTCGTTCGGCCCCGGCGTATCCAGCAGCGTCAGTTGACCAAGATGCGCGTCCAGCCCCGCCAGATGGACAAACTCCACCTCGATAACCGGGATATGTTCGATGGCAGCGTATTCCGTAAACGGAAAATCCACGCCCAGCGCCAGGGATAGACGCACCAGATCGTTCAGGCTTTTCAGGCAGTGAAATATTGGCTCTGCGCCAAGATGATGTTTTTCGAAAGCCTCGCCCTTTTCGATCCGCCCCAGCAGGGCGTTCATGTCTTTATCGATTTCGAGGCGGCGGGTCAGCTTCCCGCGATCGGCGTTGCACAGCTTGTGCTGCAACTGCTGAAGCAAGGTATCAATCGGCGACACGTGGGTAAAATGCAGCACCGGCTCCTTCTGGCCGGGGGTGTGGCGGATAAGCGTCGGCAGCGCGGTCATCGGACGGTTACGGTTCGGCAGTACTTCCGTGCCGACAATCGCATTAATGGTGGTGGATTTTCCCGCCTTCATTGTACCGACAATGGCCAGCACCATTTCGAGGCGGGTAATTTTGCGTAATTCATTATTCAGCATCGCCTGCTGGGCCTCTACGCCGCGGGCGCTGAAATGCAAAGGCAGGACGTTATTATTCACGCCGCTAATAGCAGACGTTGTACTATCCAACACCGCGGCGGGCATTGATTTGAGCGTATCAAGATTCTGTAAGGCGAGCTTAAGCAAACGCTCAGCTTCCTGGCTTAATTCAAAAATGGTCTGTGTGTGCATGATAAAAGCCTTTCCTTAACGCAAATTTATTACTTTTATTAAGCCACTTCGTTTTTATTATGCTGTTTCGGCTTATATGATCACGTGGGGAAAACATGTTCACTCAAATATAACTATTTGATGATTATCAACATTATATTTTTATTTGCTGTTTAGCGTGTAAAGTTCCCCTCTGGTCGGAAAACCAAAAGATAAAAAGCGTAGCGCACTCTCAGAGAACTTCAGGATATATCATCGTTATTTACCCACCAAAAAAGAGAGGTAATTTACCGCCGTCATTAACGGCATGACGGGAGGAACCGGGGATTAATAACGATTTACCGCTTCACCTTATCCGAAATGAAGAAGGGTAGCAATTTGCGGCAATAAAATAATTGATATAATTAGCATCAATGTTTTCCACTGCCTAATTGCAGTAAGTCTCGCTTAACTGACTGACAGGACATGTCATTCCAGAATCCTTTTTAACGCTTTTTTAATGCGCGAATATCACCGACAAGATTGTGGATTTACGCTATACTTGCCGCCTTTTTCGGCACCCTGCCGTCATTTCGCTGGCACTTTCCAGCCCGTTACGCACTTTTTTGAGGATACCGACATGCAACTCCCACACTGCCCAAAATGCAATTCTGAATATACCTACGAAGATAATGGCATGTTCATCTGCCCGGAATGCGCACATGAATGGAACGATGCAGAACCGTCGCAGGACAGCGATACGCTGATCGTGAAAGATGCCAACGGCAATCTGCTGGCCGACGGCGACAGCGTCACCGTGGTAAAAGATCTGAAAGTCAAAGGCAGCTCTTCCATGCTGAAAATCGGCACCAAAGTGAAGAATATCCGTCTGGTTGAAGGCGATCATAATATCGACTGTAAAATTGACGGCTTTGGCCCGATGAAGCTGAAATCTGAGTTCGTGAAAAAGAACTGATGATTAACCCACAGGCCCGGTGGCGCTTCGCTTACCGGGCCTACACCAACTAAACTTATCTGGCTTCTCTTACCTGAGGTAAAGATTATGCCGTTAAGTCCCTACATCTCATTCGCCGGGAGCTGTGCAGAGGCAAGCGCCTTTTATCAGCAGGCCGTCGGCGCAGAAGTACTCTACACAATCACCTTCGGCGATATGCCAAAAGACGACCACAGCGAAGAAGGCTGTCCGTCCGGTATGCAGTTTCCTGATTCCGCCATCGCCCACTCCAACGTCCGCATCGCCGGCAGCGATATCATGATGAGCGACGGACTGCCGCCCGGCAGCAGCGCGCAATACGCGGGCTTTACGCTTGTGCTCGACACCCAGGACGTTGAGGAAGGCAAGCGCTGGTTCGATAGCCTCGCCGCTGGCGGGAATATCGAAATGGCCTGGCAGGAGACCTTCTGGGCGCACGGATTCGGGAAAGTGACCGATAAATACGGCGTGCCATGGATGATCAACGTCGTTAAGCAGCAGTAGTCTTTTGTAGGCCTGGCAAGCGAAGCGCCGCCGGGCGCTTTTTCCGGATGCGCTGCGCTTATCCGGCCTACAAACGACAGGTACTGTCATCGCTTTTGTCTCAACTCTTCAAACTCCCGCAACAATGACTTAACCCAAATGTCACATTGATACGCCAGCATGAGGCCACATTTATCGTGAGGCCACGCACATGCAAACCGTCATCCGCGTCGAGAAACTCAGCAAGACCTTTCATCACAATAAGGCGCTGTATTCCGTTGATCTGACCGTCCAGCAGGGTGAGATGGTGGCGCTGCTGGGGCCGTCCGGTTCCGGTAAATCCACCCTTCTGCGTCATTTAAGCGGGCTCATCACCTGCGATAAAACCCCGGAAAGCCACGTTGAGCTGCTCGGTAACACCGTGCAGCGCGCCGGGCGTCTGGCGCGGGACATCCGCAAAAGCCGCGCGCAGACGGGCTATATCTTCCAGCAGTTCAACCTGGTGAATCGCCTGACGGTGCTGGAGAACGTGCTGATTGGCGCCCTCGGCAGCACCCCGTTCTGGCGCACCTGCCTGCGCTGGTTCTCTCCTTCGCAGAAGCAGGAGGCCTTACGGGCGCTGACCCGCGTCGGCATGGCCCATTTCGCCCACCAGCGCGTTTCCACGCTCTCCGGCGGCCAGCAGCAGCGCGTGGCGATTGCCCGGGCGCTGATGCAGAAAGCGAAAGTCATTCTTGCCGACGAGCCTATCGCCTCTCTCGATCCGGAATCGGCCCGCATCGTGATGGAGACCCTGCGCGACATTAACCAGAACGACGGCATCACCGTGGTGGTGACGCTGCATCAGGTGGATTACGCCCTGCGCTACTGCGAGCGCATCGTCGCCCTGCGTCAGGGACACGTCTTCTTCGATGGCCCAAGCCATCAGTTTGATAACGAACGTTTTGACCATCTCTACCGCAGCGTAAACCGCGTCGAAGAGCGCGCGCAGGCTGCTTAACGTCCCCACTACGAGGAATGGAAATGAGCTATAAAACGGTTGCCGCGCTGGCCTTTACCAGCATGTTCAGCATCAGCACCCTGTTAAGCCCGGCGTACGCACAAGAGCAGGAAAAAGCGTTGAACTTCGGCATTATTTCGACGGAATCACAGCAGAACCTGAAGCCGCAGTGGGAACCCTTCCTGAAAGATATGGAAACCAAACTGGGGATCAAAGTAAACGCCTTCTTCGCCCCGGACTACGCGGGCATCATCCAGGGGATGCGCTTCAACAAGGTGGATATCGCCTGGTACGGCAACCTCTCGGCGATGGAAGCGGTGGATCGCGCGAACGGCCAGGTCTTTGCCCAGACCGTGGCGGCAGATGGCTCCCCGGGCTACTGGAGCGTGCTGATCGTCAACAAAGACAGCCCCATCAACAACCTCAACGACCTGCTCGCGAAACGCAAAGACCTGACCTTTGGCAACGGCGATCCGAACTCCACCTCCGGCTTCCTCGTCCCGGGCTATTACGTCTTCGCCAAAAACAACGCCTCCGCCAGCGACTTCAAGCGTACCGTCAACGCCAGCCATGAAACCAACGCGCTGGCCGTGGCGAATAAGCAGGTGGATGTCGCCACCAACAATACCGAAAACCTCGACAAGCTGAAGACCTCTGCCCCGGACAAGCTGAAAGAGATCAAGGTTATCTGGAAATCGCCACTGATCCCGGGCGACCCGATCGTGTGGCGTAAAAACCTCTCCGAAACCACCAAGGACAAGGTGTACGACTTCTTTATGACCTACGGCAAAACGCCGGAAGAGAAAGCGGTGCTTGAGCGTCTGGGCTGGGCGCCTTTCCGCGCCTCCAGCGACCTGCAACTGGTGCCGATTCGCCAGCTGGCGCTGTTTAAGCAGATGCAGGGCGTGAAGGACAACAAAGGGCTGAAGGACGAAGAGAAGACCAGCAAAGTGTCTGAGATCCAGGCCCAGCTGGACGATCTCGACCGCCTGACCGCCGCGCTGGGTGCAATGACCAGCGTGAATAAAGCGGTGCAGTAACGCTTTTCTCCCTCTCCCTGTGGGAGAGGGCCGGGGTGAGGGCATCAGCGCGCACATTTCCCCCTCACCCTAACCCTCTCCCTCAAGGGAGAGGGAATAAAAAACACAAGGAGACAACATGCAAACCATCACCCTCCCGCCGCCAAAACGCAGCTGGTTCTCGCTCTTTAGCTGGGCCGTTCTGCTGGCGGTGCTGGTTATCTCCTGGAAGGGCGCGGAAATGGATCCGCTGCTGCTTTTCAAAGATTCCGGCAACATGGCGACCTTCGCCGCCGACTTCTTCCCGCCGGACTTCAGCCAGTGGCAGGACTACCTCGGCGAAATGGCGATCACCCTGCAAATCGCCGTCTGGGGCACCGCGCTGGCGGTCATCCTCTCCATTCCCTTTGGCCTGATGAGCGCCGAGAACATCGTGCCGTGGTGGATCTATCAGCCGATGCGCCGCCTGATGGACGCCTGTCGCGCTATCAACGAAATGGTCTTCGCGATGCTGTTCGTGGTCGCCGTCGGTCTGGGGCCGTTCGCGGGCGTCATGGCGCTGTTCATCCACACCACCGGGGTGCTCTCCAAGCTGCTCTCCGAGGCGGTGGAAGCCATTGAACCCGGCCCGGTGGAAGGCATTCGCGCGACGGGCGCTAACAAAATCGAAGAGATCCTCTACGGCGTCCTGCCTCAGGTGATGCCGCTGCTGATCTCCTACTCGCTGTACCGCTTTGAGTCTAACGTTCGCTCGGCGACGGTCGTCGGGATGGTGGGTGCAGGCGGCATCGGCGTGACCCTGTGGGAAGCGATTCGCGGCTTCCAGTTCCAGCAAACCTGCGCCCTGATGGTGCTTATTATCGTCACCGTCAGCCTGCTGGATTTCCTCTCTCAACGTTTGCGTAAGCACTTCATCTGAGAAGCGAGGCTTTGTTTTATATGCACTTATCCAGACATCCGACCAGTTATCCGACGCGCTGGCAAGAGATTGCCGCAAAGCTCGAAGTAGAGCTGCGCGCCCACTACCGCTGTGGAGACTACCTGCCCGCCGAACAGCAGCTTGCCGACCGCTATGAGGTCAACCGCCACACCCTGCGCCGCGCCATTGACCAGCTGGTTGAACGCGGCTGGGTGCAGCGTCGCCAGGGCGTAGGCGTGCTGGTGCTGATGCGCCCGTTCGACTACCCCCTCAACGCCCAGGCGCGCTTTAGCCAGAACCTGCTCGATCAGGGCAGCCATCCCACCAGCGAAAAGCTGCTCTCGGTGCTGCGCCCGGCCTCCAGCCACGTGGCGGACGCGCTCGGCGTGCAGGAGGGGGACAGCGTGGTTCACCTGCGTACCCTGCGCCGGGTCAACGGCGTGGCGGTCTGCCAGATAGATCACTACTTCGCCGACCTCAGCCTCTGGCCGGTGCTGCAACACTTCGCCAGCGGTTCGCTGCACGACTTCCTGACCCACGCTACCGGCATTGTGCTGAGGCGCACCCAGACGCGCATCAGCGCCCGCCGCGCGCAGGCCAAAGAGAGCAAGGTGCTGGAAATCCCCAACATGGCTCCCCTGCTCTGCGTGCGCACCCTTAACCACCGTGACGGCGAGATCGACGCGACGGAGTACTCCGTCAGCCTGACCCGCGCCGACATGATTGAATTCACCATGGAGCACTGAATGCACCACGACACCTCCACCCGCCAGCGCTGGATGCGCGTCCTGGCCCACAGCCGGCCCGAGGCGCTGCGCAGCCGCATGAACGCGCTCGGCCTCACGCCCGACTACGACATCCTGCGCGCCCCGGAAATTGGCCTGGTGCAGATCCAGGCGCGCATGGGCGGCACGGGCGATCGCTTCTTCGCCGGGGATGCCACCCTCACCCGCGCGGCTATCCGCCTGAGAAGCGGCACGCTCGGCTACGGCTACGTGCTCGGGCGCGATAAAGAGCACGCCGAACGCTGCGCGGCGATCGACGCGCTGATGCAGGAACCCGCGCATTTTCAGTCCCTGATGGAAACCTTAATTGCCCCGCTGGAAGCCGACCGCGCCGCACGACTTGCCGCACGCCAGGCCGAAGTGAACGCCAGCCGGGTCGACTTCTTTACGCTCGTTCGCGGAGATAACGCATGACGCTTCAACCCGCTTTTACCCTGGCCGTCCAGGACGCCCAGCACAGCTTCCGCCGCCTGCTGAAGGCCATGAGCGAGCCCGGCGTGATCGTCTCGCTGCATCAGCTTTCACAGGGCTGGCTGCCGCTAAACCTCGCCACCACCAGCGTGCTGCTGACCCTTGCGGATAACGACACCCCGGTGTGGCTCTCGGGGGCGCTGTCGAACGACATCGCCTGCCAGAACCTGCGTTTTCACACCGGCGCCCCGCTGGTCGAGCAGCCCCGGCAGGCGTTGTTTGCGGTCGCCGACGAGCAGATCGGCCTGGAACAGCTTAACGCCCTGAGCGAAGGCAGCGCCGTCGCCCCGGAGACCAGCGCCACGCTGATTGTGCAGGTATCGAGCCTGAGCGGCGGGCGCATGCTGCGTCTGACCGGGGCGGGGATCGCCGAGGAGCGCATGGTCGCGCCCCAGCTGCCGGAGTGCATTCTTCATGAGCTGACCGAGCGCCCGCATCCGTTCCCGCTCGGTATCGATCTGATCCTGACCTGCGGCGAACGCCTGCTGGCTATCCCGCGAACCACCCATGTGGAGGTGTGCTGATGTATGTCGCCGTAAAAGGGGGCGAGAAGGCGATAGCCGCCGCCCATGCGTTGCAGGAGCACAGACGACGGGGCGATGAGCGGCTTCCCGCGCTGAGCGTTGCCCAGATAGAACAGCAGCTTAACCTGGCCGTCGACCGGGTGATGACCGAAGGCGGCGTGGCGGACCGGGAGCTGGCGGCGCTGGCGCTGAAGCAGGCCAGCGGCGATAACGTCGAAGCCATTTTTCTGCTGCGCGCGTACCGCACCACGCTGGCAAAGCTGGCGGTCAGCGAGCCGCTGAACTCGGCAGAGATGCGCCTGGAGCGCCGAATCTCTGCGGTTTACAAAGATATTCCCGGCGGTCAGCTGCTTGGCCCGACCTGTGATTACACCCACCGCCTGCTCGATTTCACCCTGCTGGCGAACGGTGAAACGCCGCCGCCTGCCACCTCCGACGCCCCGCACGAGGCGGCGCCGCACGTCTTTAGCCTGCTGGCCGGTCAGGGGCTGGCGAAAGCCGAAGAAGACACGGGCCGCACGCCTGACGACATCACCCGCACGCCCCCGGCGTATCCCTGCTCCCGCTCGTCGCGCCTGCAACAGCTGATGCGCGGCGACGAGGGCTACCTGCTGGGGCTGGCCTACTCCACCCAGCGCGGCTACGGGCGCAACCACCCGTTTGCCGCAGAAATCCGCAGCGGCTATATCGACATCGAAATTGTGCCGGAAGAGCTGGGTTTTGCGGTGAACGTCGGCGAACTGCTGATGACCGAGTGCGAAATGGTGAACGGCTTCGTGGCCCCGGAGGATGACGCCCCGCACTTCACGCGCGGCTACGGGCTGGTGTTTGGCATGAGCGAGCGTAAAGCGATGGCGATGGCGCTGGTCGATCGCGCCTTGCAGGCTCCGGACTACGGCGAGCCCGTCGCGGGCCCGGCGCAGGACGAGGAGTTCGTGCTGGCCCACGCGGATAACGTCGAGGCCGCAGGCTTTGTCTCGCACCTCAAGCTGCCGCACTACGTCGATTTCCAGGCCGAACTGGAACTGCTGAAACGCCTGCAACGGGAGCGTGAAAATGGCTAACTTAAGCGGCTACAACTTTGCCTATCTGGACGAGCAAACCAAACGCATGATCCGCCGCGCCATTTTAAAAGCGGTGGCGATACCGGGCTATCAGGTGCCGTTTGGCGGTCGCGAAATGCCGATGCCCTACGGCTGGGGAACCGGCGGTATTCAGCTCACCGCCAGCGTGATCGGCGAGTCCGACGTGCTGAAGGTCATCGATCAGGGAGCGGACGACACCACCAACGCGGTTTCTATCCGCAACTTCTTCAAGCGCGTCACCGGGGTGAACACCACCGAACGCACGGAAGACGCCACGCTCATTCAGACCCGCCACCGCATCCCGGAAACTCCGCTCGCGGAAGATCAGATTTTGATTTTCCAGGTGCCGATCCCGGAGCCGCTGCGCTTTATCGAGCCGCGCGAAACCGAAACCCGCACCATGCACGCGCTGGAGGAGTACGGGATCATGCAGGTGAAGCTGTATGAGGATATCGCCCGCTTCGGCCATATCGCCACCACCTACGCCTATCCGGTGAAGGTTAACGGGCGCTACGTGATGGATCCCTCCCCAATCCCGAAATTCGATAACCCGAAGATGGACATGATGCCCGCGTTGCAGCTGTTCGGCGCCGGGCGCGAAAAGCGCATCTACGCCGTGCCGCCGTACACCCGCGTTGAAAGCCTCGATTTCGACGATCACCCGTTTACGGTGCAGGAGTGGGACGAGCCGTGCGCCATCTGCGGCTCGAAGCACAGCTATCTGGACGAAGTGGTGCTGGATGACACGGGCAAACGGATGTTTGTCTGCTCCGATACCGATTTCTGCCGCCAACAGAGCGAGGCCAACAGCCAATGAAACCGCTGCTTTCGGTTAATAACCTGACCCACCTTTACGCGCCGGGCAAAGGCTTCAGCGACGTGTCGTTTGAGCTGTGGCCGGGGGAAGTGCTGGGGATTGTCGGCGAGTCCGGCTCCGGCAAAACCACCCTGCTGAAGTCTATCTCGGCGCGCCTGACGCCGCAGAATGGCGACATTGTGTATGAGGGCCAGTCCCTGTACGGCATGAGCGAGGGCGAGCGCCGCCGCCTGCTGCGCACCGAGTGGGGCGTGGTGCATCAGCATCCGCTGGACGGCCTGCGCCGTCAGGTGTCGGCGGGCGGGAACATCGGCGAACGGCTGATGGCGACCGGCGCGCGGCACTACGGCAACATCCGCGCCACCGCGCAGCGCTGGCTGGAGGAGGTGGAGATCCCCGCCGCGCGCATCGACGATCTGCCGACAACCTTCTCCGGCGGGATGCAGCAGCGTCTGCAAATCGCCCGCAATCTGGTGACGCACCCGAAGCTGGTGTTTATGGACGAACCCACCGGCGGGCTGGACGTGTCGGTGCAGGCGCGCCTGCTCGACCTACTGCGCGGCCTGGTGGTGGAGCTGAACCTGGCGGTGGTGATTGTCACCCATGATTTGGGCGTGGCGCGCCTGCTGGCGGACCGTTTGCTGGTGATGAAGAGCGGCGAGGTGGTGGAAAGTGGGCTGACCGACCGGGTGCTGGACGATCCTCACCATCCGTATACCCAGCTGCTGGTGTCGTCCGTTTTGCAGAATTGAGGGCGCTGTTTTGCCGGGTGGCGGCTGCGCCTTACCCGGCCTACACGGTGCGATATTCGTTTTGCCGGGTAAGCGAAGCCGCCACCCGGCATAAAAACCCCGCGAGGCCAACATGATCCACGTTGAAAACGTCAGTAAAACCTTCGTACTCCACCAGCAAAACGGCGTACGGCTGCCGGTGCTGCAAAACGCCTCTCTTGAGGTCACTCACGGCGAATGCGTGGTGCTGCACGGCCACTCCGGCAGCGGTAAATCCACCCTGCTGCGCTCCCTGTACGGCAACTATCTGCCGGACGAAGGGCACATCCGTATTCGCCACCGCGACGAGTGGGTCGATCTGGTACAGGCTCCGGCGCGCAAGGTGCTGGACGTGCGCCGCTCGACCATCGGCTGGGTCAGCCAGTTTTTACGGGTGATCCCGCGCGTGTCCGCTCTCGACGTGGTGATGCAGCCGTTACTCGATCTCGGCGTGCCGCGCGATACCTGCGCCGCCAAAGCCGCCAGCCTGCTGACGCGCCTGAACGTGCCGGAACGCCTGTGGCACCTCGCCCCGTCGACCTTTTCCGGCGGCGAGCAGCAGCGCGTCAATATCGCGCGCGGCTTTATCGTCGACTACCCGATTTTGCTCCTCGATGAACCCACCGCCTCGCTGGACGGTAAAAACAGCGCCGCCGTGGTGGAACTGATCGAACAGGCCAAAGCGCGCGGCGCGGCGATCGTCGGGATCTTCCACGACGACGCCGTGCGCTCGCGCGTGGCGGACAGACTGCACCCAATGGGGACAACCGCATGATTATCAATAACGTTAAGCTGGTGCTGGAAAACGAGGTCGTAGACGGCTCCATTGAAATCCATGACGGTACGATCCGCGCCTACGCCGAAACCCAGAGCCGTTCCCCCGAGGCGATGGACGGTGAAGGCGGCTGGCTGCTGCCGGGGCTAATCGAGCTGCACACCGATAACCTGGATAAATTTTTCACCCCGCGTCCGAAAGTCGACTGGCCTGCCCATTCGGCGATGAGCAGCCACGACGCGCTGATGGTCGCCAGCGGGATCACCACCGTGCTGGACGCGGTGGCGATCGGCGACGTGCGCGACGGCGGCGATCGTCTGGAAAATCTGGAGAAGATGATCAACGCCGTCGAGGAGACCCAAAAGCGCGGCCTCAACCGCGCCGAGCACCGCCTGCACCTGCGCTGCGAGCTACCGCATCATACCACCCTGCCGCTGTTTGAAAAGCTGGTCGGGCGCGAGCCGGTCACCCTGGTCTCGCTGATGGATCACTCACCGGGACAGCGCCAGTTCGCCAACATCGAGAAGTATCGCGAATATTATCAGGGCAAATATTCCCTCAGCGACGTGGAGATGGCGCGCTATGAAGAGGAGCAGCTTCAGCTTGCCGCGCGATGGTCGCAGCCCAACCGCCAGGCCATCGCGGCGATGTGCAGGGATCGCAATATCGCTCTTGCCAGCCACGACGATGCCACACACGATCACGTGGCGGAATCCCACCGGCTTGGCAGCGTGATCGCCGAATTTCCCACCACGTTCGACGCGGCAGCAGCCTCCCGCAAACACGGAATGAACGTGCTGATGGGCGCGCCCAACATCGTGCGCGGCGGCTCGCACTCCGGCAACGTGGCGGCAAGCCAGCTCGCCTCCCTCGGCCTGCTGGATATTCTCTCCTCCGATTACTACCCCGCCAGCCTGCTCGATGCGGCGTTTCGCGTGGCCGATGATAAAGACAACGCGTTCACGCTGCCTCAGGCGATTCGGCTGGTGACGAAGAACCCGGCGGACGCGCTCAATCTT
Source organism: Enterobacter sp. 186315 (assembly GCF_053290175.1). Lineage (NCBI taxonomy): Bacteria > Pseudomonadati > Pseudomonadota > Gammaproteobacteria > Enterobacterales > Enterobacteriaceae > Enterobacter > Enterobacter sp. 186315. The sequence continues at coordinate 20,845 of NZ_JBPTTK010000019.1, read as the reverse complement.
TCGGATCGCGGGGTGATTGCGGAGGGGAAACGGGCGGATCTGGTGCTGGCGCATCGTAAAGGCGAGCACATCCATATCGACCATGTCTGGCGTCAGGGAAAACGGGTGTTTTAATGGGAAAACTGATCTGGTTAATGGGGCCGTCCGGCTCCGGTAAAGACAGCCTGCTGTCGGCGCTACGAGAGCGGGAACATACGCGGCTGTTGGTGGCCCATCGCTACATCACCCGGGCGGCAAACGCCGGAAGCGAGAACCATATCGCCCTGAGCGAACAGGAGTTTTTCACCCGTGCCGGGCAGAACCTGCTGGCGCTCAGCTGGCACGCGAACGGCTTTTACTACGGCGTGGGAATAGAGATAGACCTGTGGCTGCACGCCGGATTTGACGTGCTGGTGAATGGCTCCCGCGCCCATCTGCCGCAGGCGCTGGCGCGGTATGAATCGGCTCTGCTGCCGGTCTGCTTGCAGGTATCGCCCGAGGTGCTGCGCAGCCGTCTGCAAAGCCGGGGGCGCGAGAACGCCAAAGAGATTGAACAGCGTCTGGAACGCGCGGCGCGCTATACCCCGTCGGCGTGCCACATCCTCAATAACGACGGAAGTTTGCTACAGTCAGTCGATAGCTTTTTATCGCTTATCCGCCAGAAGGAGACACAGCATGCCTGACTGCCAGCTTCGCCCCGCCGCTGCCGACGACGCGCAGATCGTCTATGCCCTGATCTGCGAGCTTAAGCAGGCCGAGTTCGATCATCAGGCCTTTCACGCCGGCTATCTTGCCAATTTGCAGGATCACAACATGCGCTATCAGCTGGCGGAGGTGGACGGGCAGATTATCGGCTTGATCGGCCTGCACATGCAGTTTCACCTGCATCACGCGCGCTGGATCGGCGAGATCCAGGAGCTGGTGGTGATGCCGCAGGCGCGCGGGCTGAAAATCGGCAGCCAGCTGCTGGCGTGGGCCGAAGAGGTGGCCCGCCAGGCGGGCGCCGAGCTGACGGAGCTGTCCACCAGCGTCAAGCGCACCGACGCGCACCGTTTTTACGTTCGCGAAGGATATACGCAGAGCCATTTCCGATTCACCAAACCGCTGTAGAGGTGCGTTATGAGTCTGACAATCACGCTGACGGGTACGGGTGGGGCACAGCTGGTGCCGGTGTTTGGCTGCGACTGCGCCGCCTGCCGCCGGGCGCGTTTACAGGAGGCCCATCGCCGCCGCCCCTGTAGCGCGGTGGTCAAATTCAACGACGCGGTGACGCTGCTGGATGCGGGCAACCCGCACCTGGTAGACGACCGGGCGGCGGGCAGTTTTCAGCAGTTTTTACTGACCCACTACCATATGGATCACGTCCAGGGGTTATTTACTCTGCGCTGGGGTGTGGGGTCGACGATCCCGGTGTACGGCCCGCCGGACGAGGCGGGCTGTGACGACCTGTTTAAGCATCCGGGCATTCTTGATTTCAGCCATAGGGTTGAGCCGTTTGTGGTGTTCGAGCTTCAGGGGCTGCGCGTTACCCCGCTGCCGCTGAACCACTCGAAGCTGACCTTCGGCTATCTGCTGGAAAGCGCCCACAGCCGGGTGGCGTGGCTGTCGGACACCGCCGGGCTGCCGGATAAGACCCTGAAGTTTTTGCTCAACAACCAGCCGCAGGTGATGATCATCGACTGTAGCCATCCTCCGCGCGTTCAAACCCCGCGTAATCACTGTGATTTAAACACCGTCAGAGCGTTAAACGAGGTGATTGGCTGTCCGCAGGTGATCCTGACCCACATCAGCCACGAGTTCGACGTGTGGATGATGGACAACCCGCTGCCCGAGGGCATCGAAGCGGGGTATGACGGGATGGTTTTAGTGCTGGATTAGCGTGCCGGGTGGCGGCAACAGGCCGCACTTATCCTCTGTCGTAATCATCCTCTAGCCGACGCTCGTCATCTTCCAGCTGGCGCCGGTCCTCATCAAGCTGGCGCTGGCGCTCGTCTAACCGCCGACGCCGGTCATCAAGCTGCCTGCGCCGCTCGTCGTACTGTCGGCTGTCGGTTTGACGGCTGCGATCGTAACGTTCGTCGTCATCGTCATTATTGCTGCGGCTGCTGTTGGGGTTATAGGCGTCATTGATCGCCTGCTGAATGTTGCCAATAGCATCATCAATAACATCGGCGTGGGCCAGCTGGCTGGTTAAGGTAAGCGAAGCAAATAACAGCGCGGTTGAGTAACGTTTCATAAGGCCAGTCTCGCAGGTGGGCTGGCTTTACGGTAATTAACCCTTCTCCTGAGAAGTAGCAGAGAAATCCCAATCCCTCGGCACACGCGTCGACACGTCAATTTTGACGATTGTCTGTTTTTCGTCAGGGTTTTTCGTGCATATCGCCCGTAAAGTCTGGAGATACCCACAATAAAAACATGGCATAGAAGCTGCATAATGGGTGTGAAAGAACTGATTAACTGGAGCGAAAGCGATGAAAAAAGTCGTCACGGTCTGCCCTTATTGTGCCTCAGGTTGCAAGATAAACCTGGTGGTCGATAACGGCAAAATCGTCCGGGCGGAAGCGGCGCAGGGTAAAACCAACCAGGGCACGCTGTGCCTGAAGGGGTATTACGGCTGGGATTTTATTAACGATACCCAAATCCTGACCCCGCGCCTGAAAACCCCGATGATCCGCCGCGAGCGCGGTGGCAAGCTGGAATCCGTTTCCTGGAACGAGGCGCTGGACTACGTGGCCACGCGCCTGAGCGCCATCAAGGCCAAATACGGTCCGGATGCCATTCAAACCACCGGCTCCTCACGCGGTACGGGTAATGAAACCAACTATGTAATGCAAAAATTCGCGCGCGCCGTTATTGGAACCAATAACGTCGACTGCTGCGCTCGCGTCTGACACGGCCCATCGGTTGCAGGTCTGCACCAGTCGGTCGGTAACGGCGCAATGAGTAACGCGATTAACGAGATTGATAACACCGATCTGGTGTTTATCTTCGGCTATAACCCGGCGGATTCTCACCCTATCGTCGCGAATCACGTCATTCGCGCTAAACAGAACGGGGCAAAAATCATCGTCTGCGATCCGCGTAAAATCGAAACTGCGCGCATTGCGGATATGCACATCGCACTGAAAAACGGCTCGAACATCGCGCTGTTGAATGCGATGGGCCACGTCATTATTGAGGAAAACCTGTACGACAGCGCCTTTGTGGCGAGCCGTACCGAAGGCTTTGAAGAGTATCGCAAAATCGTCGAAGGCTATACGCCAGAGTCGGTAGAAGCGATCACCGGCGTCAGCGCGCTGGAGATCCGCCAGGCAGCCCGCATGTACGCGGGGGCAAAAACGGCCGCCATTCTGTGGGGCATGGGCGTCACCCAGTTCTATCAGGGTGTCGAAACCGTACGCTCCCTGACGAGCCTCGCGATGCTGACCGGCAATCTGGGTAAAGCGCACGTCGGCGTGAACCCGGTGCGTGGGCAAAATAACGTTCAGGGTGCCTGTGATATGGGTGCGCTGCCGGATACCTATCCGGGCTATCAGTACGTGAAGTTCCCGGAAAACCGCGCCAAGTTCGCGAAGGCCTGGGGCGTGGAGAGCCTGCCGGAACATACCGGCTATCGCATCAGCGAGCTGCCGCACCGTGCGGCGCATGGCGAAGTGCGCGCGGCCTACATCATGGGTGAAGATCCGCTGCAAACCGACGCCGAGCTGTCTGCGGTGCGTAAAGGCTTTGAGGATCTGGAGCTGGTGATCGTCCAGGATATCTTTATGACCAAAACCGCGGCGGCGGCGGATGTGATTTTACCGTCAACGTCATGGGGCGAGCATGAAGGGGTCTACACAGCGGCAGACCGTGGCTTCCAGCGCTTCTTCAAAGCGGTAGAGCCGAAGTGGGACCTGAAAACGGACTGGCAGATCATCAGCGAAATCGCCACCCGCATGGGTTATCCGATGCACTACAACAACACGCAGGAGATCTGGGACGAGCTGCGCGGCCTGTGTCCGGACTTTTACGGCGCAACCTATGAAAAAATGGGTGAGCTGGGGTATATCCAGTGGCCGTGCCGCGATGAGTCAGAGGCCGACCAGGGAACGTCGTATCTCTTTAAAGAGAAATTCGACACCCCGAACGGGCTGGCGCAGTTCTTCACCTGCGACTGGGTTGCGCCAATCGATAAGCTCACCGATGAGTATCCGATGGTGCTCTCCACCGTGCGTGAAGTGGGCCACTACTCCTGTCGTTCAATGACCGGCAACTGTGCCGCACTGGCGGCATTGGCGGACGAACCGGGCTACGCGCAGATCAACACGGCGGACGCACAGCGTCTGGGCATTGAAGATGAGGCGCTGGTGTGGGTGAACTCGCGCAAAGGGCGGATCATCACCCGCGCGCAGGTAAGCGACAGGCCAAACAAGGGGGCGGTCTATATGACCTACCAGTGGTGGATTGGCGCCTGTAACGAGCTGGTGACGGAGAACCTGAGTCCGATAACCAAAACGCCGGAATATAAATATTGCGCCGTTCGCGTCGAGCCGATTGCCGATCAATATGCTGCCGAGCAGTATGTGATTGACGAATATAACAAGCTCAAATCCCGACTGCGTGAAAGCGCAATGGGGTGAAGCCGTTAATTAAACGCTGAATAAATGGGGTGATATATTCACCCCATTTTTATTTGTGCGTGTTTTATCAATAATGCCGATTAAAATTACGGAAGGCGGCTCGCAAAAAAATGTAAATAGCGCGGCGCATGAATTACATCTTTGCATTTTAATTCAGAGGGATAAGATGTGCGGCGGGTGCTTAAGACTTTCTGTCTTGAGCATGGTTGAGGGACAGAAAGTGGAAAGCCCCGGGAAATGTGCATTTACCTGTACTGCACCCATTTTGTTGGACGATGAAATGGAATAGTCCCTGATATGTCAAAGCCAAAATACCCCTTCGAAAAGCGCCTTGAAGTCGTGAATCACTACTTCACAACTGATGATGGTTACAGGATCATCTCTGCACGTTTTGGTGTACCCCGAACCCAGGTCAGGACGTGGGTTGCCCTCTATGAAAAACATGGAGAAAAAGGTTTAATTCCCAAACCTAAAGGCGTTAGTGCTGATCCAGAGTTGCGCATTAAGGTCGTGAAAGCCGTGACCGAGCAGCAGATGTCCCTCAATCAGGCTGCTGCTCACTTTATGCTTGCTGGTAGTGGTTCTGTAGCCAAGTGGCTGAAAGTCTATGAGGAGCACGGAGAAGCTGGTTTACGCGCACTCAAGATCGGCACCAAAAGAAACATTACAATGTCAGTTGATCCAGAAAAAGCGGCGTTAGCATTGGAGCTGTCGAAAGACCGACGTATCGAAGATCTTGAAAGACAAGTTCGATTCCTTGAAATGCGGCTTACGTATCTAAAAAAGCTGAAAGCCTTAGCTCATCCCGCGAAAAAGTGAAAGTACTCAACGAGCTAAGGCAGTTTTACCCTCTTGATGAGCTTCTCAAGGCAGCGGAGATACCGCGCAGTACGTTTTATTACCATCTTAAGGCTCTCAGCAAGCCTGATAAGTATGCGGATGTTAAAAAGCGTATTGGTGAGATTTATCACGAGAATAAAGGTCGATACGGATACCGCAGGGTAACGTTGTCTCTCCATCGAGACGGGGAACGGATTAACCATAAAGCTGTTCAGCGCCTGATGGGAACCCTCTCGCTTAAGGCAGCGATTAAGGTCAAGCGATACAGCTCCTACAGAGGAGAGATAGGGCAAACCGCCCCCAATGTTCTCCAAAGGGATTTCAAGGCTACACGGCCAAACGAGAAGTGGGTTACCGATGTTACTGAATTTGCAGTCAATGGGCGCAAGCTGTATTTGTCTCCAGTAATAGATCTCTTCAACAACGAAGTTATTTCTTATAGCCTGTCGGAAAGACCTGTGATGAACATGGTCGAGAATATGCTCGATCAGGCATTCAAAAAGCTTAAGCCTCACGAGCATCCTATTCTGCACTCTGACCAGGGATGGCAGTATCGTATGAGAAGGTATCAAAACATCCTTAAAGAACAAGGTATTACACAGAGCATGTCAAGAAAAGGGAATTGTCTGGATAATGCAGTCGTGGAATGTTTCTTTGGAACCTTAAAGTCGGAGTGTTTTTATCTTGACGAGTTCAGTAATATAAGCGAACTGAAGGATGCTGTTACGGAATATATTGAGTACTACAACAGCAGAAGAATTAGCCTGAAATTAAAAGGTCTGAGTCCAATTGAATATCGAACCCAGACCTATGTGCCTCGTGTTTAACTGTCCAACTTTTTGGGGTCAGTACAACCCGAGGCTACCCCTCAACTACCCACAAGTTGAGAGTAGCCTCTTATTCTTATTTACACAAGGAGTAAAAGGCATGACGCCATTAAAAACTGCGTTAGGCATTGTTGTTATTATTTGCCTGACCATAGTGATATTCACCTTTATTAATCGCGGTAGATTGTGCGAGTTCACAATAAAGAGTGGAAATCATGAGGTGGCGGCTAAATTAGCCTGCCTCGCAGGCTAACCTCATCGGGCGGAACCTCTGTTCCGCCCGGCTTGTAGGATGCTGAGGTCTTAATGCACCCGTTTTTTTCTGCTGTCCGCGCGACTATACTGCGCGGCATGTACCCTAATGATAAGAATCCATGAAACACATTTATCTGCTGTTGTTCCTTTTTACCTCGCTTGCCCGTGCCGATGAGATTGGCAGTCAGTATAAAGCGCAGGCTGAAGCCGGCGATGCGCGCGCCCAGTATTATCTTGCCGACACCTACTTTAGCTCCGGCGACAGCGCACAGGCGGCGCTGTGGGCAGAGAAAGCGGCGAAAGGCGGCGATGTCGACGCGATGGGGCTGCTCTCGCAAATCCTCTTTACCGAGGGAAATTACGCGCAGGCGAAATCCCTCGCGCAGCAGGCCAATCTGGCAGGCAGCAAGCGTGGCGCCATTATGCTGGCGCGCCTGCTGGTTAACACTCAGGCAGGCAAGACCGACTACCCGCAGGCCATCCAGCTGCTGCAAACGGCGACGGAGGACATCGACAACGACTCGGCGGTCGACGCGCAAATGCTGCTCGGGTTGATTTACGCCAACGGCGTTGACGTGGCGCAGGATGATGTTAAAGCGGCGTCGTGGTTCAAACGCAGCTCGTCGCTGTCGCGCACCGGTTACGCCGAATACTGGGCGGGCATGCTGTTCCAGCAGGGTGAAAAAGGGTTTATCACGCCAAATAAACAGAAGGCGCTGTACTGGCTGAACCTGAGCTGTACCGAAGGGTTTGATACGGGATGTGAAGAATTTGATGCGTTGAGCGGGGAGTAACATGTCGGGTGGCGGCTTCGCCTTACCCGACCTAAAAGACCCGTAGGCCCGGTAAGCGCAGCGCCACCGGGCTTTTTTACATTACTGGTCCGCAGTCTTATCAAAACGACCCAGCACATCGCGTTCATACGCCAGCGCTTTTTTGCGGTCGAATTTGTGTTCCCACTTGGCAATCACCAGCACCGCCAGCGCGTTACCCACCACGTTCAGCGCGGTACGCGCCATGTCGAGGATACGGTCAACGCCCGCGATAAACGCCAGCCCTTCCAGCGGAATACCCACGCTACCCAGCGTTGCCAGCAGCACCACAAACGACACGCCCGGCACGCCGGCGATACCTTTTGAGGTCACCATCAGCGTCAGCACCAGCACGATTTCCTGCCACAGGGACAGGTCGATGCCGTACAGCTGGGCGATAAAGATAGCGGCGATACTCTGGTACAGCGTTGAGCCGTCGAGGTTAAAGGAGTAACCGGTCGGCACCACGAAGCTGGTAATCGAGGCAGGCGCGCCGTAGGCCTCCATTTTCTCGATAATACGCGGCAGCACGCTCTCGGAGCTTGCCGTGGAGTAAGCCAGAATCAGCTCGTCTTTCAGGATACGGATCAGGATCCAAATGCTCAGCCCGCACAGGCGCGCCACGATGCCCAGCACCACCAGCGCGAAGAACAGGATCGCGAAGTGAACCAGAATCACCAGCTTCGCCAGCGGCCACAGGGAGGCGAAGCCGAAGTTCGCCACGGTAACTGCGATCAGCGCAAACACCCCGACCGGCGCGTAGCGCATCACCATGTGGGTCACTTTGAACATGGTTTCAGAGATAGAGCGGAACACGGTCACCAGCGGTTCGCGGTGCGTGGCAGGCAGAGAAGAGAGCCCCAGACCAAACAGCACCGAGAAGAAGATGATAGGCAGCATCTCGCCCTTCGCCATAGAGGCGATAATGTTGGTCGGCACCAGCGACAGGATGGTTCCCATCAGGCCGTGCGCATGGCTCTGCACGTCTGCGGTCGTACTTTGGTATTTCGAAATATCCACCGTCGCCAGCTGGGACATATCAATACCCGAGCCCGGCTGGAACACATTCGCCAGCGTGATGCCAAGAATGATGGCCACCGTGGTGATCACTTCGAAATAGATAATGGTTTTCGCGCCGATACGGCCAAGCTGTTTCGCATCGCCTACACCTGCGATACCGACCACCAGCGTCGAGATCACAATGGGCACGACAATCATCTTGATCAGATGAATAAAGATGTCACCCGCCGGAGAGAGCAAATTGGCAATCAGCCACTCGCGGCTGTCGCTGTGATAGTGGAGATAGCTGCCCAGCAGGATGCCCAGCACCAGAGCCAGCAGGATTTGCCAGGCCAGGCTGATTTTAACGTTTTTCATAGAAACTGACTTCCTCAATGAAGCCCTCACATCACCTGAACTGCATGAATATGAAGACATACTGAAAGGGTATGAATTGTGTTGCGTTGGTTTATGGGATTTTTTAACGCGGCGTATGAGTATCATTTGCACGGCCTGCTGCGCAAGCCTTAAAGAACGGGGCATTTGACTGCGAAAAGTCACTATGACGCTAATTTGTAATAATTCGCATAAATAACCTTTTGTTATAAAAAAGATTTTTTTCACCTAAATGTGAATAATCTTTCCGCTGAATTATTTCCCTTCAAAGTTTCATTCGCTCATTTTTCATACTCTTCAGGCAATGCGTGATCTGCCGCCCAAATAATAAACAAAGCTTGTAAAGCCCCTACTCTTAACGTTTTTGCGACATATTATTAACATCTTACAAGGAGAAAAAAAGCCATGAGCCAAATACATAAACACAAGATTCCCGCCACTATTGCGGAACGTTGCCTGATCACCCCGGAGCAGTACCACGAGAAGTATCAGCAATCCGTTTCCAGTCCTGACGCTTTCTGGGGCGAGCAGGGCCACATCCTTGACTGGATAAAACCCTATCAGAAGGTTAAGAACACCTCGTTTGCCCCCGGCAATGTCTCGATTAAATGGTATGAAGACGGCACGCTGAACCTGGCGGCAAACTGCCTGGATCGCCATCTGGCCGAGCGCGGCGACGAAACGGCGATTATCTGGGAAGGCGACGACGCCTCGCAGAGCAAACACATCTCCTACAAAGAACTGCACCGCGACGTCTGCCGCTTTGCCAACGTGCTGCTGCAACAGGGCATTAAAAAGGGCGACGTGGTGGCGATTTATATGCCGATGGTGCCGGAAGCGGCGGTGGCGATGCTGGCCTGCGCGCGTATCGGGGCCATTCATTCCGTCATTTTCGGCGGCTTCTCGCCGGAGGCGGTGGCCGGGCGTATTGTCGACTCCAGCTCTAAGCTGGTGATCACCGCTGACGAAGGCGTGCGCGCCGGACGCGGCATTCCGCTGAAGAAAAACGTCGACGACGCGCTGAAAAACCCGAACGTTACCACCATCAGCAACGTCATTGTCCTTAAGCGCACCGGCGGCAAGATCGACTGGCACGAAGGCCGCGACCTGTGGTGGAGCGACCTGATTGAAAACGCCAGCGACCAGCACCAGCCGGAAGAGATGAACGCGGAAGACCCGCTGTTTATCCTTTACACCTCCGGCTCCACCGGCAAGCCAAAAGGGGTGCTGCACACCACCGGCGGCTACCTGGTGTATGCCGCCACCACCTTTAAATACGTCTTCGACTACCATCCGGGCGACATCTACTGGTGTACCGCAGACGTGGGCTGGGTCACCGGTCACAGCTACCTGCTTTACGGCCCGCTGGCCTGCGGGGCGACCACGCTGATGTTTGAGGGCGTGCCGAACTGGCCAACCCCGGCGCGCATGTGTCAGGTGGTGGACAAGCACCAGGTCAATATTCTCTACACCGCGCCAACGGCGATCCGTGCCCTGATGGCGGAGGGCGACAAGGCTATAGAAGGTACTGACCGCTCGTCCCTGCGCATTCTCGGTTCCGTCGGCGAGCCGATCAATCCGGAAGCCTGGGAGTGGTACTGGAAGAAGATCGGCAACTATAAATGCCCGGTGATGGATACCTGGTGGCAGACCGAAACCGGCGGCTTCATGATTACCCCGATGCCGGGCGCAACCCAGCTGAAAGCGGGCTCAGCGACCCGTCCGTTCTTCGGCGTGCAGCCTGCGCTGGTGGATAACGAAGGCAATCCGCAGGAGGGCGCAACCGAGGGCAACCTGGTGATCGTCGACTCCTGGCCGGGCCAGGCGCGCACGCTGTACGGCGACCACGAGCGCTTCGAGCAGACCTATTTCTCGACCTTCAAAAACATGTATTTCAGCGGCGACGGCGCACGTCGTGATGAAGACGGCTATTACTGGATCACCGGGCGCGTTGACGACGTGCTGAACGTGTCCGGCCACCGTCTGGGCACGGCGGAAATTGAATCGGCGCTGGTGTCGCATCCGAAGATCGCCGAAGCGGCGGTGGTGGGCATTCCCCACAACATTAAGGGCCAGGCGATTTACGCCTACGTCACGCTCAACCACGGCGAAGAGCCGTCGCCGGAGCTGTATACCGAGGTGCGCAACTGGGTACGAAAAGAGATTGGCCCGCTTGCCACCCCGGACGTGCTGCACTGGACCGACTCGCTGCCGAAAACCCGCTCCGGCAAGATCATGCGCCGTATCCTGCGCAAAATCGCGGCAGGTGACACCAGCAACCTCGGTGATACCTCGACGCTCGCCGATCCTGGCGTGGTGGAAAAACTGCTCGAAGAGAAGCAGGCCATCGCGATGCCATCGTAACCTGTTTTCCCCCTCTCCCTGTGGGAGAGGGCCGGGGTGAGGGCATCAGACTTCACCTTCCTCCCCTCACCCTAACCCTCTCCCCATAGGGGAGAGGGGATAAAATAAACCAACCTTACCTCTGGAGATTTCTGTGATGAATAACGATATTTGTCAGCAGATAGAGAACAGTGCGCACTACAGGGAGCTCGTCGAAAAACGGCAACGGTTTGCCTTCTTACTGTCCATCATCATGCTGATCATCTACGTCGGCTTTATTCTGCTGATCGCCTTTGCTCCGCACTGGCTCGGCACACCGCTTCATGCAGGCACCAGCGTCACGCGCGGCATCCCGATTGGGATCGGCGTGATTGTGATTTCGTTTGTGCTGACGGGCGTCTACGTCTGGCGCGCCAACGGTGAATTCGATCGTCTTAACAACGCGGTTCTGCGTGAGGTAAAAGCATCATGAAGCGAGTCCTGACGGCGCTAGCCGCCACACTTCCCTTTGCCGCGAACGCCGCCGATGCCATCACCGGCGAGGTGCAGCGTCAGCCGACCAACTGGCAGGCGATCATCATGTTCCTGATTTTCGTGCTGCTGACGCTCTACATCACCTACTGGGCGTCGAAGCGCGTGCGTTCGCGTAACGATTACTACACCGCGGGCGGCAACATTACCGGCTTCCAGAACGGGCTGGCGATCGCGGGCGATTTTATGTCGGCGGCGTCGTTCCTCGGAATTTCTGCGCTGGTTTACACCTCCGGCTACGACGGGCTGATTTACTCCCTCGGCTTCCTCGTGGGCTGGCCGATCATCCTGTTCCTGATTGCCGAGCGCCTGCGTAACCTGGGTCGGTTCACCTTTGCCGACGTGGCGTCGTATCGCCTGAAGCAGGGGCCGATCCGTATCCTCTCCGCCTGCGGTTCGCTGGTGGTGGTCGCGCTGTACCTGATTGCGCAGATGGTGGGTGCAGGCAAACTTATCGAGCTGCTGTTCGGCCTGAACTACCACGTCGCGGTGGTGCTGGTCGGCGTGCTGATGGTGATGTACGTCCTGTTCGGCGGAATGCTCGCCACCACCTGGGTGCAGATTATCAAAGCGGTACTGCTGCTGTTCGGCGCGAGCTTTATGGCCTTTATGGTAATGAAGCACGTCGGCTTTAGCTTCAACAACCTGTTCACCGAAGCGATGGCGGTTCACCCGAAAGGGGAAGCGATCATGAGCCCGGGCGGGCTGGTGAAAGACCCGATATCCGCGCTCTCGCTGGGGCTGGGTCTGATGTTTGGTACGGCGGGGCTGCCGCACATCCTGATGCGTTTCTTCACCGTGAGCGACGCGCGTGAGGCACGTAAGAGCGTCTTCTACGCCACCGGCTTTATGGGCTACTTCTACATCCTGACCTTTATCATCGGCTTTGGCGCGATCATGCTGGTGGGGGCGAACCCGGCGTTTAAAGATGCGGCGGGCGCGCTGATTGGCGGCAATAATATGGCGGCGGTGCATCTGGCTGACGCGGTGGGCGGTAACCTGTTCCTCGGCTTTATCTCCGCCGTGGCCTTCGCCACCATCCTCGCAGTGGTTGCCGGGCTGACGCTGGCGGGGGCGTCTGCGGTATCGCACGATCTCTACGCCAACGTGTTCCGCAAAGGGGCAACCGAGCGCCAGGAGCTTAGAGTCTCCAAAATCACCGTGCTCATTCTGGGCGTGGTGGCGATTCTGCTGGGGATCCTGTTCGAGAAACAGAACATCGCCTTTATGGTGGGGCTGGCCTTCTCGATTGCGGCAAGCTGTAACTTCCCGATCATTCTGCTCTCCATGTACTGGTCAAAACTGACCACTCGTGGCGCGATGATTGGCGGCTGGCTCGGCCTGCTGACGGCGGTGATCCTGATGATCCTCGGCCCGACCATCTGGGTGCAGATCCTCGGTCACGAAAGCGCCATCTTCCCGTATGAATACCCGGCGCTGTTCTCGATCGCCGTCGCGTTTATCGGGATCTGGGTCTTCTCCGCCACCGACAACTCGCCGGAAGGCAACCTGGAACGCGAGAAATTCCGCGCCCAGTTTATCCGTTCACAAACCGGCCTGGGCGTTGAGCAGGGCCGCGCGCACTAACCCTTTCTCCCCGGCCGTCTGGCCGGGGAACTTCAGCCTGCGGAATAGCTTTTAACCAGCCTGAGCTTTCCATTTATCAGGTTGAAGACATAGCCAGAGGAGTGCTCGCAATACTCCGGGAAGTCGGGGAGTTGCGCATTAGAATCGCTGCCCCGAAAAACCCATAAACTGTTTTCATCAAGTCTGCCGCCAGCGACATCATCACAAACAACGCCCACCTCATGCCGCTTGCCGTTTTCGAGATAATAATAACGCCCATCCTCCGATGCCAGATGGTACTGACGCTTTTGCGCCTCCTCCGACAGCGAATTTATCCTGTGCTCATTCACCGTGTAATTCGTGAAATTAAGTTTGATATCAACGAGCGGTTGTAATCCTTTAATTATCGCGTCTGAATATTTATCGAATAATTTTTCGGTAAATGGAGTGGAATAGTTTAAGGATTCGTCATAGATCATAAAATCATAAAGGTGACCGTCGAAAGGGAATACAAAAAATGTTTTCAATTCCGCCACATTTCGCTCACGCAGCACCTGCTGAAAACGCTGAAACTGAAGCAGTACGCTCTTTTTTTGCGAAGCCGTTTTAATGGGTTCGATAACACCAGCCTCTTCCACTAAGAGCAGAATCGGCGTAGCGTGCCGACCCGTTTGGGCATACATCGCTTTGCCTGTCACGACAATATTTTTACCCACCATGCCGCTAAGTTCAGCGTTAGAAACCTGACTTTTCGTTGAAGCGATCGTCTGCACGTCACTAACGGTCAATTCTTCATTATCAACAGTACAGCTAATCGGCTCATCAAGTTCCAGAATGGAATAGTTCAATGCTTCGTCACCGGTTTCAATACTTTCGTAATTAGGCGGACCGGCATAGACTTTTTCCATCAATTTACCCTTCAATGCAATAGACTCATCCTCCGCAGGACAATCAGCATTAACGACCTGGCTAAAGATCAGCGCAGGTAAAAAAATCCATTTTAAATAATTCACGTTTTGTATCCCTACCATGCAGTTTCGCGACGCAATATTGTAAGGACTACGCAAATCAATAACTATCCGCGTATTAAAAATCAGAACAACGCCCACGCCACCAGCGGCGCAATCAGTACCATCACCACGCCGGACAGCATCATCACCAGGCTTGCGACAACGCCCTCCTGCTGACCGAGCTCATAGGAACGCGCGGTGCCCGCGCCGTGTGAGGCCGCGCCAAACCCGGCCCCTTTTGCCATCCCTTCGCGGATCGACAGGCGCAGAAACAGCATATCTCCCACCGCCATGCCGAACACCCCGGTGACCACCACAAACAGCGCCACCAGATCCGGCTGACCGCCGAGCGGTTTGGCCGCCGCCAGCGCAAACGGCGTAGTAACGGAGCGCACGGCCAGGCTGCGCTGAATTTCATCGGAGAGGGTAAACAGCCGCGCCAGCCAGACGGAGCTGCACACCGCTACCACCGTAGCGGTCACCACGCCCGCGCTGAGCGACATCCAGTGGCGTTTGATAATCGCCAGGTTGTCGTAAACCGGAACCGCAAAGGCGATGGTCGCCGGGCCGAGCAGCCACAGCAGCCAGTGGGATTCGCCGATGTAGTTCTGCCAGGAGATATGCCCGAACACCAGCATCAGCACCAGCAGGATCGGCGTGAACACCAGCGGCATCAGCGGCAGCGCGTGAAAGCGGCGATAGAGGCGTTTGTTGGCGAAGTAGATAACCAGGGTGGCAACCAGGCACAGGACGCTTATCTGGAAGTTAGTCATGCTTCTGCCTGCTGATTTCAAAGCGATAAACTTTATCCACCACCCAGGCGGTAGCGCCCAGCACCATCAGCGTGCTCAGGGCGATCACCGCGAATATGCGCCAGCCGTCCACCATCAGCAGCTGGGCGTAGTTCACCACCGCCACCACCGCCGGAACGAAGAACAGCAGCATTTCCGCCAGCAGCCAGCGAGCGCCCGCGCGCACCCAGTTAAGCGGGATTACGCGGCACAGAATCAGCGTCAGCATTAAAAGCATTCCCACCAGGTTGGCGGGCAGCGGCAGGTGTAGCCAGGTGACAAGATATTCCGCAAACACGAACAGCGCGGCATAGAGCAGTACCTGAACCGGTACCTGAAGTCGTTGCACAACGGCAGGCGTAACACGACTTAACGCCACGGCCATGGGGGATTTCCTCAAAAATGAGATGGAGCGCCAGTATAGCGAGCGCACGGAGTGGGCTGAAATGAATTAAAATCATCGAATGCATAGTTCCGAGGAATAATCATGGACATAAGAACGCTGCGCTATTTTGTCGAAGTGGTTCGTCAGCAGAGTTTTACCCGCGCAGCGGAAAAGTTGTTTGTGACCCAGCCTACCATCAGCAAGATGCTGAAAAACCTCGAAGATGAGCTGAACTGCACCCTGCTGATCCGCGACGGACGCAAGCTGCTGCTGACCGACACCGGACGAGTGGTGTTTGAACGCGGGCTGGCGATCCTCGCCGAATTCCGCCAGCTGGAGGCCGAGCTTGGCGATATCAATCATCTGAACAAAGGCATTCTGCGCCTCGGCATTCCGCCGATGGTGGGAATGATGATGGCCGGGCCGATTAGCCTGTTTCGCCAGCGCTATCCCGGCGTCGAGCTTAAAATATCCGAGTTCGGCGGCCTGACCGTTCAGCAGGCGGTGATGAACGGCGAGCTGGACGTGGCGATGACCGCGCTGCCCGTTGAAGAAGAGAGCGGGCTGGCTTCGCTGCCGCTGTTTAGCCATCCGCTGTGCGTGCTGGTGCCGCGCTCCGGCGAGTGGCTGCATATCGATTCGGTGCAGCCTGAGCGCCTCGGCGAGCATCCGCTATTAATCTATAACGAAGATTTCGCCCTGAGCCGCCAGCTGATGGCGCTGTTCAGCCAGCACAACGTTAAACCGCGCATTGCGGTGCGCAGCGGCCAGTGGGATTTTCTCGCGGCGATGGTGCAGGCGGGCGTGGGGATTGCCATTTTGCCGCAGCCGATTTGCGAGCGGCTGGACAAGAACACGCTGCGCTGGATCCCGCTTGAGAGCGATTTGTACTGGCAGCTGGGGATGATCTGGCGGGAAGGGGTGTATTTGTCGCACAGCGCGAAAGCGTGGCTGGAGTGCTGTGAGGGGTTTTGGGTTTCCCCTCACCCTACCCCTCTCCCATAGGGAGAGGGAACCGATCGAGCCCCTATGGGGTGAGGGGGAAAACGGACTACTGATTCTCTATCAACAGCGCTTCCAGCAGGTCCAGATCGTGCAGCAGCTTTTGCAGCGTTTCGTTGCTGATCTGTCGCGTGGCGCGCAGGTGGTACAGCTCTGCACGCTCCGAACGTAAGGCCGCGAGGCGGAAGCGGCGCTCCAGATTCTCTTCCTGAAGCGAACTCTCCACGTCATTGCGCCCGTCCGCACGGCGGCGCAGGTTACCGATGACGCGCGAGCTCACCTCGGTCAGCAGCTGGTTATCGATGTTCTCTTCGGCATCGGCGGCCAGACGTTCTTCCATTTTCTGGATCGCCACAATCGCCACTTCAGCCGTTGCCGCGCGGGCAATACGCTCCTCTTTATGCTGCTGCGATGAGTCGCCGGTGTCGATATGCTGAAGCAGGATCGGCAGCATCACCACGCCGACAAACAGGGAGAACAGAATCACCCCTGCCGCCAGGAACACCAGCTCGTAACGCGCCGGGAAGACGTCCCCGGTCGGCAGCAGCAGCGGAATGGAGAGCACACCGGCCAGGGTGATTGCACCGCGAACCCCGGCGAACGAGGCGATCAGCAGTTCACGCGTGGTCCAGGAGCCAAACTCCATCGGCTTTTTCTTCAGGAAGCGCTTGCTGAACTTCTGCATCGTCCACAGCCAGCCGAAGCGCACCAGCATCAGCGCGATATAAATCAGCACGATATCGGTGAACAGCATCCAGGTTTCGACGTTCGGATCGGCCTCTGCCGCCACCAGCGAAGACTCCAGAATGCCCGGCAGTTGCAGGCCCAACAGCAGGAACACCATGCCGTTAAACACGAATTCGAGCATCGCCCAGGTGCTGTTGGCACGCAGGCGCATCGCCAGCGGCGCGCGGCGCATCACGCCAGAGCGGGTGATGGTCATCCCTGCCGCTACCGCCGCCAGAATGCCCGACACGCCAATGTGTTCAGCGATCAGGTAAGAGGCGAACGGCAGCAGGAACAGCAGCACGATCTGCGTAGCGGGTTCATCACCGCCCCAGCGGCTGAGGAAGCGCAGCGAGCGGCCATACAGCCAGCTCACCACGAAGCCCGCCAGAATACCGCCGATGGCGACCTTGAAGAACTCCAGCGTCGCGCCGCCAACGGTGAAGACCATCGTCCCCATCGCTACCGCCACGGCAAACTTCAGGGCGACCAGGCCGGAGGCGTCGTTCATCAGCGCCTCGCCCTGCAAAATGCCCATAATTTTTTTCGGAATGCGCCCTTCCCCCACGATGCCGGACAGCGCCACGGCATCGGTCGGGGAGAGCACGGCCGCCAGCGCAAAGGCCGGAATGAGCGGAATGCCCGGCACCGCCCAGTAGATCAGGAAGCCAATCCCGACGACGGTGACCACCACCAGCGCCAGCGCCAGACCTAAGATCTCTCGCCCGTGTTCGAGGAATTCACGCGTTGGGGTTTTCCAGCCGTCGGCGAACAGCAGCGGCGGAATAAAGAGGACCAGGAACAGTTCCGGATCGAACTCGACGTGTAACCCAAACGTCGGCCAGGCCAGCAGCGCACCAATGGCGATTTGCATTAACGGCAGGGGTAACTGGAAGGGCAGTACGCGAGTAACTACCCCGGACAGAGAGACCACCAGGGTCATGATGAGTATTGTGAAGAAAATTTCCATGCGTTCCCTGTTTGCAATGTGTCTTATGTACAACGGAAGGCGTCGTGCCTTAATTCTATCTTCCTGAGAGTAACGCAAATGACAACAATCTGTGTTCCGAAAATAAAAACGGGCGGCCAAAGCCACCCGTTTTCGCATAAATCGATAACTTAAATCGCCCAGCCGCCCGCGTAGAAGGCCACCAGCGCGATGGCAATCACCACCGTGCCGATGTTCAGCTTGCGCCATTCGCCTGACACCAGACGACCAATCACCAGAGAGGCAAAGCCAATCATGATGCCGGTGACGATGTTGCAGGTGAGCACGATGAACACCGCGGTGATCAGGCCGGACATGGCGTCGACGAAGTCAGCGAAGTCGATTTTCGCTACGTTGCTCAGCATCAGCAGGCCAACATACATCAGCGCAGGCGCCGTTGCATAGACAGGCACGAGGTACGAAAGCGGAGAAAGGAACAGGATCAGCAGGAACAGCACGCCGACGGTGATTGCCGTCAGGCCGGTTTTGCCGCCCGCCGCCGTACCCGCTGCGGATTCGATGTATACCGCCGCAGGCGCTGCGCCCACCAGGCCGGAGAAGACGCTGCTCAGGGAGTCGGTGGTCAGCGCTTTGCCGCCGTCGATAATCTGGCCGTCTTTATCAAGCAGGTTCGCCTGACCGGCCACCGCACGGATGGTACCGGTAGCATCAAACACCGCGGTCATCACCAGCGCCAGAACGCTTGGCAGGATCACCGGGTTCAGCGCGCCCACGATATCCAGGCTGCCAATCAGGGAGTTGCCGTTTTCATCGCTCAGGGATGGCATGGCGAAAATGCCGGAGAAGTGGACGTTCGGATCGAAAATCAGACCGACAACCGAGATACCGATGATGGTCAGCAGAATGCCGCCCGGCACCTTCAGTTTTTCCAGACCGATAATCACCGCCAGGCCAATCAGGGACATGATCACCGGGAAGCTGGCAAAGTGGCCCAGCGCAACCGGCAGACCGTCCAGCGGGTTCTTGATGACCAGACCCACGCCGTTGGCGGCGATCAGCAGCAGGAACAGGCCGATACCGATACCTGTGCCGTGCGCCACGCCCTGCGGCAGGTTGCGTAAAATCCAGCTACGAATGCCGGTGGCGGAAATGACGGTGAACAGCACACCCATCAGGAATACCGCGCCAAGGGCAACGGGCACGCTGATGTGCTGACCCAGCACCAGGCTGAAGGCGGTAAACGCGGTCAGCGAGATGGCGCAGCCGATAGCCAGCGGCAGGTTCGCCCACAGGCCCATCACGATGGAGCCGACGCCGGCGACCAGACAGGTCGCCACGAAGACGGCCGCAGGCGGGAAGCCCGCTTTACCCAACATGCCCGGCACCACGATGACGGAGTAAACCATCGCCAGAAACGTGGTCAGACCGGCAACGACTTCCTGTCGCACGGTGCTGCCGCGAGCAGAAATTTTAAACATGGCGTCGAGTGAACCGCCATTACGCGCAGAAGGCGTAGACATAGAAAACATCCCCTGAGAATTTTTATAGAGCGTCTGTAAGTCGTGGTGGAGACTCCACTGCCAGCAAAACGTCAAATCCTTGTGCTACGTTTGCGACGAATAGGGGCGTCACAAAAAAAGCAAACGTTTAGCTCCGCGCTTACAAAACGGGTGGTCAAAAAAGGCAAACGATTATCTAGCCTAATCACCGCCCTTTTCAACTGAACTTTCTCCTTTTTCGCTAAAATTCACATCCAAAGATGAAGAAATAACCAGAGGATGCGCAAACGTTATCGTTGGTGCGCAATTTAGTTACATTTCACGCCTCGCCGGGAAGGGTTAACGGCCCACCCTGCTCCAGCGTTTTTTGCCAGGCCGGGAGCGCTTCTACCTTTTCCTTCCACGCCCGGGTATGCGGCAGGTTGTCGATCCCCCCGCGCGCCAGCAGGGCAAAAATAGGGAAGCTCATCTGGATATCGGCCATGCTCAGCGCGTCACCGGCAAACCAGCGGTTCTGCGCCAGATGCGATTCAATAAAACGCGCGTGGGTTTCAAGCTGGCGGTTAAGGTAGGCTTTTTGCACCCCCTGCCCCAGCGCCTTGCCGATGGTGCGCAGCCCGAACGGAACGGGCGGTTTACCCAGGCTGTTGAACACCAGCTTCATGAGCAGCAGCGGCATCAGGGACCCTTCGGCGTAGTGTAGCCAGAAGCGATACTGCACTTTGTCGGCAGGATCCTGCGGCTTGAGGCGCGATTCGCCGTCGTAGGTCTCTTGCAGGTACTCAAGAATGGCCCCGGACTCGGCAAGGACCAAGCCGTTATCCTCAATGACCGGCGATTTCCCCAGCGGATGCACTTTTTTGAGCGACTCCGGCGCAAGCATGGTTTTTTCGCGCTGGTAGCGAACAATCTCATAGGGCAGAGCGAGTTCTTCCAGCGCCCAGATTACGCGGTGAGAGCGCGACTGGTTAAGATGGTGGAGCGTTAGCATCGGTTTCTCCTTAATGGCTACGCCTTAACTATAGAAAATCGAACAACATCGCGAAAAAATTTTGGCTAAAAAGGAACCGTCTGCGCTGGCGAAAAACGGGGTCTTGCATAGAATTAAAGTGTCGGCACAATCCGGAACCTCCCCAACTTGCTCGACACGAGGGGTGCTGATGTCGGGGGAAACCCTCCTGTGAACCAGCGGGATAGAGAGAAAGACAAAGACCGGGAAAAACTAAAGCGCCCTTAGTGGCGCTTTAGTTCTTTGTGCGGTGCGGTTTTTTGCCGGGTGGCGCTGCGCTTACCCGGCCCACGTTCGTGCGGTGCGG